>DATIMA010000156.1:0-16045 GCA_035475915.1 Bryobacteraceae bacterium
GCAATCACCGTGATCTTGACCTTGTCGGCCATGCTCTCGTCAAGCACGATGCCGAAATTGATCTGCGCGTCATCGTTTTGGGTGGCCGCTCGAATGAGATTACAAGCCTCATTCACATCGTGTATCCCGAGCTGGCTGGACGCCGTAATGTTGATCAGCATGCCGCGCGCGCCGAGAATTCCGCCCTCTTCCATGAGCGGACTGTTGATCGCCTTTTGCGCCGCTTCGATGGGAGCGTTATCGCCCGAGGCAATGGCGGTGCCCATCATCGCGTACCCCATGCCAACCATAATGGTTCGAATATCGGAGAAGTCGCGGTTGATCATGCCAGGCGTGGTAATGATGTCAGCGATCCCCTGTACGGCCTGACGCAGGATGTCATCGGCCATCCGGAACGATTGCACGAAGCTGGTGCCCTTCGGGGCGAGTCCCAGTAGCTTTTCGTTCGGAATGCTGATGAGAGTGTCGCAGCTTCCGGCGAGTTCTGCGAGGCCGCGTTCGGCCTGCTTCATCCGGCGCGGGCCCTCGAACGCAAACGGCTTGGTCACAACCGCGACAGTGAGCGCGTTCAACTCCTTCGCCAGAGAGGCCACGACTGGCGCGGCACCGGTACCAGTGCCGCCTCCGAGTCCAGCCGTGACGAATACCATATCGGCGCCTTCCAGAATTTCGATAATCTGTTCAGTGTCTTCGAGCGCGGCCTGACGGCCAATCGAAGGGTCGGCGCCCGCTCCGAGGCCGCTGGTCAGCTTCTTGCCAATGGCTATTTTGTTCGCCACCGGAGATGCGGCCAGCGCCTGCTTATCCGTATTCAACACATAGAACTCGATACCTGCGAGTCCTTCCTGCAGCATGCGGGTGACGGCATTTGAGCCGCCGCCGCCCACTCCGACCACCTTGATGCGGGTGCCAAGCTGCACTTCGTCTTCAATGAGAAACTTCAAATCGTCCGACATATATTTACCCTCGCTCCTGATCACTTACTAACTATCCGCTTACTAATGTGCGCGGTTCAGAATCGGCAGCCGCAATCGTCGCCTATCGCAACGCGAGACCAGCGAGTCCCGTGGGGGCCCGCTTCCAATCACGCTTCATCTTCAGCCGCCCGGAATACATGGCCAAACCCGCGGCGGTGGTCCAGGCAGCGTTGTCCAGGTCCTTCGGCCACCCTTCCAGGCCGGTGGCGAGTCCGTTGCGCGCCTGGCAATTCAAAATGCGCTCGGCCATATCACACATTCCGGTCAACATGGAACCTCCGCCGGTGAGAACCGCCCCTTCGAGCAAAGACTGCTCCATGCCGACCCGCAAAATCTCGGCATAAATCCGCTCGAAGATCTCCTCCGCGCGCGCTTCAAGAATTTCGTTCAACTGCCGGCGCGGCGCCTCGCGCATACCGCGGCCTTCGGCGGAAGGAATTTCGACCAGGCTACTATCGGAAACTGTTCCTGTAATGGCGCAGCCGTATTCACGCTTGAGGTTCTCGGCATCTTCGTAGTTAACCTTCAGCAGCCATGAGACATCCCGCGTGAAGTGCTCCCCGCCAACCGGAATGGATGTGGCATGCAGCAGCGCATCGCCATCGTACACGGCCAGATGGGTGGACTGAGCGCCGATATCAACCAGTGCAACGCCCCGCGCGCGGTCCTCCGGCAGGATAGACGCATAGGCTGCCGCGATCGGCTCAAACACAGACTCATCTACCGCCAGATGAGCCTGGTGAACGGCCGAAATCAGCCCTTGGTGATCCTGCATCGAAACCGTGACGACGTGTACATTGGCCTCTAGACGAGCGCACAGGATGCCTTTCGGATTTCGATACCCGGCGCGACCGTCGAGCGTAAAATCCTGCGGACAGATTTGCAGCACCTGCCGGTCTTCTTCAAGCCGGACGCGGGCAGCCAGTTCGACTGCGTAACGAAGATCGTCGGCTTCGATTTCACGGCGGCGCCCAAATTCGTAAACTCCGCGGCTGTTCACGCCGGATACGCAGCCGCCGATGCCAATCACAGTAGATTCGGGAGAGGCTTGCGCCCGGAGTTCCGCTTCGTGCAAGGCGAAACGAACGCTCTGGGTGAGCGCCTCCTGATCCGCTAGCCGGGAGCGGTTCCAAGCGTGAACGGGCGCTTCGCCGTAACCGAGAAAACGTAGACTGTCGCCCTCAAGGGCGCAAATGACCACGCGCGTGCTGGTGCTGCCAAGGTCAAGTCCTACTGCTAGTTTTGTCTTATTACCCACCCTGTTGGTCTCCTACCGCTGTGATAACGCCGTCAACACGCAAGTCGAGCGTAGTTGCATCGGGACGCTTCTCTCTGATTTCGCTGTAATTCGCCAGGAAGTTCTGCAGACGCTCGGTGTAATTTTCATCTCCGAGCATCAAATTGAGCACGCGATCCTCAACATGCTCGGATATCACAAGATCATTCGGGTCCGCGACGTTGATCTCGGAGATCCGGGCGGCCAGCGAACCGATTTCCTTCAGCATGGCCAGCACCCGGTGAACGCGGGCACGGCGATTCTCACGCGATTCGGTTTCGCTGATTCCCGAAATGACGGGGAGCGTAAATTTAGCGGCCACTCTCGGGCGCAAGATGTAGCCGTCGCGGTCAATTAAGGCAAAGTGCGACGAGTGATCTCTACGGCTCAGGAGCCGGACGAAAGCTACCGGTGTGCGCTCCTGAATGTGCACCCTCAGCGTGTTCGGCCAGATCTTCGAAACCGACGCGTTCTCCACCCAATCGATCTGCAGAAGTTGTACCCTGCGCTTCTGAACAGGGGCCAGGTAGAGACTCCGGCCAAAATCCTCCGCGAAGATGTGACGGACTTGGGAAGTCGACGCATAATGTATTCCTTCCACGATGAGATTCGGGCTCTGCCCGGCAAAATCATCCGCCTCCGCTACCTGGAAGCGGCCATCTTTGATCAGAAACTCTTCGGTGCGGTGCCAGGCAAACAACGTGGTCACCATGAGGAACACGCCCGCAATCAGCCAGAAAGTGAAGCGGCCCCAGCGCACTCGTTCGACCGGCTCCTGGCGACGAACCATCAGGCAGCCTCCCGCAGTTTGTCGAGGATCTTATCCGCCGCTTGAGAGACACTGCCCGCGCCAAGCGTAATGATCACATCGCCCGGCTCGGCCGAAGCCGCAATTGCGTTAATTCCCTCCTCAACTGTCGCCACGTAGTGTGCCGAACGGTGCCCGTAAGATTGTACTTTTTCCACCAGCACTTCGGTTGTCACGCCTTCTATGGACGGCTCCGAAGCCGCATAGATATCCAGAAGGTAAACATCGTCTGCCTGGTGGAAAGCCGTGCCGAACTCATCCAGCAGATATTTGGTGCGAGAGAAGCGATGCGGCTGGAACAAGACGTGGATCCGCCGGTACGGGGAGAGCTTTGCGGCGGCGAGTGTTGCTTTCACTTCAGTTGGATGGTGGCCGTAATCATCGATCACCGTGATGCCGCGTTCGACGCCGCGGATCGAAAACCGTCGATCGACGCCGGTGAAGGCAGCCAGACCTTCCTGGATTTGCGCGACGGGAACATCCATTTCGAGTCCCACGCCGATAGCAGCGGTCGCGTTCAGGACATTGTGCAAGCCCGGCACACCAAGATGGAATCGCCCCAGTTCGCTGTCGCGGCGCCGTATCGAGAAGCTGCTGCCGGTCGCTTCGAGCGTGACATCCTGAATTTCAAGGTCCACTTGCGCGGACCGGCCATACGTAATGGTGCGGCGGCGGATGGCAGGGAAGATTTGCTGAATATTTTTGTCTTCCATGCACAAAATGGCAGCGCCGTAGAAAGGAACACTGTTAACAAACTGGGTGAAAGCGGACTGGATATCGGCGAGCGAGGCGTAATGGTCCAGGTGCTCCCGATCAACATTGGTGACGACCGCGACTATGGGCGCGAGTTTTAGAAACGAGCCGTCGCTTTCGTCTGACTCAACCACCAGAATGCTGCTTTTGCCGACTCTGGCGTTTGAACCCTGCAAGCCCGCAATTCGCCCGCCGACAACGACTGTTGGATCGAGATTCGCGGCATTCAAGATGCCGGCGACCATCGATGTCGTCGTGGTCTTTCCATGGCTGCCCGCAATGGCAATGCCGAATTTCAGGCGCATTAACTCGGCCAGCAGCTCGCCGCGGGGAATAACAGGTATCTGCAGCCGCCGCGCTTCAGCGACTTCGGGATTCGCAGGATCCAGCGCAGAGGTCACGACAACTGCTTTTGCTTCATCCACGTTTTCCGGCCGGTGGCCAATGTAAATGGCCGCGCCGAGCTTCGCCAGGCGTTCGGTTATCGCGGTCGACTTAAGGTCGGAACCGGAAACCTGGTAGCCCAGTGTGAGCAGGACCTCTGCGATTCCGCTCATCCCAATGCCCCCGATACCCACGAAGTGTACGTGTTGGGGCTTAAAAAACATTCTTCAAACGTATTGTTTCGGCTTTGCTTCCGGGTGTCAATGCGCAATACAGCATATTTAGGCTTTCATCGATAACTTTTTTCATCTTCCTGTGAGCGCGGCCTCCTCCAGAACCTCGGCTGCTCGTTCCGCCGCGCCCGGGTGGGCGAATTGGCGTACCCGATCCCGCATGCGGCTCAGGACGTCCGGGTTGTTGCGGAGCGATTCAATCTCCTGGAACAGGCGCTCGCCGCTGATTTCTGCATCTAATAGCATCCGCGCAGCGCCCGCGTCCACCAGCGATTGCGCGTTCTTGCGTTGATGGTCGTCAGCGGCAAAGGGCAATGGAACAAGCACGGAGGGCATGCCTGCGGCAGCGATCTCATTGACAGACCCTGCGCCTGCGCGAGCCACGACCATATCGGCATTTGCGAAGGCGCACGGCATGTTTGAAATGAACGGAACCACTTCGCCCTGTACGCCGGAATCTCGGAACGATTTTGCGAGCACCTCGTGCTCGATAGCGCCGGTTTGATGAATGATGCGCACGCCTGCCCCGCGCTCGCGGAACAAAGGCCAGCTTTCGCGCGAGGCCCGGTTCAGGGTTCGCGCTCCGCGGCTGCCGCCGGTAATCAACACGCTGAACGCGCCCTCCGCTTTCGGGCGCAGGTTGAAGAATTCCGGCCGCACCGGCAGCCCCGTAACTTCCGAGCGTCCCGCTGGGAAGCAGGCGCGAGTGGATTCGAAGCCGAGCAGCGCCCGGTACACATGCCGGGCGACCTTGCGGTTTGCAAAACCCGGAACTGCGTTCGGTTCCATGATAATCAGCGGAATGCGCGCAAAAACAGCGGCAATCATGACAGGTCCGGCAACAAAGCCGCCCATGCTGAAGACGGCATCTGGACGAAAGCGGCGCAATATCCGGCGAGCCGCGGCGATGCCAACTGGAAGTTGTATAGCCGACTGGATCTGTTTGCGCAGCCCAACCCGGTTCAGGCCGCCGCTGCGGATGAACTCCATCTCATATCCGGCCTCCGGCACCAGGCGAGACTCCATACCGGCGCGCGTACCCACAAACAGCAGCCGATGCCCACGCTCGCGCAGCACACGCGCCACGGCGAGAGCCGGGAACACATGGCCACCCGTTCCGCCACCAGTCAGCAGGAAGGAGTATGGCATGTTGATGAGACTTTTGGCTGGCGGTAACACGACACTTTGGTGGGGCAGGCGCTTTCGCCTGCCGGAATTCTATGTTCTATCGTCGAAGGCTGCCGCACTGGCAGCCAGAACCTATTGCAGGAACTTCGTTGTTCATAACATGGCGCTTGGCCGGTTCGCTTCCGCGAACCCATGAGGGACAAGTGGTGCCATCTGCCAAACCAGCGGGAAAGGCATTCGTTATGAATGACCGGCAGGCCGACCAAGCGACTTCCGGACCACTTTGGCTTAAAGATCCACGTGTGGCGAAAATGGTGAGGGATACGCTCTGGCGCGGGGAACAAGAACGGCTCTTTTACGAACTTCAAGCGTGGGTAATTATGCCGAATCACGTCCATGTACTTTGGCAGCCAACGGCTCCGTTGTCCAAAATCCTTCGCTGGCTGAAGGGTTCTACAGCGTATAAAGCCAACAAAATTTTGGGTCGCACCGGACATGCCTTTTGGCAGGACGAGTCGTTCGACCATTGGATTCGTAGCGATAATGAGCTGCACCGGACTGTTCGCTACATTGAATGGAATCCGGTGACTGCCGGGTTTGTGGGAAATCCAGCTGAGTGGCAATGGTCGAGCGCAGGAACGGCAGGCGGAAGCGCCTGCCCCACTCTCCAGCAGGTTGCGGAGATAGCAGGCGGAAGCGCTTGCCCCACTGTGCCTAAATGAGCACATCATGCTCATGCTGCATGCTCGCTGACGCTCAGCAACATGCCCATCAGCAGCAGCGTGCTTAGCAGCGAGCTTCCACCGTAGCTGATGAAGGGCAGTGGAATGCCTTTATTCGGAACCAAATCGAGGACTACGCTCATATTAATGAGCGCCTGAACAACCACGCACACGGTTGCGCTGAGCGCCAGATACCGGCCGAAGTTGTCGGCGGCATGGACATACGTTCGCAGGCCGCGCCAGAGGACAACCACGAAGCCAATTACTACCAGCCCGGCGCCAAACAACCCAGTCTCTTCGCCTACAACTCCGTAGATGAAATCCGTGTGAGCCTCAGGAAGGTACAGCATCTTTTGCCTGCTGTCCATCAGGCCGACACCCAATAATCCGCCGGAGCCGACGGCGATCTTCGATTGAAGCTGCTGATAGCCGGGATCGCTGGTCGAGGCGGTTTTATGGGCATAGTTCAAAATGCGACCGCTCGGGTCGATCTTGGCCAGTAGCGTATGGTTCTTATCAGCAAAGTCAATGGCGCGCGCCAGTCTATACGGCTTCATTACGATAAATCCGGCTCCGAGAATCAGCCCGAGAGCGCCGCAGACGATCAGATACCGGTACTCGATACCGGCGACAAAGACGACGGCAAGTGTCGTCGTGACCAGCACGACCGCGGTTCCGAGATCGGCAATCGCAACCGCAAGAGCCATCACCGAGATGGCGATCGCGATGGGACCCAGCGTATGCTTTTCGTTGACCGCACCCAGGCGGCGGCAAAGGAAAAATGACAGAAACAGTGCCAAGGCCGGTTTTGCCAGCTCCGATGGCTGAAGCGAAAACGGCCCGGCCTTCAACCAGCGGTGGCTTCCGCTATCGGTGAGGAAGACGGCAAGCAGCAGCAGCAGGACGATACCGAGGCCGGCGAATGCCACCCTGGGGCTGTTCCACTGACGATAATCGCGCCGCATACAGTAGAGGAGCACGCCGAATGAAAAAACCGCCCACCCGAGCTGCCGGAAAAAGAAGTGCGTGCTGGAAAGGTGGAACTTCAGCTCCGCAATCATAGATGACGAGCTGTAGACCATCACCAGGCCGAAGCAAACCAGTGTAAGGACGGTTAGGAACAGGATCCAGTCTGTTTTGAGACGTTGCGCCATTGGGTAGTTACAACAATTCTGCCACTAAATGTTTGAATGTTCGGCCGCGTTCTTCGTAATTTTGAAATTGATCGAAACTAGCGCAGGCAGGCGCCAAGAGAACGGTATCGCCAGCTTGCGCGTGGTCGTGGACGTACTGAACGGCGCGATCCAGCGTGCCGCAGCCGATCAGCGGCACAAATCCGGTAAGCGCGTTCCGGATCAGCGGTGCCGCGGCGTACGGATAATCTCCCTCCGCGCCGATCAGCAGCGCGGCCTTGGCCCGTTCATGCAACGGAGCGCGCAGCGGTGTGTAGTCGCTCCCCTTATCCTTGCCGCCCAGAATGATCCAAAGATTGCGCGGGAAAGCATCGATCGCCTTTAATGCGGCATCGACATTGGTTGCTTTCGAATCATTGAAATATTCGACGCCGTTCAATTCCCGGACAAACTCGATTCGATGCTCCACGCCCGGAAAGCTCTCTACGGCACGACCGAGATCCGCGAGCTTCGCCCCGGCCAGATGGGCAATGAGCGTGGCGGCCAGAACATTTTCGACATTGTGCAATCCGCGAAGGCGGATCTGCGACCGCGACATAAACGGCTGGCCTTCGAAGCAGAGATCGTCGCCCTGAAGGGAAACGCCCCGAGGCACAGCCTGCGATGTGCTGAACCAGTACACTTGCCCTTTGGTGGATCCGGCATAGCCGCGGCAGGTCGCGTCGTCGTAGTTGAGTACGGCGCAATCATCCTCTTGCTGGGTTTCGAAAAGACGCGCTTTAATGGAAGCGTAGTTTTCAAAGGTTTTGTGCCGGTCCAGGTGGTCGGGCGTGACATTCAGGCAAGCGCCGATGGAAGCGCGAAACCTGCAAATGGTCTCAAGCTGAAAGCTTGACAGTTCAAGAACGTTCCACTGGACATCGGCCGAGGCATCGACGATCGACGCGACAGCCGTGCCGATGTTGCCGCCAACCTGGCAGGGAATACCGCATTGCTGGAGCAAGTGCCCGGTCAGGGCGGTCGTGGTTGTCTTCCCGTTCGATCCGGTGATTCCAATCACGGGACCTTTCAGAAGATAGGAAGCCAGTTCCACTTCGCCGATCACCCTCACACCGCGCTCGCGCGCATCCTGCAGCATCGGCAAATCACATGGCACCGCGGGAGAAAGAACAATGACGTCCGGTTCCCTGCCCTGGTCCGCAATATTCTCCGGAATCTGGCCGACTATTGCGACTCCCAAAGAAGCAAAGCGCGCCTGCTCTTCCGGAGTGGGCGGTTGAGCGTCCATCGCGCGAACCTGCGCCCCGTTTTTGCACAAGAGCTCTACGGCGGCGAGGCCCGAGCGCTTCGTGCCAATTACCAGCACGTGTTTTCCTGTTAACTGCAACTGCTTGTTATTACCTCAACTTCAGAGTCGTAAGCGCGAACAAGGCCATCACCAGGCCGGCGATCCAAAACCGCACAATCACCTTCGATTCGGGCCAGCCCAGCGCTTCGAAGTGGTGATGAATGGGCGCCATTTTAAAGATGCGTTTGCCATTCCGCAGCTTGTAGCTGCCTACCTGCAAGATCACCGAGAGCGCCTCAATCACATAGATTCCGCCGATAAAGATGAGCACGATCTCCTGCTTAATAAGGACGGCGACAATGCCAAGACCGCCTCCCAGCGCGAGCGATCCCACATCGCCCATGAAAACTTGCGCCGGGTGGCAGTTATACCAAAGGAAACCAAGACTGGCCCCAAACATTGAAGCGCAAAAAATAGTCAACTCCTGAGAGTTCGGCAGGCGCGCCAGATCCAAATACGACGAGAATGCGGCGTTGCTGGAAACGTAGGTTAGCGCGGTCATTGCGCCGGAGGCAATGATCATCAGTCCAATGGCAAGGCCATCGAGGCCGTCGGTCAAATTAACCGAGTTCGATGATCCCACCATCACAAACACGATGAACAGGTAAAAGGGGATGAAGGCCAGCGGATAAGTCCAAAAATTCTTGGTGAGCGGTTCAATCAGCAGATCCGGCTTGAACTGTTTAAAAAACGGAATGTTGATGGCGGTCGAGTATTTCTGGTGAGCGTGCAGCAGCAGGAGACAAAACCCGATCACCATCGCAATAACGACCTGGGTCCAAAACTTCTGCCTCGCCGTCAGGCCGAGATTGCGTTTCTTCGCGATCTTGGCGTAGTCATCGATGAAGCCAATCGCTCCGAAGCCGATCAGCCCGAGCAGCGCCAGCCACACATATTGGTTGGTCAGGTCCACCCACAGCAGCGTCGGAATCACGATACAGGTGACGATCAGCAAGCCGCCCATGGTGGGAGTACCGGCCTTTTTCTGGTGCGACTGCGGCCCGTCTTCGCGAATGTGTTGTCCGAAGCTCCACTCCCGCAGCTTTTTGATAAGCCATGGGCCAAAGATAAGCGCCAGCGCCAGTGCCGTAAGACTCGCAAGGGCAATGCGAGTCGTAATGTAGCCAAATACGCGGAAGGCCGGGATGTATTTATGCAGGACCTGAACCAGCAGCCAGTACAGCATCTTTTATCGTTCCATAACCGCCAGCGCGTTCTCCACGTGAGTACCGCGCGAGCCTTTAAAAAGGATGGCGTCGCCCGGACGCACAAACTCTCGTAAAAAATCGCCTGCGGCATCGGGATCTTCAAAAAAAAACGCGGCGTGATCAGACAACCCGGCTCTCTGGGCTTCTTCCACCATGAGCCGGCTCACGCCGCGTACCCCAACTAGCACGTCCACACCTGAGTGGGCCGCATATGCGCCCAGCTCGCGATGAAGTCTCTTGGCCATATGGCCGAGCTCGAGCATCTCTCCCAAAACCGCGATGCGCCGCTTCGCCGGCTCTTCCCGAAGCACGTCAAGCATGCTGCGCGCTGCTTCGGGATTGGAGTTATAAGAATCGTTCAGGATGACAACGCCGCGCCAGTCGGATCGCTCTCCGCGCATTTTGCCGGTCGAGAGCCGTGCCACCGTTGTCACCAATTCGCTAAGTGGGATATCGAATGCGGACGCCGCGGCCAAGCCCGCCAAAACGTTCGACACACTGTGACGCCCGACGAGAGGGCTTTCAAAAGGAACTCCGCTGACGGTAAAGGTTGCTCCACCAGCACGCAGGTCCAGATTTTCGGCGCGGATTTCGGCCTTCTCGCTCATGCCATACGTAATGGAGCGCCCCGGATGGACATCTCTGAACTTCAACACGCGCTCGTCATCCGCATTCAGAACCGCAACGCCATCCGGCGGCAGCGCCTCAATTAACTCGCGCTTAGCCGCCGCCACCCCTTCAATCCCGTCAAAAAATTCAATATGCGCGTACCCTACGTTGGTGACTACGCCGACCTGCGGCGCGGCAATCCCGGCTAAGCACCGGATCTCGCCCGCGTGGTTCATCCCCAATTCGACAACCGCGATCTCCGCTTCGTCCGGAAGCCGCAGCAATGTCAGCGGCAACCCGAACTGATTATTAAAGTTGCCGCTGGTCTTGCCGGTCCGAAAGCGCACTCCAAGACAAGCAGCGATGATGTCTTTCGTACTTGTTTTGCCGGCGCTTCCCGTGACTGCAACCACCGGACGGGCCCATTCGTGGCGCGCCCATTGGGCGAGCGTTTGCAGGGCAAGCAAGGTATCGGGGACGTAGAGCAGCGGAGCTGAAGCTCCGCGCGCGCTGAAGCCCGCCCCCCTATCGCTGATAACGGCCGCGGCGGCGCCACGCTCAAATGCAGCGCCGATGAAAGCATGCCCGTCAAAATGCTCACCTTTGATGGCGAAAAAGAGATCTCCCTCGCTCAGTGTTCTGGAATCAATACTCCAGCCGCATATACGCGCTTCGCCGTTCAGGTTAACGACTTGCGCCCCGGTTGCCTCCTGAATCTGAGCAAGAGAGAACTCCATCCGGTCGCCTCATTTCCCGGCGGTGCGGCCGTACCCGAAGGCGCGCAGAACGCGCCGGGCTACTTCGCGGTCGTCGAACGGGATCGGCCCGTCGCGCAGCACTTGATAAGTCTCATGGCCCTTGCCTGCCAGAATTACAACGTCACCCGGATTCGCCGTTTCGATCGCTTTCCGGATGGCGCGTTCGCGATCCGGCTCGGCCGCATGCGGCGTGTCATAGCGGCTGAGTCCAACCATGGCGTCGTTCATGATGGCGAGCGGATCTTCACTGCGCGGATTGTCGGAGGTCAGCACGACAAAGTCGCTCAGTTCCCCCGCCGCCATACCCATCAGCGGTCTCTTTGACCGGTCGCGGTCGCCGCCGCACCCAAATAGCGTGATAATGCGCTTCGGCTTCATCCCGCGCGCCGCCGAGATGACGTTCCGCAGCGCGTCATCCGTGTGCGCATAATCCACCACCACCATGAACGGCTGGCCTTCTTCCACCCGCTCAAATCTCCCCGGCACTCTCTGCAATTCCTTGATTCCTTTCTGAATTTCTTCTTCCGGCAAGCCGTAGGTAATCCCCGTGGCGCACGCCAGCAGAATGTTGTACACGTTGATATGCCCGACGAGAGCGGATTCCACAGGAAACCGTTTCTCAGCGGCGGCGACCTCAAAGCGCAATCCGTCGAATGAAGATTCGATACCTTCGGCGCGCATCCAGGTCTGTTCCGCGCCCACATCGGGGCGCGCCGGTGGCTTCTGGTCGATGCCGTACCAGAACACCGTTGTTTCCGGCGATAATTCCAGCCGCCGGGCCGCTTCATCATCCGCATTCAAGACCGCGAAACGGGGGGGAGGACCGCTCCGCGGCATGAACAGCAACTGTTTGGCGGCAAAATACGCTTCCATGGTCTGGTGATAATCCAGATGGTCGCGGGTAAGATTCGTAAAACCGGCAGTGTGAAAGCGCATCGCGTAAATGCGCCCCAGGTCCAGTGCATGCGAGGATGCCTCGAGCGTCGCATGGGTCCCGCCCATTTCTTCCAGCTCATAAAACATCCGGAAGAGGTCGAGCGATTCCGGCGTCGTGTTCACCGCAGGCAGCACGCGGCCGCCCAGGTGATACTCGATGGTCCCAATCAGCGCAGTGACTTTTCCAGCGGCTCTAAGAATGGAGTCGATCAGCAGCGCGCTGGTTGTTTTACCATTAGTGCCCGTCACGCCGGTCAGCGCAATACGCTCGTCGGGCCGGTTATAAAAATTGCGCGCCGCCACAGCCAGGGCCTCGCGGCCATGAGTAACCTGCAGCCACGGACCGCCGAAACCACCGGGCCTCGGGCGGTCACTCACAACAGCCAGAGCGCCCTTCTGCATCGCGGCAGTCGCGAATTGCCCGCCATCGGTTTTCGCCCCGGAAAACGCAAAGAAGAGATAGCCAGGCCCTACTTTGCGGCTGTCGTAGGCCAGCCCGTGCACTTCGGCCTCAAGCAGCGAAATCGCCACGGGCCGGATGAGCGGGACGCCTTCGAGCACGCGCTGCAGCAGCATTAGCGCGCGAACCTCACTTCAATATGAGCGCCCGGGACGAGTACTGCGCCTGGCGGAGGCGTCTGCGCACGCGCCAAGCCATTGCCCACCAAGTTAATTTCAAGACCCTGGGCGGCGGCTTCCTCCATTACATCCTTGACAGTTTTGCCTACGAAATCGGGTGCTTTGGGAGCATTCGGATCGAGGTTCTCGGCCGTGCCTTCTGCCTGCGCCATCTCCTCCGGCGTGAGGGGATTGCTCAGCTCTGAAACCGTATCTGCATCGGCTGTCCGCTCCCTGGCGGTCGCGGCTCGGTTAGCTTTGTCTTGCTTAGCGATCAACGTCTCAATGTCTTCGGGCACATCGCGCACAATGCCCTGGCGGCGAAGAGCCGTGGACATCACTTTTTCGAACACCGGCCCGGCCGCCGCGCCGCCAAATCCGGCGACGCCCGTGGTCCCGGTAATGGTTACCACCACAACCACAGCCGGGTCTTCGAGAGGCGCGAATCCCAGAAACGATGCGTTGTACTTGTGGGTGTAAACATGATGCGCGTAGTCAAAGATCTGGGCCGTACCGGTCTTTCCAGCGATCGAGTAGCCAATGACGTGCAGGCGTGAAGCCGTCCCGCCCGGCATTACCACCCGGTGCATCAGCGTGCGCATGGTCATCACGGTTTCCGGTTTCAGCACGCGTGCCGGATCCGGGCCCGGTAGTCTTGCAAATTCCTTCGGTTGGCCTGCTGCCTGCTTCCAGGCGACCAGCCGGGGATGCACCAGAAATCCTCCGTTCGCGATCACGCTTCCCAATTGCGCCAGTTGTACGGAGGTCACGCTGATTTCGTGCCCCATCGGAACCGAGCCAATCGAAGTCGGCTGCCACCTCTTTAGCGGCCGCACCATTCCGGGAGCCTCGGCCGGAAGTTCGATCCCGGTGCGCCGTCCAAAACCAAAACGCTTGATGTAGTCGTATAGGTTCTGGCTCCCCACTTGCATGCCAATGTGAATCGCGCCGATGTTGCTGGATTTCGCCAGAACGTCCGCCACCGAAAGCACCGAGTATGGATGCGAGTCGTGGATCACACGGCCGAAGAGCCTGGTGACGCCGTTGCCGCAATTGATCATCGTGTTCGGGGTCAGATTCGTTGTTTCAAGCGCCGCCGAAACCGTGACCACCTTGAATACCGATCCCGGCTCGAACGGTGCAACCACGGCGAGGTCCTCACGCCCGGCTGGCTTCTCGCCAGCCGGGACGTGCTCGTTCGGATCGTAAGTGGGATAATTTTCGAGCGCCAGAACTTCGCCGGTTTTGGGATCCATCGCGACCACGCTTCCATGTTCGGCGTGATTGTGAATCACCGCGGACTTCAAAGCTTCCTGCGCCACGTACTGCAACTCTCGATCGATGGTCAAGCCGATGTTCCGGCCAACCAACGGCGTCTTGACAACTTCCGATGAATAGGAATCCGCGCGGCCATCGCGCTCGACACGCAGCAAGCCGGGCGTGCCGGTCAGGTCCTTATTGAGTTTTAGCTCAATTCCCGCCGCACCCTTGCCTTCCCCGTCGACATTACCGAGGACATGCGCCGCAATATCGCCGTTAGGATAGGTGCGGAGACTGCCCTGGCGAAGCTCCAGCCAATCGAGGTCCATGCCGCGCAGCGTCGCCGACTGCTCATCTGTGACGCGCTCCGCCACTACCAGATATCCGCCGTGGTGTCTTGAGCGCGCGCTGGATTCCAGAGAGGCTTGCAGCTTTTTCGCGTCCATGCCCAGAACCTTGCCGAGCAGGGCGGCCGCAATCTCTTTGTTGGGGATTCGCTTCGGGTTTACAACCACGAACCGCGAGGCTGAGCTGATCGCCAGAACATTTCCGTTGCGATCGAAAATGGAACCACGCGGCGCGTCCATCACCTCCAGCTTTTCCTGCTGCCGCCTGGCGCGCTTCACATAATCGTCGTGAGCGAATACTTGTAGCTGAAATAGCCGGAAGATAACAAGAAGGGCCCACCCAAGAAGGATGAGCCCAATAGTTACTGCTCGTTCAGTCGACTTCGTTAATGGCGCAGAGGGCTGCCGTAGCATAGCCGCGAAACCAAACCATCACTCCCCTACGGCCGTGTTTGTGCCAGGTTCGCGCGCAGCGGAAACGTATTCCGGGCTTCGACTCGCGACTTGCCCTCCAGGGTTTGCACCTGCTGGGGCTCGGGCTCCGACATCTTCAAATTCTTGGCCAACTGCTGCAGCCGGTCCAGGCTGACCAGTTGCGCTTCGGCGGTATCCAGCATAGCTTTTTGCTGCCGCAGTTGCGTCTGCTCTTCGCGCAGATGCTGCACCGTGAAACCCGCGGTCGTGTTATACGCCGTCGGGACTAGGCCCGCGATCACCAGCATGGCCGCGATAAATCCGGTGATCATAGACCGGCTCCGCGCCCGGAGCGCAGCCGTATCAACGGCCCGGACCACGCCGGTGTTATCAATGCGCTTCACGAAGAGATACACATCTTCGTTCGCGATGGGGCGTAAGCGCGGCGATTCCGTACGCGCCCAAACCGCGGGCGGAGCCTCAGCCAGTTCCCTTACGCCAACGAAACGATTTACAAATGTTGCCAGTGTCGCCATTCCCTTATTCCCCTCTTAAATCCACTCCAGCGCCCGCAGCTTTGCTCCACGCGACGCCGCATTTTCCAAAACCTCTTCCTCCGTTGGCTTGACCACGTGCTTCGTCAGGATCTTCGCCTTTCCAGCTCGCGCCAATCCCTGAAATGCCTGCTTTACTTTCCGGTCCTCGGTCGACATAAACGTCAAGACGACGAACCGCGCGCCCGAATTCAACCGGTCCGGCACAATCCGGAGCATCTCGTCCAACTCTTCCAACTCGCCATTCACCTTCAGCCGCAGCGCCATGAACGTCTGGGTGGCCGGGTGAATTCTCCCCGTTCGCGGCACGGCCTGTTCGATAACCTGGGCCAAATGGCCGGTCGTCCAAATGGGCCGCGCGCGAACGATTGCTCTGGAGATTCTTCGCGACCTCCTTTCTTCGCCGAGCTGATAAATCAGATCAGCAAGCGCCTTTTCAGGCAGTTCATTCACTAGATCCGCGGCGGTCACCGCCTGACTGCGATCCATCCGCATATCAAGCGGCCCGTCCTCCATCAGCGAGAAACCCCGCTCCCCACTGCTCAACTGATACCGGCTGACACCCAAATCAGCCAGCGC
>DATIMA010000157.1:0-9079 GCA_035475915.1 Bryobacteraceae bacterium
ATATGGAACCGCCGGCACTTCGATGTGCAGATCGATGCGATCCAAAAGCGGCCCGCTCACTTTCGCAAGATATCGCTGAATGATCCCCGGAGTGCAGCGGCACTCGCGCGCCGAATCGCCATAGAAGCCGCAAGGGTGCGGATTCGAATTTTGGCGCTAATCGCGAAGTCACGCTTGTATTGCCGAAACCCTATTTCCGAATCCCTCCCAAGCCCTTGAATCTGCTTGGAATTCCGGAGAAGCCTCGTTACCGGACTGCTGACGTCTGCAGGGTTCTCGGTATCAAACCGGAGTTATTTCGATACCGGCTACACACGCAGAAGTATCCAGAGTTCGAGAGAGATGGCAAAGGACGTCTTTTTACTATCGAAGACCTGCAGACACTAATCGAAATCTCAGAGCATTTAGCTTAGCCTCCATTGCCGACTGGTAGGCGCTGAAATCTACTTGGTCTCTCGGCGGACCACCATGCACGAAAGCGCAGGTCAGCCTTCGTGGGGAAGCATGGCCGTGAGGACGGGATCGGGCGTGTCGCCGGGGCCGCATAAAGCCCAGGCGCTCAGTGGGGCAAGCGTTGGACCTTTGACCACAAAATCGAGACGGTCTCCGGCGCGGGGATTTCCGGCGATCGAGTCGCGCAAGGTGATCAACAGCAGATCGAGGCGTGTGGCTGTTTCCGCTTCGTCATTTGCGCCCGCAGTCACTGCGTCGTAGAGCCCGGCGGTGAGTGCAACCGGAATGCGAAAGCCTAGGAGCTTCGCACGGCTCGAAATGTCGATCAGCACTCCATCGCGGATCGCCTCGGCGCGGGAATAGGAAAAGATGAGATCGGCTTCTTCAAACATGGAGGCCTCCTCTGCGTCGAGATCGCGGTTTTCCGGCAAACCCGCTCACGCGCCTGGCGTATCGCATGGCGGCCATCTCGTAAAGGGCGGTATGGGGAATTGGGAAGCTCTCGCGGCTTCCCTTGGTCCGGACAAATATGGCGGCAGCGTGCAGCTCAACGACGATCTCCGCGCCGCGGAATTTAGAGGTGGTGATGCGGACTAATTTGCGAGTAATCGGAGTCATCACGTCCTACTCCTGGTCAACTCCGTAGCGACTGCGCTCAGACAGAATTCGTGTGCGCGGAGCTTGCCAGAAGATTTGTATTTCTGACCTGGTTGGATCTGGCACGTGCAGAAGCAGCATTTGCCGCGCGCGCACTTTGCGACGATCTGCCTCTGCAAACTCAAGCGATTAACCGCCAGTTGCAGTCTGGTACGTGCGCCCTGGCTCATCGCGTTGCCTCCGGCCGCGGTTGCGGCGACTCAGTGCCTGCGTGAACATTTCGCGGGTGAATGCTGTTTTGGAAGGCGTTTGATGGTGTGGGCAAGAATTTCTCTTCTTGCTGCGCTTCCGCGACAGCAGCGTCCACAGCCTGCCGGAGTTCCTCGCTGCAAAGCGGCTTCGAGGCTACGAGGATGTCGGCGAGGCTTTCGTGAATGACGAACGGATCGACGCCATTGGAAACCCCGCCATGCGTCTGTTCATGGCAGGCAATTGCGGCTAGGAAGAGATAATCGGCGATTCCGCGCGAGCCGTTGAGGGCGCTGGAGTACACGCTGATCCAAGCGTCGTGCAGTTCGTGCGCACAGCACGCGCGAGTGAGATCAATCGCGGTGATAAGCAGATCGTATGCCGCGTAAACGGGTGAGGCATAAATGAAAGACATTTGTGCGTTCCTTTCTGGATTGCGAAATCTGTCGCTGTGCTGTGAGCACGTCTTCGCAATTCTGCGGAGGGGAGGGTCTGATCAGGAGATGTTTGGCACGCTGCCGCTTCGGTTCTTTTCTGCGCTTTTTCGCAGGCGCGCCCAATTTGCGGGATCGACCGCAAGTGGCATTACCCGCCCGGAAGCAAGATTCATAAATCCGCCGTGGTACGCGATTTCTCCATGCCGAAACAGCCGCGCCAGCATTGCAAGAGCATGCTGGGCGAGCATCGAGTTGATATAGGGCTCTTGCCGCACAAGAGATTCCGCCGCGCTGCAGGCCGGCAGAGTATCGCGCGCATCCATCCTGGCATTGACGATTTTGGGGAAGAGTTCATCGACGCACGGCAGGCGCATCGCTGTACCTTTGCGATTCGGCCGCAATGGTTCGCCGAGCACGAATTGGCCCGAGCTGGCATTATTGCCTAAATCCAGCCAATAGGGGAACCGTCGTGTCTTCAGTCGGACGATGCGCGCCAACGTCTTCCGAGCTGCCCGCGTATCGACAGAACTAATTACAAAATCGGCATCGGGCACATCCCGTCCACACCGAACATGGCACGGAATACCCACCCAATCCAGTCCCCAGAACACATTGAGCCGCTGCATTAAAACATGAGCTTTGTACAAGCCGATCTCGCTGGACGTGAACGGCTGACGGACGCAATTCGTTTCGCTCACCCGGTCTCCGTCGATGGCGTAAACCTGGAGCCCTCTGGGATGCCCGGCCGCGAGCAGCGCGTGATGCAGATACGGCAGGCCGGAAAGCACGGCCGAGCCCGTCCCGCCGCACCCGACCACAACGATCGAAACGCGTTCAGTCAGCATCCGGCGCTTCAGCCGGTGTACGGATTGTGTTGGCATAGGGTCTCGCGCAGAGTTTTCCTCGCAACCAAATATTCAACAGGAAATCGCTTTCGCCCCGCCAAATCGCGCCACATGCCGAGAAAGCCTTCCGGATGACGGCACAAAGAGCGCTCCAGATTGGTATGCGTAAACCGGCTGTTGAAATACGCATCGGACCACTGTCTCAGGTTGTCTAAATCGACCAACCGAGGTGTCTGCATGGAACCGTGACAAACTTGGCCATTCTCGTACGTATTCCAATAGGGTGCCTGAAAGAGCTGCATATTGGGTGTTGGGCGCGCCTTGCCTGCTAGCGCCCACACGGACAGATGACCGTCGCGGACAGCGAACAAAAGCGCCGGGTGCGGATACAATTTCCCGTCCAGCGTTTTGCCGTCCGACTCCGGGCTGAAGAACATCGGACGAATACGAGCCGGCTCCCACCAGGCGGCCAGACGCTGCGACCAGATCAAAACGTTTTCTGGCAACCAGTCAGCGGGAAGCTCGCTTTGCAAGCTGCGGCTGAGTGTTTCGAGAAACGACTTGGATACGGGCTGTCCCTCGCCCAAAATCGGTGGTCCGCCGGCGGGATTTGGTTCGGGCGTATGAACCGTAGCCAGCCGGATCTTGTGATTGCCGTAAAGAGCATCTTTACTTCCATAGAGCAAGATGGCCGAGACCAGATACAGCGGAGCATCGGTGCCGTAATCTGCGCAAAGACGCATAGGAAACCTTCTTTCTACCGGAGCGGTTCGTATCCGGGTACTAACAGGAGCACGCGAGCGGCCGCTGCCAGCGTGTCTAAGGCGATGTCCGCACAAGCAAAGGCATCGCGGATCGAGTCAATCTGTGTTCCGTCCATTTTGATCGTCGGCCAGGGCTCGAGCGCAACTTGCCCTGCCGTCTCGATTTCCTCGTTCAGGAATTCCGTGACGATGTCATGGTTGCCGAAGGCCAGAGCGAGCATTGGGACATCCGGATCGGCTTCCACGTACAGCTCCTCGCGATCCTCGTCCGATAGCGTCACCAGCGGAGGATGCGGCCGCCGGCTGATCTCGGCGAGCGATTCCACAGCATCAATGAGCTGTTTCGCCCGTTTTCGTCGTGCCAATGAAATAGCCGGTCGTGGCACATCGGGCATGGTGGACTGCACGCATGACGGAAAGGCAGGTTCTTCGGGCAAAACAGCCGGCTCATACGGCACTCCGGCCCGTTCGCATTCCGCCTTCCTGTACTCCTCCTCTTCGGCACGCATCTCGACCCAATCGTCCCAGCGCATGCGCGCGTCCTGGAGATCGTAGACGCGGAACCAACGCGACATCGCTTCGTATAGTGAGTGGTAAAAGAAAGACGGCAGAAGCTCGTGTTCTTTCGCCAGCAGATCGAGAGCCGGCATCAAATTGACCCAGGCCACCGTGTCGATGACTTGAAACGAGAGCAGGACCCGCTCGGGCTGTGATTCCTCGTCGTGACTGTCATATCGATCGACCGTGGGACTCAGGCTCAGATACAGGCTGAACGCGCGGTCAATGATCTCGGCCCGTTCGCCGACAAACCGTTTGAGAGTGCGTTCGAGGAAATTACCGATGCTCCTCGTGGCAAACCAGTCGGACGGCTGAGCAACGCCAGCGCGCAGCAGATTCTGGGCGAACTGCGCCGCGTAATGCGAAGATGCTCGTGGGGAGAATTCGCAGTGCTCGGGGCGGAGCTGAGGAATTGTGAATCCTGGTCCCGGCGCAATCAGCCCGGGTGTACCATGCCGGCGGGCACGGTCAGCGAGGCGGCGCGCTGTTGCCGTTGCAAGGAGCCCGCACGGCTGTGGAGCGCTTTGCCGAGAAGTTCCGAGAGTTGACGCGAGTCTTTGCATTTGAATTTCTCAAGCAAACGGTCCCGGTGAGGGTCGCGCGCGAGCTCATCGAGTTCGCGCAACGCCTGCTCTAGCAACTCCGTGTCGCTGCTCATCCTTTCGTGCCAATCGCGCGGACGAGTTTATAGACGAGCTTGTCGCCGCTTGCATCTGGTCCTTCAATGACGGCAGTGGTGATCTCGGGGTATTGAGCGGCGTACGCGTCACGCACCTGCTCGGGCGTGAGGGCCGGATCCGGATCGGTCAACTGCAGCCCCATGTAACTGAACGTGCGTGGCAAAACGCGGGTCTGAATAGGCATAAAAAAGATCTCCTCGTTTTCTTCTCCTTTGCTCAAGCGTTCAAGCCTTGACCTGCGCCGCTGTGTTCGGATCAGCAGCTGCAGCAATTGGTTCGGGCGGCTCGTCGAACAGGCTGACCACCGGGGACGGAATCCTTGGCTCAGCGGCCTTCTTGTCAGCGTCTTTTACCTCGGCCTTATCGTCGGCTTTTGCGAGGGGCTTGGAACTGGTGTTCGTCCTGCGCTTTGCATCCAGCGCCTTCTTGTTCTCCGCTTGCAGCTCCTTCACGGCGGCCTTGTGGACTTCCCGAATTTGATTCAGCGTCGAATCCGTTTCGATTATGCTCTGCACATAGCCGGTAAGCTGTGCCGGGAAATCGCGCTCCAGTTCGGCCGCTGTACCCGTAACCGAGAGCGGCGTCGCCAAGGCTTTCTCGGCAGCATCGTTCTCGTTCCGGCATTTCGGAATGACGTTCACGCGGATCGCGCCGCCTGGTACCGCCGAGAGTGTCAGCAGCAGCGTACGATCTGCAAGTAAAGGTTCAAGCTCATTAAACATAAAACTCCTCGTCCGCTTTCAAAACACAACAGATGAGCGAATCAGCCGATTCGCATAGGCATGACGACGCACCGAAAATCCGGAGCCGCAGCATCGCTCGCGGGCTGCCATTCGGTCGCGGTATCCCCGTTATTGAACAGGAATCGCACGTTCTGGTGCTCCGCGCGATTCAGAAAATCGGCGAGATAGGCGGCATTGAATCCGATACGCGCCGGCTCACCAGCATACGAAGTCGCAAGGGATTCCTCACTCTCCCCGGTCGCACCATCTTGGGCGCGAACACACACCTGGTTCGTTGACACCTCTACGACGACACAGCGCGTTTTGCTTTCGGTGAACTGCGCGACGCGCTCGAGCGCACTACGCAAGTCATTGCGCTTCAGCGAGAGGGAGGCCGCATGACTCTTTGGAAGCACCCGCTCATAGCTGGGGAAAGTGCCGCTCAGTTTGCGGCTGAACAGCAGACGTTCCTGCCATACGAAGAATACGTGGTTGTCCGTAACGGCGCAGCGAACCGGCTGATCATTGCGTCCTTCCGCAAAACGCAGAAAGGCCGCCAGCGCCTTTCGCGGGATCAGAACCTCGACCGGCTCTTTCAGCGCGGGCGTCGCAACGGGTGCCGTCGCAAGCGCCAGACGGTGACCATCCGTGGCAACCATGCTGACCATCGACGTCTCGATCTTCAGGAGAGCGCCAGCGAGATTGGTGTGGACCGATTCGGAGGAAACTGCCACGGATGCCTTCTCGATTAGACGCGCCAGGACGCCGCATGAGAGCGAAGCTCCGCCGCGTGCCGGTTTCGGCAGTTCCGGAAAGCTCTCGGCCGAGATCGTCGCGATTCGTGATCGGGACCGGCCGCAACTGAGCGATACCCAGCCGCTTGTTTGTGCCTTCAGCACCAGCTCGCTTTCTGGAAGCATTCGTACGTATTCGGTCAGGCGCTGCGCCGGAATTGCAGCCGACCCCGGTGCTTGTATGGCCGCTGGACAGTAGGAAATTCCGCCCAGATCCATGTCCGTCCCGGTGATCGTCAGACCTTTTGCATCGGCGCGGATCAGCAGCGTGCCTAACACCGGCATGGTGTTTTTCCGGTCTGCCAAAGTCTCCACAAGTCGAAGTACTCGCGCAAAATCGGTGGTGCGAACCACAATTTCCATGATGGTGATCTCCTCAATGTGTTTGGATCAGGGCTGCGTCTGTGATCAAAGGCGCCGAAATCAGAATGCGCAGTCGCCTGGTGTAGCCGTGCGCGCACGGCTGAGGCGGATTTCGACCAGCCGGATCATCCTGTTTTCGCGTCGCAGCTCTTGGACGAAGCGCCATGCCGGGATGAACAGGTACGTCTCGACTGCCCCGGCCAGAGCAAGAATGGGCTGGTCGCGCCACAGTCCAAAACCAAGCATGACGATGCCACACACCACGGCGAGTGCCGCGAGGACGTAGAGAGTAATCGATAACATTTTGTTTTCGTGCAGAAGTCGGTCAATGGCTTCCTGCGTGGAACGGTGCTTCATGGCCCTCCTCCTTTCGAGTGAAGAGTGTGAAAACGAAAATGCGCCTGATCACAGGGCGATTGGCAAAAGTGTTAGGAACCCGCTAGGAGCAAACGGATCGGGCAAAAGCGAAAAGAAGATGTCAAACGCGACGTAAAGCGAAGGGGCGGTAATGAAGTGGGTCCGCTGGGAATCCTAGAAGCGGTATCACGCCGTCTACGTGGAAACGCTCGCGTGTATTGGATGTATTGCGGCCTCAGGCGCCGGCCGGCGGAAGTATTCGATGAAATAACTATTCCGCCGGCGTGCTGCCAGCACTGCCGTTCCCGGCTTCGCTACCCGTTCCTTGTTCCGGATTCGATCAAGGCACTACGCGACGAGGCGGTTAATGGCCTGCCCCGGCAACATCGGTGAACTGCGCCAGATATTGTGGATTCGTGACATTGGCCGCGGCATTCGCTTGAGCGCCTTCGAAGCGCTGGCGCACATCCGGCTGGTTGCTTGCACTCGTCATATGACTGTTTCCAGCGCCACTCCGAGCAAACAAACGGCCCGACACACGAAACACGCTGCCGGGCGAAGTCTCGCGAAGTTTATCCGCCAAAGGAGAGGAAAGCGGAATGTGTGCTGCTCGCGCGCTGGCTCGCTGGTCGGCCGGATAGCCGTTCGTGAACGAGATAGAGGAACCAGATCCGCACGTGGGTTGAAACGTGAGTACCACGTCCGACCCTGTCACGGAAAAAAACAGACGCCCGGTCCAGTCCACAAACTCCCCGTTCGGGCCAAAAACCCGAGCGATCGAATCTTCAAAGCTCCAGGGATCCGGCGGATGCATCTCGGCTCGCCGGATGGGATTGGCCTCGCCCGAGACTTTGTTCCGGGCCTGAATGTAATTCTTCAACACGGTGCAGAATTGATCCTGCTGTTCTTTTCCGCGGAGGCCACTGTACGCCGCGGCCGGAGCTCGTGACGAGCTGGCGCCGGGATGGAACCGCAACTCGCGAATGAGCCAGGTCGAATACGTGAACGGTTTACCATTCACCTCGAACTGAACCGCCGAATCCGTGCTTGAGAGATAACGGCCTTCGATCTTTTGTCCTTCCTTCAGAATCAACGTATCGCCGCCGGCCATGCTGCAGGCCAGAGTGAACAGGAGGGGCAAGCACGTATAGTTCATCGCTTCCTCAAAAACGTATTGAAACAAAACGGAATTGCAAGCCCGCAAGAAATCCGTACAGTTGTGCGTATGCCGGCAGCTGCATGGAACCACCTCGTGGTAGCAGCAATTCCTACGCGCGACGGACTGCGGTGTGAGCTCCGCGACGGCCGGGTGATTGATTTCGGACCGGAATGGCGTAGGCAAATCTCCGTTACAGACCGATTGTATGTAGCGGAGGATGTGACCGTCGCCGATCGCTGGACGCCGCTCCATCTGGAGCGCGGCGGACGTATCGATCTGGCTCAAGTTCCCATCACAGCAGCTGCACGGCCCAAACGAGACCGGCACGGCCGTAGTTTCGTCATACTCGATGCGAGCGCAGCCCAGCACGGCATTTCCAAGGTGCTGGTCACGTCCGCGCAAATCCGCGACTACTTTTTCGCCCCCGATCGCTCGGCACAGTGGGCAGACCAGCCGAGCTGGTTCGAGGTTCTCGGGATTCGCAAGAACAGCACGCCGGCGGAGACTCGGCTGGCGTACCGCGTGCGCATGTTGGAACTGAAGCCGGAGCGCAGCCAGTCCAACCGCTCCATACAGGCCCAGCTCGCGCGCGGCCTGCAGATCTTACTCGATCCGGATCTGCGACGAAATTATCTGCTGTTGCTCGAACACCCCGATGCCGGCGTCGCCTTCCCGCCATGGACCATTGGGCTTTTGCGTGCCACTGGTCAGAAGAAAGGGGAGCTGTTTATCGTGCGCGATATTTTGAGCTTCTTCCCACGCACCGAAGAACGAAGTGCGCGGCTTGCCCTACACCGATTCCGGTTTGAGGGCACCGAAGCCGTCTATCGCGATGCGCGCAAGCGCATTGTCATTCGGTTCGATTCCTCTCTGCTGCCGATGCAGTGGACCGACGACTGGAACACGTGGGCGCACCTGGCGCAGGGCTCTATTACGGTTGAAGCGATGTTCTGGCAGCAGACACGATTCCGGCGCACCGAAACTGGATTTCAGCCGAGAGTCTGGTCGCAGCCATTTCAGAGCACGCTGACCGTACAGAATCCGTTATCCGTCGCCCCTCGGTTCGAGGCAGCGCGCGCCTTCTGGGAGCACTTTCATCCG
>DATIMA010000158.1:0-6241 GCA_035475915.1 Bryobacteraceae bacterium
GGCGGGTTCTTTTCGAGGAATTCGCCGTAATTCGTGATTTTGGCGGATTTCTTTGTTTCGATGTAATCGAGCGCGTAGGCAAGCGCCATCTCGCCGTGCTTGTGATGATGCCCGTACGTTTCGCCGTCGGTGGCGATATGAGTAAGCTGAGGCCAGGTGCGGGTATCGGAGAGCGCGCCCACCAGGCGGGTGGCGAATTTCTCCCCATTGTCGAGCAGCTTTTCGAAGGCGACGGCCTGCGAGATGGGTCCATCGTAAAAAAAGAGGCTGATAGTTTTGCCGCTGGGCGCGGTGAAAAGATAGGCGCGACTGGGATCGACTTTCGAGCCTGAGACATCCTGCCACTCACCAGCATTAAGAGGACGCACGGCTTTGGCCTGATGAGGCGCGAGGATAGCGAAGGCGATGCCGGCCTGGGCCATTAGGTCGAGGGATTCAACATCCACCGCGGTTTCAGGCAACCACATTCCTTCAGGCAGGCGGCCGAAGCGGTAGGCGAAATCTTCAAAGCCCCAGCGGATTTGAGTCTTTTTGTCGCGGCTGCTGGCAAGCGGCATGATGATGTGGTTGTAGGCTTGCGCCATGGCAGAACCGTGGCCCGAGAACAGCTTCTGGCTCTGGCGGTCGGCATCGATCAGACCACGGTAAGTGTCCGGCGAATGTTCGGCTGCCCAGGAGAGCAGAGTGGGTCCGAAATTAAAGCTGATTTTGGAATAGTTGTTGACAATGCGAGTGATGCGGTGCTGGTCATCTAAAATGCGCGCGGCAAGATTCGGAGCGTAGCATTCGGCGGAGATACGCTCATTCCAATCGTGGTACGGGTAGGCAGAGTCCTGGAGTTCTATCTGCTCAAGCCACGGGTTCTCGCGCGGCGGTTGATAGAAGTGACAGTGGATACAGAGATATCTCATCCCGGACAAATTGTTCGTGAATCCTCGTAAAGCGAAATAGACGTGTTACAGCTTACAAACGGCTCAGATTTTCGAGAGTCTGTCATCAAGAGCCGGGCAACAAGATGGTGAAGGCTGCGCCGCTGACGTGCTCGCGATTTGCGGCAGTGACGCGGCCGGAGTATTTCCTCACAATGGAGGCGACGATGTGGAGCCCGAGCCCGGATCGCACCGAGCGATTATTTTTCGTGGAAACGTTGGGGCGGAACATGCGCGGCAGAATATCGGGCGGGATGCCGGGCCCGTTATCGAAGACGACGATGGACAAGCCGGAGTCGAGCTGCTGAGCGATGATATCAATCCGCCCTGGCTTCTGCATGATCTGGGCCGCGTTGAGGAACAGGTTGACGAACACACGCTCCCAATCTTTGTCTGAACCAGGCAGGCGGACATCGGGCGGAATCTGACGCACAAATCGCAGACGGGGCTTGCGTACGGCAATGCAGTAATCGGTGACGGACTGGATGGCGTCTTCGACAATGCCCGCGAGATTGGGCGTGCTGTCCGGTATGAATCCCAAAAGCCGCTTGCCACGCTTGACACTGCGGCACAGGCTGGCGGAAAGCGCCTTCCAGCGCCGATCGGAACTCAGCAGTTCAGCCGCCTCCGTAATTGTTTCGAAGACGTTGTTCAGATCGTGGATCAGAGCTTCGTGGGTAAGATCGGATTCGGCTGACTCGTCCATAGGGGCGCTTAGCGAGCAATCTCGCGGAGGGTTTGGAAGAACTCGGGGAAAGAAACCGAGGCGGCCTCCGCGTCGCGGATGAGGCAAGCGCCGTCGGCTGCAAGAGCGGCGATCGAGAAGGCCATAGCGATGCGGTGATCGCCACAGGAATCGATTTCAGCGGCACGGAACTTCTGGCGGCCAGGAATTTCGAGGCCATCCTGGGTAGTTTCCAGTTGAATCCCCATGCGGCGCAAATTGGATGCAATGGTTTCAATCCGGTCGGTCTCTTTGACGCGCAACTCGGCCGCATTGCGGACGATTAAGCCTTCACTGCTGACCGCGCCGAGCACGGCGAGGATAGGAACTTCATCGATGATGGCCGCGGTAGCCGGGCCTTCTACCACGCCGCCGCGCAAAGAGGACGCCTTGATTTCCAGATTTCCAATCAGCTCTCCGTTGATCTGTTCTATATGAAGAAGCTTGATGCTGGCGCCCATGCCGCGCAGGATATCCAGCAGCGCGGTGCGAGTTGGGTTCAGGCCCACATTGGTAATGATCAGATGGGAACCGGGCACGATGAGCGCAGCGACGATAAAGAACGCCGCAGCGGAGATATCGCCGGGAACGGCCAGATCTCTACCTGTGAGTTGAGAGCCTCCGATGAGGCGAACCAAACGCGGCTCGATAATAATGTCAGCGCCGAGTTCACGCAGTGCGATCTCGGTGTGATCGCGGGTAGTCACCGGCTCTCGCACGATGGTCTCGCCATCCGCTCCGAGTCCGGCTAGAAGCGTGCAGCTCTTCACCTGGGCGCTGGGCACAGGCAGTGTGTAATCGATGCCGTGCAGACGCGAGCCGTGGATGGTTAGGGGCGGGAACTGATGGTTAGTAGCCTCAATATGCGCGCCCATCGCGGTTAGCGGCGTCATGATGCGGCGCATGGGCCGCTTTACCAGAGAATCATCGCCGGTAATGCGGCTAGGGAAGGGCTGCCGCGCAAGGATGCCGGACAACATGCGAATGGTAGAACCG
Source organism: Bryobacteraceae bacterium (assembly GCA_035475915.1). Classification (GTDB taxonomy): domain Bacteria; phylum Acidobacteriota; class Terriglobia; order Bryobacterales; family Bryobacteraceae; genus Bog-105. The sequence goes on from DATIMA010000158.1 coordinate 2,650, forward strand.
GAATTGCCGGCATCGAGCATGGCGGCAGGCGGCTGAAGGCCATCGGAACCTTTGCCATGAATGACCAGCACGCGGCCGCCGTCCTGCTCCGCGGTTTCATGCGCGATGCCGAGGGCTGAAAGGCAGGCGAGGGTTGACTGACAATCCGCGCCGGAGGAGTAATTGAAAATTCGGGAATCTCCCCGGGCGATTGCGGCAAGCATGGCGTAGCGGTGCGAGATGGATTTATCACCGGGAACGCTTACAACACCATGAAGAGCGGCAGTGGGCGAGACTTGCTCGTGCATCGAATTCACAATTGTAGCGTCGCGGTGAGGCACGCAATGGTACTGGAGGTTGTGATAAACCTCAGAGCATGATAAACCGGCGGGAATGGATGGTAGGATCGGCGGCGTTGGCAGCAGCAGCGACTTCCGGGAGCGCGATGCAGGGCGGCGGCGCGAAGAAACCGGTTGTGATTTCAAGCGCAAACGGGATGGAAGCTTGCGCCAAAGCCATGGAAGTTATGAAGAGCGGCGGCGATACGCTGGACGCGGTGATTGCGGGCGTAAACATTGTGGAACTGGATCCAAACAATCCATACGTGGGTTACGGCGGGCTCCCAAATGAAGACGGAGTGGTTGAGCTGGACGCCAGCGTTATGCATGGCCCGTCAAAGCGCGCGGGATCGGTTGCATCGATTCAGGGAATTAAGACACCTTCGAAGATCGCGAAGCTGGTGATGGATCATACTTCGCACGTGATGATTGTTGGCGAAGGAGCGCTGCGGTTTGCGGAGGCGTACGGATATAAGAAGGAGGACCTGCTGACCGACAAATCGAGAACGGCCTACCTGGTGTGGAAGGAATCGCTGCGCTCGCCGGGTGCGTTCAATAACTGGATTCCGATGGAAGAGAACCTTACCGGGAAACCGGGAGCGCCGATGAAGCAACTGCGGAGCAGGTTTCCGAACGTGGACGATGACACTCTGGCGTGGGCCTGGCAGGTTGCTATTCATCCGCCCTTCGGCACGATCAACTGCCTGGGATTGAACGATAAGGGTGAGATGTCGGGAGTGACGACCACGAGCGGTCTGGCCTGGAAGATACCGGGAAGAGTGGGCGATTCGCCGATTATTGGTGCGGGCCTGTATGTGGATCAGGAAGTGGGCGGCGCGGGATCAACGGGCGTCGGCGAACTGAATATCCGCATTGCGGGCGGACACACGATTGTGGAAAGCATGAGGCACGGCATGTCGCCAAAAGAGGCAGTCCTGGAGGCATTGAGGCGCGTTTCGAAACTCTATAACGATGACAAAGCGATTCTGGACAAGCTGGATATCGAATTTTATGCCCTCCGAAAGGATGGGGAGCACGCAGCCGGATCGCTCTGGAGCACCCATCAGAGCTATAAGACTTACGCGGTGAACGATGGAGGCGAGAGCCGCCACGAATCGTGCGTGTTCCTGTACAGCAAACAGGCCTGAGGCGATACCGCGGTATTTTTGAGAGGATCTACTTAATGTCCAACCACATCTCCAACCACGAGAGTTCGAGCGGGGCGACTTCCCGCAGGCAGTTTCTTCAGATTGGCGCGACGGCGGCGGTAAGTCTGGCGACTAGCGCCGAAGCGCAGACGGCAGCGCGAGCTACCATGATCAATGTTCCGTTCCAGGCGGCGAATCCGGCCATCGGAATTATTGGCGTCGGGGGCCGGGGCACGGCACTCCTGCGGAACATGCTGGCGGCGGACGTGCGGGTGAACGCGCTTTGCGACATTGTTGCCGATAAAGCGAAGCATGCCCAATCCATGGTTGAAAAGGCCGGACAGAAGGCACCTGAACTTTATACGAACGGCGATCATGCGTTCGAGAAGCTAGTGTCGCGCGACGATCTGAACCTGGTGGTCATCGCGACACCCTGGCAATGGCACACACCTATGGCGGTAGCTGCAATGAAGCAAGGCAAGAACGCGGCGAGCGAGGTTCCGGCCGCTACGAGTATTGAGGAATGCTGGCAGCTTGTCGATGCCTCAGAGGCGACCCGCAAGCATTGCATCATGTTGGAGAACTGCTGCTATGGGGAAAACGAAACTCTGATTCTGGCGATGGTGCGCGCTGGACTGTTCGGCGATCTGTTGTATGGGGCGGCGGCTTACAACCATGATCTTCGGGAAGAGCTGTTCTCAAACAAGGGAGAAGGCTTGTGGCGCCGCACCTGGAACACCAAGAAAAACGGCAATATTTATCCGACGCACGGGCTCGGGCCGATGGCCAATTACATGGGGATTAACCGCGGAGATCGTTTCGATTACCTGGTATCGATGAGTACGCCGGCGAAAGGTCTGGCGGCGTACCGCGCGGAGCACGTTCCGAAGGGCGATCCGAAGTGGAACGAGAAGTACACCGAAGGCGACATGAACATGTCGTTAATTAAAACGGCGAACGGGCTCACGATCAATCTCCAGCACGACGTTTCGAATCCGCATCCGTATACACGGTTGAACCACATTGCCGGAACGAAGGGAATTTTCAAGGATTATCCACCGCGGATCTACTTCGACGGACAGGCAGGCGGGGAAGAATACGGCAGCATTGAGCCGTACAAAGCTCAGTATGAGAATCCGCTGTGGAAGAAGCAGGGTGAGATTGCGCGCAAGCTGGGCGGTCATGGCGGCATGGATTTCATTGAGTGCTACCGCCTGACAGAGTGCCTTCGCAAAGGGTTGAAGCCGGATCTCGACGTGTATGATGCGGCATCGTGGTCGGCACCCGGTCCGCTCAGTTGCGCATCGGTTGCGCAGGGTAGCGCGCCGGTGAAGTTTCCGGACTTCACGCGCGGGCGGTGGAAGGAGCGCAAGGGCTCGCCTATCGCGGAGATTCAGGGGTAGGAGCGAGGCTCCACAAGTCTTCGCGCATGGGCTATTCGGGCAGCGCGGGGTATTTGCGAAACAGGCTGCTTTCACGAACGCGGATCATGAGCATGTAAAGGATGATGGCGACGTTGACGACGAGCACGCCGATGCGCTCCCAGCTTGCCTTTTCGATGATGCCGAGAATTTCCCAGGGGAGATAAAGCGATCCCGAAAGCAGAGCGAACCATTCTGCCCAGACGCGGCGGTTCCAGAGCCCCCAGGCCTCCACAAAGCGAACGGCGGAATAGCTGGCAGCGGCCAGCAGAATGGTCAATAGCCGCGCCTCGCTGACCTTGGAAGCAGCATTCATTAGGGCGTGCCCGACTCGGCGCTCGACATCTACGTGCAGGTGGAAGAGAAGCGCCTCCATATAATCCTCCACCCGCTTGTGAATGAAAACGAGGGTTATGGCCAGCAAGATGACCGCGAGTCCCTTAAGAGCCTCCAGAGTGGCGATGGCACGCAGGCCGGCCAGGCTGGTGCGTTGATCCAGTGCAACGGGTGGCGGGTGGCGAGGTGCATGGGCCGGGGCTGGGTGCATGCTTCGATGCTCCCATATGGTTCTCGTACGATACAGTCTCGGTCTCGAATCATTAGGGAAAATACCAAATGTAGTGTTTATGCAAATCTTTTATACGGTTTCTTGTATTGACAGGAAATGACAGGTAAACTGGGGGTAACCGGGCGGTGCGCTACAAGG
>DATIMA010000159.1:0-21373 GCA_035475915.1 Bryobacteraceae bacterium
GGACGTGACCGGGGTGGCGAAGCTGCCCGAAGGGATGGAGATGGTGATGCCGGGCGATAACGTGTCGATTGAAGTGGAGCTGATCACGCCGGTCGCCATGGACAAGGGCTTGCGTTTCGCGATTCGCGAAGGCGGCCGGACCGTCGGCGCAGGCACGGTTTCGGAGATTGTGGAGTAGTTTAAGGAGCCTTGATCCGGGGTGCTGCCAATAGGACGGCGTCCCGGCAAAGAAAATATATGAACAAAGACCGCATTCGCATCCGGCTCAAGGCCTACGACCACCGCATCCTGGATCAATCAACGACAGAGATTGTGGACACGGCGCGGCGCACCGGTGCCCAGGTCGCCGGCCCGATTCCGCTGCCGACCCTAAAGAATCGCTACACCGTGTTGCGATCGCCGCATGTGGATAAGAAGTCGCGCGAGCAGTTTGAAATTCGAACTCATAAGCGCCTGCTGGATATTCTCGAACCGCAGCAAGAGACGGTCGATGCTTTGATGAAGCTGGATCTTCCGGCGGGCGTGGATGTTGAGATCAAGGCGTTCGGCAGGAAATAGACGAGGTTGAGGCTTAGGTAAAGAAGCATGAGTCCAGGAATTCTCGGCAAGAAGATTGGCATGACGCAGGTGTTTACGGCGGAAGGCCAGGTGGTTCCCGTAACGCTCGTAAAGGCGGGCCCGTGCGTTGTGACGCAGCGGAAAACGCCGGCAACCGACGGCTACGATGCCGTGCAGCTCGGGCTGGTGGAGTACGCCAAGAAGCCGAACAAGCCGATGGCGAAGCACCTGGCCAAGTCGGGCGCGGAGGGCGTCCGGTTTCTGCGTGAATTTCATCTGGGGCAGGGCAATAGCCAGGGTGATCTGAAACAGGGTGACCGAGTGCTGGCGGAAGAGTTCAAGCCAAAGGATGTGGTGGACGTAATCGGCTCCAGTAAAGGGCGCGGATTTGCGGGTTTGGTGAAGCGGCATCATTTCCGCGGCGGCCCAGCCTCGCACGGCTCCATGTTTCATCGCGCGGCCGGATCGATTGGCGCATCCAGCTTTCCGTCGCGTGTGTTCCCCGGCATGAAGATGGCGGGGCGCATGGGTACCGAGCAGGTGACGGTGCGCAACCTGGAAGTGGTCAGCGTGGACACGGACGACAACATTATTGCCATCAAAGGAGCCGTTCCCGGGCCGAACGGCGGGTACGTGATGGTCCGCAGGGCGAAAAGGTAGGACAGGGAAGACCATGCCTAGTGTAAATATTGTGGATCTGAACAACGCGACCGTCGGCTCGATTGAGCTGTCGGACGATGTGTTCGGCGCCGAAGTGAACGAAGCGCTGCTGTACGAGGCGGTGCGGCAGCACACGGCTGCGCGCCGGTCTGGAACGGCGGCGACCAAGACCCGTCACGAAGTATCCGGTTCCGGAAAGAAACTGTGGAAACAGAAGGGTACGGGCCGCGCCCGCATGGGCTCCATCCGGTCGCCTCTCTGGCGGCATGGCGGGACGGTTCACGGGCCGCAGCCGCGCAGTTACGAATACAAGCTGCCCCGCAAGATGGTGCTCGGGGCGCTGCGCTCCGCTCTTTCCGCAAAGTTGCGGGATGGCGAGCTCAGGGTTGTTCGCGCATTTGAACTAGCCGATCACAAGACCAAGAACATGCTGGGTGTGCTGGGCAAGCTGCAAGCGAAGAAGACGGTTCTGCTGGTTGAAGCGGGCGAAAATGTGAAGCTGACCCGCGCCTCGCGCAATCTGCCCGGAATCAAGCTGGTGCCGACTAAAGACGTAAGTGTCTACGATCTGCTGCGGTATCAGGAAGTGCTGTTGAGCGAAACCGCCGCCAGGAAGCTTTCGGAGGCGCTAGCGAAATGAACATTTACGATGTAATCCGCCGGCCGCTCATCACTGAAAAGGCGCACGCCAAGCGGGAAGCCGACCGCACCCTGTGCTTCGAGGTGCATGCCGGGGCCAACAAGATTGAGATCAAGCAGGCGGTTGAGACCATTTTTCGCGTGAAGGTAGCCGAGGTGCGCACCAGCATCACCTCGGGGAAGCTGCGGCGTCGCGGCCGTTTTACCGGCTATGCGTCCGATTGGAAAAAGGCCTATGTCCGCCTGCGAACCGGCCAAAAAGTTCCGGAGTACGCCGACATTTAGAGAAGAGAGCTGCACGCCATGCCTATTAAAAGTTTCAAGCCGGTAACGCCGACGCGGCGCTTCCAGACCTATCTCACTCGTGAGGACATCACGAAAGACCGGCCGGAGAAGTCGCTGATCGAAGGGAAAAAACGCACCGGCGGGCGCGATTCGCGCGGATTAACCACTAGCCGGTTTCGGGGCGGCGGCTCGAAAAAGGCATACCGCATCATCGATTTCAAACGCGATAAGCCGGGGGTCGCCGCACGAGTCGCGGCCATCGAATACGATCCCAACCGGTCCGCGCGTATCGCGCTGCTGCATTACACCGACGGCGAAAAGCGCTATATCATTTCTCCGGTGGGCCTGGAAGTGGGGCGAACCGTAAGCTCCGGGCCGGAGGCGGACATTCTGGTGGGCAACGCTCTGCCGTTGAAGAATATTCCGGCCGGCACCGTGGTTCACAACATCGAACTGCGGCCGGGCAAGGGCGGGCAGATGGCTCGTTCGGCGGGCGCGCAGGCACAGTTGGTTTCAAAAGAAGGCGGCATCGCGCTGCTGAAGCTGCCGTCCGGCGAAATTCGCCGCGTGCAAGTGGAATGCATGGCCACCGTGGGCCAGGTGGGCAATGTCGAGCATGAGAACGTTTCGCTTGGCAAGGCGGGCCGCAAGCGATGGCTCGGCCGTAGGCCACACAATCGCGGCGTTTCTATGAATCCGGTCGATCACCCGCATGGCGGCGGCGAAGGCAAGACATCCGGCGGACGCCACCCGGTGACGCCGTGGGGCCAGCCGACGCGCGGGTTCAAGACCCGCAACAATAAGCGGACGGATCGATGGATCGTGACGAGAAAGGCAAAGAAGCGGTAAGGAACGAACATGAGTCGATCGCTTAAAAAAGGACCGTTTGTAGATGACCACCTGGTTAAAAAGGTGGAGGCGCTGAGCACGAAGCCTCAGAAGTCAGTGGTCAGGACGTGGTCGCGGCGCTCTACGATTGTGCCGGATTTCATCGGCCACACCATCGCGGTGCACAACGGGAAGAAGTTCATACCGGTTTACATCACCGAGAACATGGTCGGACACAAGCTGGGAGAGTTTTCCCCAACCCGCATGTTCAAAGGACACGCGGCCAAGGCGACCGAGAAGGCGGCAAGGTAACGAACGATGGCGAAGCAGGCATCAAAGTTAGCGAAAGCGGAGGCGCGATACATTCGCGTATCGCCGCAGAAGGCGCGCCTGGTAATCGATCTGATACGCGGCCGGCAGGCGGGCGACGCGATCAATATTCTTGGCGCGACGAATAAACGCATTGCGCCTGTGATTGAGAAGGTCCTGCGATCGGCCATCGCAAACGCCGAAAATAAATCGCAAGACGTGGATGTCGATAGATTGTACGTGGAAGAAGCGTATGTGAACGAAGGCCCCCGCCAGAAGCGTATCCGGCCTGCCCCGATGGGCCGTGCTTTCCGCTATCAGCGGCGCGCTGCGCACATCGTGGTCAAGCTCGGCGAGCGGGCGGAAGCGGAAACAGGAGAAGAGTAGAGAGTTATGGGTCAGAAAGTACATCCGTACGGTTTCCGCTTGGGAATCACCAAGAACTGGCGCTCGCGCTGGTTCGCCAAGCAGGACTATTCGAAGCTTTTGCACGAAGATCTCCAGTTGAAAGAGTCCTTGCTGGCCCGCCTGAAGTCTGCCGGGGTCAGTTCGATTGAGGTTGACCGGCCCGGAAACAAGCTGCGCATCACCATCCGCACGTCGCGCCCCGGAATCATCATCGGACGCAAGGGCGCTGAGATCGAAAAATTGAAGAGCGATCTGGCCAAGAAGACCAAGCGCGAAGTTTTTATCGATATTCAAGAGGTTCACCGGCCCGAGCTCGATGCACAACTGGTCTCCGAATCCATCGGGCTGCAGCTTGAAAAGCGCGTGGCTTTTCGACGGGCGATGAGGAAAGCGGTTGATTCCGCGCTGCGGTTCGGCTGCAAGGGAATCAAGGTGCGGGTTTCCGGCCGTCTGAACGGCGCTGAGATCGCGCGCAGTGAATGGTATCTGCAGGGTCAGCTTCCGCTGCACACCCTGCGCGCCGACATCGATTACGGCTTCAGCGAGGCCCATACGACGTATGGCGTGATTGGGATCAAGGTTTGGATTTATCGGGGCGAAGTTTTGGACAGCGGCAACCGCCGCAACGCGTTCCGGAACGAAGGCGAACCCCGGCGTCGACGCCGCGATGAGCGTGATCGCCGGCCGCTGACACAGGTTGCGGAACCGGCCGGTCCGGTGGTGCAGCAAGCGCCTGGTGAAATGCCGAAGCCGGCAACCGCGCCGATTATTCCTCCCATGGCGGCTCCGCAGTCTCCGGCCTGGAAACAAGACCAGCAGCACGCCGCAGTGGAAGAAGCGGGTGTGCAGCCGCCAGCGCCGGCCGTTGAAAACGAAAGCGCCCCCGAGGGAACCAACCCCGAGGGCACAAACAAGGAGTCGAACGAGTAAGGGCAGGCTTGCCGGAAGGAGAAGCGCACAAGGCGCGGCCTGAAGGTGCGCCGCCGTTGTGAGCGAGTAAAGAGGAAACCGCTATGTTAATGCCGAAGAAGGTTAAGTTCCGCAAGCAGCAGCGCGGCCGCATGACGGGTAAAGCCTGGCGCGGTTCGACGCTCTCGTTTGGGGAGTTCGGGTTGAAGTCGCTGAGTTGTGGTTGGGTCACCAATCGCCAGATCGAAGCGGCACGTATTGCCATGACGCGCTTCATCAAGCGCGGCGGAAAAGTGTGGATACGCGTATTTCCCGATAAGCCGATTACCAAGAAACCGCCCGAGACCCGTATGGGAAAAGGCAAGGGTGCGCCGGAAGCCTGGGTGGCGGTGGTCAAGCCGGGCAAAATTCTGTTCGAGATGGAAGGTGTTCCGGTGCAAGTGGCGCAGCAGGCGATGCGTCTGGCGGCGGCGAAGCTTTCCGTGCCGACTAAATTCGTCGCGCGGAATCAGCCAACTGAAATTGCGAAGGTAGGCTAAGGAAACCATGAAGGCCGAAAAAATGCGCGGCATGGATGCCGCAGAACTCCAGCGCCAGGTTCAGGATTCGAAGGAGCAACTGTTCCGATTTCGCTTTCAAATGGGCATGGGGCAACTGGAAGGTTTGAAGAAGTACCGGAACCTGAAGAAGGACCGAGCTCGCATGCTGACTGTGCTCACGGAGAAGGACGCGGACGGCACAGCGACGCCGGCCCCCGTGGCGAAGGCCGCGGCTGACAAGAAGAAAAAGAAGTAAAGGATAACCAGGCGAAAGATGGCGTCAGCAGAGCAAGCAACCGGCAAGACCGGCCACAAGAACGAAAAAATTGGCGAAGTGGTTTCTACCAAGATGACCAAGACGATTGTGGTCGAAGTGACCCGGCGTTCGGCTCATCCGGTCTATAAGCGGATCGTCAATAAGCGCAAGAAGTTTTATGCCCACGATGAAGAGCAGTCCGCTAAGTTAGGCGATATCGTCCGCATCGTGGAGTGCCGTCCTTTGAGCCGTCTGAAGCACTGGGAACTGGGAAGCGTCGTCCGGCGAGCGGTACAGGTCGCGGTAGAGCATCCGGCTCTCGAGACCAGTGCCGATACGCGCACAAAGCAGACGCTGAAGAAGAAGTAGCGCCGGAGAGTCCGGGGCAAGGCAAGGTTTAGGGAGAAACGTCATGATTGGCATGCGAACCATTCTGGAGGTGGCCGACAACAGCGGCGCGCGCAAGTTGCAGTGCATCTTGCCCCGCGGCGGCGACCTTGGATTGCGCGCAGGTTTGGGCGATGTGATCACGGCCAGCGTGAAAGAAGCTGCGCCCGATTCCGCCATTAAGAAGGGCAAAGTGGTTCGTTGCGTGGTGGTGCGGATGCGCAAAGAGACCCGGCGCAAAGATGGCACCTATATTCGATTCGATTCGAATGCGGCGGTGCTGATCAACGATGTCGGCGAGCCGGTGGGAACGCGTGTGTTCGGTCCGGTTGCGCGCGAACTGCGCGACAAGCGTTTTATGAAGATTGTCTCACTTGCACCGGAGGTGCTTTAAGATGCCGAAAATTGCATACAAGCGCCGGCAAGAGCGCGGAGAGAGGCGGCCGGTTCGCGTCAAGATCAGGAAAGACGACCTGGTTCGCGTGATCGCAGGCCGGGACAAGGGCAAGACGGGCAAAGTGCTCGAGGTGGACCGGTTCAGCCGCAAGGTTACGGTGGAAGGCGTGATGATTGTGAAGCGCCACACCCGGCCCAACCCTTCGCAGCAGATTAAGGGCGGCATAGCCGAGAAGCCGATGCCGATCAGCGTTTCGAACGTGATGATTTTGACTGCGGGCGGAATTCCTACCCGCATCGGCTACAAAGTGGAGAGCATGGGCGGAAAGATCCGGCGAACGCGTTTGGCGCGCAAGGGTGGCGAGACGCTCGAAAAGAGATAGCGCGTGAAAGCGCATTCTTTGAGGCCGATTGGAACCGGCCAGAGGACGAATCATGGCAAAGGATACTGAAAAAAAAGCGGGAGCGGGCGGGAAGCAGCAAGCTGCCAAACCGGCCGGAGAAAAGAAGCCGCGGGCAGCGAAAGGGGGAGGTTCCGCCGAAACGGCGGCTCTCACGAAGGACGCGGCCCCGAAGGCGCAGAGCGGCGGCAAAGCGCGGCTACGTGAACGCTATACCAAGAGCGTGGTGCCGGCGCTGCAAACGGATTTTCATTACAAGAACCCGATGGCCGTGCCGAAGGTGGCGAAGGTTTCCATCAACATCGGTCTCGGCGAGGCTACCGGGAACAGCAAGCTGATGGATGGCGCGGTGAATGAGCTAGCGGCGATCGCCGGCCAGAAACCAGTTATCACGAAGGCCAAGAAGTCGATTGCGGCTTTTAAGCTTCGCGAGGGCATGTCGATCGGCTGCATGGTGACGCTGCGGGGCGACCGGATGTACGAATTCCTGGACCGGCTGATGAATGTGGCTCTGCCGCGCGTGCGCGATTTCCGCGGCGTGTCTCCAAAGTCGTTCGACGGCCGCGGCAACTATACGCTCGGGTTGAAAGATCAGTTGATCTTCCCTGAGATTGATTACAACAAGGTGGAGAAAACGAAAGGGATGAATATCTCGATCACGACCACCGCCAAAACGGATGCGGAAGGCCTGGCGCTGTTGCGCCACATGGGCATGCCGTTCCGCCAATAGAAAAGGATTCATGGCAACCACTGCAAAGATCGCGAAAGAACAAGGTGAGCGCACAGGGCGTTTGGGGCCCGTTGTGCGCGACTGAGACCCGATATGGCAACAACTGCAAAGATCGCTAAAGAACTGAAGATCCCAAAGTTTAAGGTGCGGCTTCGGAACCGCTGCAAGAACTGCGGACGCCCGCGCGGCTTTCTGCGCAAATTTTCGCTCTGCCGCATCTGCTTCCGTAAATATGCCTTGGCGGGCGAGATTCCCGGCGTAACCAAAGCAAGCTGGTAGCAGACGCCGTTTTGAGCGATCAAGGAATGCAAGGTGCTGAAGGAAGGTAAGTAAATGACAGCAGACCCCATTGCCGACATGTTGACGCGAGTGCGTAACGCGCTGCTGGCGCGCCACCCGAAGGTGGATATTCCCGCCTCGCGCCTGAAGAACGAGCTGGCCCGCATCTTCAAAGAAGAAGGCTACATCCTCAACTACAAGTTGACCGAAGAGGGCTCGAAGAAGTACATCCGCCTCTACCTGAAGTACACGCCCTCGAATCTGCCGGTAATTTCGCGGATTGAGCGTGTTTCGCGTCCGGGCTGCCGCGTATATGTCGGAAGCAAGGAAATTCCGCGCATCCTGGGTGGCCTTGGAATCAACGTTCTGACCACGCCAAAGGGCGTGATGACGGGCAACACCGCGCGTAAGGAAGGCGTCGGCGGAGAGGTCCTCTGCCAGATTTGGTAAAGAGCGCGAAGGGCCTTTTAGACCCATTTCGCGCGATTAGGAAAAGCTCATGTCAAGAGTAGGAAAGAAGCCGATTCCCCTGCCGCAAGGGGTTAAGATCAATATCGGAAAAGAACTGCTGGTGGAAGGGCCCAGGGGCAAACTGGCGGTTCCAATTCCGGCCGGAATTCAGATCGAGCAGAAGACTGGTCATCTCGAAGTGGTTCGCGAGAGCGATAAGTTGGCCGCGCTGCATGGATTGACGCGCGCGCTCGTAGCTAATGCCGTGCACGGCGTCTCCGTCGGCTTCACTCGCGAACTCGATGTGGTGGGTACCGGGTATCGCGCCGACGTGAAGGGCAAGGTTGCTACCTTTACACTGGGGTATTCGCATCCAATTGAACTTCTGCTTCCAGCGGGCGTGGATCTGAAAGTGGACAAGCAGACTCACCTGATTCTGACCGGGTCTGACCGGCAGGCGGTGGGACAAATCGCCTCGCAAATCCGTGCTCTGCGGCCGCCCGATCCGTACAAGAACAAGGGTGTACGCTACACGGGCGAAGCGTTGCGAAAGAAAGCCGGTAAGACCGGAGCGGGAGCTAAGTAATGGCGCAGGAATCGAAAAACGATATTCGGCTCCGCATCCATAAGCGGATTCGCAGCCGTATCTCCGGGACACAGGAACGGCCGCGGCTGGCGGTGTTTCGGAGCGTCAACCATATCTATGCCCAAGTCATCGACGACCAGCAAGGGCACACCCTGATAGCTGCCGGATCCATTGAGAAGGATCTCCGGGGCAAGGGCGGCAACATCGAAGGCGCGAAGTTGATCGGGAAAACGGTCGCTCAGCGCGCCAAAGAAAAGGGAATCACGAGAGTGGTCTTCGATCGCGGCGGCTACCTATATCACGGCCGGGTGAAAGCCTTGGCCGATGCTGCCCGCGAAGCGGGACTGGAGTTCTAATTTAGATGCCATTTATCGCAACTACCAAACGCGTTGACACACAGAACCTGAACCTGAAGGAACAGGTGGTGAGCATCAATCGCGTCACTAAAGTTGTCAAGGGCGGCAAGAACATGAGCTTTTCCGCGCTCGTCGTAGTGGGCGATCCAGGCGCCAAGGTGGTCGGATACGGCACCGGAAAAGCCAAGGAGGTCCCCTCGGCCATAAAGAAGGGCATTGAGGCGGCGAAGAAGAATCTCCGCAAGATCAACGTGCTTGAAACCACCATCCGGCACCCCGTTTTGGGGCGCTTTGGAAGCGGCCTCGTGCTGCTGAAACCGGCCCCGGCTGGAACCGGCGTAATCGCGGGTGGTCCAGTGCGCGCCGTCATCCAGGCGGTCGGCATCCCGAACGTCCTGACGAAGTCGATTGGCTCGCACAATGCTCACAACGTCGTAAAAGCAACCATCGACGCGCTTGAGCAGCTCTGCGATAAGAACGCGATTGCGGATATGCGCGGGCTTCCCGTCGAAAAGCTGTAAACGAAGTAGAAGAATTGAGTGGATGCAATGGCCGAAGGAAAAATAAAGATCAAGCTGGTGCGTAGCCCCATCTGCACGCCACAGAAGCACAAAAACATTGTGAAGTCGCTGGGGCTGCACAAGATTAATCGCGTAGTGGAGCGCCCGGACACACCCGGTTTTCGAGGAATGGTGGCGAAAGTGCCGCATCTGCTGGAGATCGTAAAGGAATAGGGCGGCGGGAATCAGACCATGAATTTAAGCAACTTGCGGCCTCCGAAGGGCCAGAAACATAGAAAGCGGCGGCTCGGCCAGGGGATGGGCACCGGTCGCGGCAAGTATTCGGGCCGCGGCGCGAAGGGCGCAAAATCCATTTCCGGTTACAGCAAGATGCGCGGCTTTGAGGGCGGCCAGATGCCTCTGCATCGGCGGCTCCCCAAGCGCGGCTTCAAGAATATCTTTCATAAGGAGTACGCCATCATCAATGTCGGCGTGCTCGACAAGCTGGAAGGCGATTCCTTTACGCCTGAATCGCTGGTAGCCAGCGGCATTTTGAAGAAACTCAATGCCGGACTCAAAGTGCTTGGCAACGGCGAGTTGACCCGCAAAATTACCGTTCAGGCTCACGTATACTCAAAATCAGCCCTCGACAAAATTCAAAAGCTGGGCGGTAGCGCGGGCATTTTGGCTAAGCAGGCCGGTCCGTCGGAAGCAAAGCAGGAATAAGCAGGCGCTCCAGGAGCGGAGCGTGAACACCAATGACAAAGTTTTTTGAAGCTTTCGCCAACGTTTTCCGGATTCCCGACCTCAGGAAGCGCGTCCTGTTCACGTTGGCTTTGCTGGCCGTCTATCGGATCGGCGCCTATATCCCCACTCCCGGCATCGACACAGACCGGTTCCAGGCGTTCTTCACGCGTAATGCAGCGGGCGGATTCCTGGGGTACTTCGACCTCTTCAGCGGCGGCATGTTACGGCGCATGACCATCTTCGCGCTCGGCATTACCCCGTACATCACCGCATCCATCATTCTGCAGTTGCTTACCGTCGTCATTCCGACCCTGGACAAATTGCAGAAAGAAGGTGAACTCGGCCGCCGCAAGATCACCCAGTGGACACGCTATCTGACGGTCGCACTTGCCATTATTCAATCGTTCGGCATCGCGTTCGCCCTTCAGAACTCGGACGGCAACTTTGTGCTGAACCCGGGCTTCATGTTTCTTTTCATGACGGTCTTGACCTTCACGGCAGGATCGGCGTTCATCATGTGGCTTGGTGAACAGATTACGGATCGCGGGATTGGCAACGGCATGTCGCTCATCATCTTTGTCGGCATTATTGTGGGGCTCCCCAGCGCGATCCAAAGCATCTACGTGAACACGTTCGTGACGCACCAGTGGCCCGTTCTTCAGATGGTTGTCATCCTGGCCGTCATGGTCGCGGTGGTCGCCTTTATCGTTCTGGTGGAGCGCGGCGAACGCCGGATTCCGGTCCAATATGCCAAGCGCGTCATTGGCCGGCGCATGATGGGCGGCCAATCCACTCACTTGCCGTTGAAGGTAAACGCCGGCGGCGTGATCCCCATCATCTTTGCTTCTTCATTGCTTGCGCTGCCCCAAACCGCTTTGCAGTTTCCCATCGTGAAGAGCAGTCCGTGGCTAAGCAATATGCTGGGCTCGCTGGGTGGATCGGAACCGGTCTATTATCTGGCCTTTATCGTTCTGATCGTCTTTTTCTGCTTCTTTTACGTCTCCATCATCTTTAATCCGAACGAAGCAGCCGACAACATGCGTAAGTACGGCGGCTTTATTCCCGGCATCCGGCCGGGCAAGAATACGGCCGAGTACATGGACAAGATTCTGTCCAAAATTACGGTGGTCGGAGGCTTATACCTGGCCGTGCTCTCGATTATTCCGCAGATCATGATCTCCGGAATCAAGCTGCAGCGGCTGCCTGGAGTCGGTAACTTTATCGATGCGCATTTCCCGCGCTGGCTGCTCGACGGCCTTGGAGTGAATTTCTACTTTGGCGGAACGTCGCTGCTGATTGTCGTCGGCGTGGCGATGGACACTGTCAATCAGATTGAGGCGCAGTTGATCATGCGCCATTACGAAGGGTTTACCCCGCGTTCGGGACGCATTCGCGGACGGCGGAGTTCGACCGTTTAAATCGCTTGGGAGCGACCACAACATTCGCGTTCGCTCCGGCGATTATCCTGTTCGGTTCACCCGGATCGGGAAAGGGTACGCAAGCGAAGCTGCTCCGGCACTGTTTGAGCGGCCCACACATCTCAACTGGCGATATGCTCCGCACCCATATCGGCGATGGAGACGAAATCGGGGCGCAGGCGGAACAGTTGATCAAAGCGGGAAAACTGGTTCCGGACGAATTGGTGAACCAGCTAGTCGAACGGCGATTAAAGGATCGGGATTGCCAGTCTGGAGTAATTCTCGACGGGTATCCTCGGACGCTGAATCAGGCTCAGGTGTTGTTGGAAAGGCTGCCGGTATACCGGTTGCGACCTGCCGTGGTATATTTGGGAGTTGACTATGATCGGATCGTAGCCCGCCTCAGTGGCCGCCGGCAGTGTCCCGTTTGTGGAACCCTTTACAGTTTGAAGACGAATCCGCCCAAGGTTGCGGGAATCTGTGACCTTGATGGAACGAAACTGGTGACGCGGGAGGATGATCGCGAATCAGTGATTCGGGAGCGGCTGCATGAGTACGATGTGCTGACGGTTCCGATCCTGAACTATTTCCGCGAAGCTGACGTTCCGGTTTTTGAGATTAGCGGCGCGGGCGCAACTCCTCGGCAGATCATGCAGAAGATCTGTGACGCGCTGGCTGGATCCGGACTGGTTTCGGGCGAGGTGGCGGCGGATGCGGGTTCGCAGACGAGTGTTAGTTAGTGATTGTGCGTAGAAGCGCTATAGAACTCGATAAACTACGCCGGAGCGGCCTGCTGGTCTATCGCATTCTGGAAGACCTGAAGGCGATGGTTGCCGAAGGGATTTCGACCCGCGATCTGGAGATTGCGGCCGAGAAGATGATCGCGGATGCAGGGGCGAAGCCGGCCTTTAAGGGTTATTATTCCCAGGCGTCGGGTACCAAATATCCGTTTGTGCTGTGTACGTCGATCAACGACGAAGTGGTTCACGGCATGCCGTCGGCGAAGCGGAAATTGAAACCGGGCGATATCGTCTCGATCGATACGGGTGTTCAGCTTAACGGGTACTTTGGTGATTCGGCGGTTACGGTTGCGGTTGGTGAAGTGAACGATTCGGTGAAGCGCCTTCTGAAGATCACCGAGGAAAGCCTTGAATTGGCGATTGACCGGGTTCGCTCCGGGAATCGCTTGTTCGACATCTGCGGAACGGTTGAGAAATACGTGACTTCGAACGGGTTTTCCATTGTTCGTGAGTTTGTGGGCCACGGAATCGGAACCTCGCTGCACGAAGAGCCGCAGATTCCGAATTATGTAGACCGGCGCGGTGAAAATCCGCGCCTGAAGCCCGGCATGGTTTTGGCTATCGAGCCGATGGTGAACGCCGGGAAACCGGAGACAAAGGTGTTGTCGGATAAATGGACCGCGGTTGCGAAAGATGGTTCGTATTCGGCCCATTTCGAGCATATGGTTGCCGTTACCGAGAACGGGCCGTGGGTTTTGTCCCGGCCTTAAGCGGCTGGGATGCGCTGAATTGAAACAGGCGGGAGCGGAAAGAACTGCCGAAGGCATCGTGGTGGAACTTCTGCCAAGCGCGCTGGTTCGTGTCAGACTGGAGGGAGAGCATCAGCTTGTCGCTCACCTTCCAAGCACCCAACGCGCGAATTTTGTGCGTCTGCGGATTGGAGACCGGGTGCGAGTGGCGGTTTCGGAGCAAGACCGGACGCGCGGACGGGTTTTGGAGCTTTTAGCAAAGGGATAACGAGAATGAAAGTGCGAGCGTCGGTAAAAAAGCTGTGCGACAAGTGCAAGGTAATTCACCGCCATGGTGTAGTACGGGTCATTTGCACGAATCCCAAGCATAAGCAGCGGCAAGGTTGATTAAAGGAAGAGCATATGGCGCGTATTGCAGGAATTGACTTACCAGCCAGAAAGCGGGCAGCCATCGGGCTGACCTATATCTATGGCATCGGGCGGACCCGTTCGCTTTCGCTCCTTCACAGGGCTCAAGTGGACCCGGATAAGAAGGTTGGCGATCTGTCGGAAGAGGAGGTCAACCACCTCCGCAACCTCATCGAAGGCGAGGGCGCGATTGAAGGCGACCTTCGCAAAGAAACCTCGATGAACATCAAGCGCCTGATGGAAATGGGATCGTATCGCGGCCTTCGTCATCGCCGCGGCTTGCCTGCGCGAGGGCAGCGAACTCATACGAATGCGCGTACCCGCAAGGGCCCGCGTAAGGGCACCATCGCCAACAAGAAGAAGGCGAGTTCGAAGACCTAATCCGCTGGAGAGATTTGACTTAAATGGCGAAGGCACCCGCAAAGACGAGCAAGACAAGCAGCAAGAAGAAGAGCTTCAAGAAGAAGGAAAAGAAGAATGTTCCTTACGGGACGGTGCACATTCAGGCGTCGTTCAACAACACGATTGTGACGTTTACGGATCCTCTTGGGAACGTGCTGGCTTGGTCCAGTTCCGGTTCGCTGGGATTCCGGGGTTCGCGAAAAGGAACTCCATTCGCCGCACAGCAGGCTTCCTTGACCGCGGCGAATAAAGCAAAGGATGCGGGGTTGCGCGCCGTGGAAGTGCGGGTTGCCGGTCCAGGATCGGGACGCGAATCGGCTGTACGCGCGCTGGCAACTGCCGGGATTGAAGTACGTACCATCAAGGACGTCACCCCGATTCCGCACAATGGCTGCCGTCCGCCCAAGAAGCGGCGAGTGTAATAAGCATTCAGCTATCAGCCTTCAGCAATCAGCTTAAAGATTTGAGCTGACGGCTGAGAGCTGAAAGCTTTAGTAAGCGGGACGAAGGCCCTGCCGGCCGTAAACCGCACCTGAGACAGCGCGATTTAAATGACGCGCATTGGAGGTTAATTTAATTGGCACGTTATAGTGGCCCCGTTTGCCGGCTTTGCCGCCGCGAGGGCATGAAATTATTTCTGAAGGGCGAGCGCTGCCATACCGAAAAGTGCGCCATTGAGAAGCGGAACTTCGCTCCGGGCCAGCACGGCAAGGACAAGAAGGCGAAGATCGTAGGCTACGGCCTGCAGCTTCGCGAAAAGCAGAAGGCGCGCCGCTACTATCAAGTTCTCGAAGGCCAATTCCGGAACCTTTACGAAAAGGCCGTGAATCAAAAAGGTATTACAGGTGAGCTGATGCTCGCCATGCTGGAAAAGCGGCTCGATAATGTCCTGTATCGCATGGGTCTGGCCACCAGCCGGGCGCAGGGCCGCCAGCTTGTTCGCCACGGTCATGTCACCGTGAACAGTCGAAAGGTCAATATTCCTTCCTATCACGTAAAGCCCGGCGATGTAGTTGAAATTCGCCAGAGCAGCCGTGAAAATAGCAGTATTCTTTCCGCCCGGGATGCCACCGCCCACACCCCTAGCCCTTCGTGGCTGGAAGTTGACCGCGACGCATTGCGGGCACGAGTTTTGCAGCAACCCAAGCGCGAAGAGTTGGTGCAGATACAACTGAATGAGCAGCTCATCGTCGAGCTGTACTCGAAGTAGGATCGCCTCTCGAGAATCGACGAACCCGAGGATTGAAAAAGAGATATGTTTAAAGGATTCCAGAAGCCCAAGCGTTTAGTCGCGAACACCGAAACTCTGACGGAGCGTTTCGGCCAATTTGCAGCCCAGCCGTTCGAGCGTGGATTCGGATCCACCATCGGTACCGGCCTTCGCCGCGTACTGCTGAGCTCCATTGAGGGCGCGGCGATTACGGGCGTGCGCATCGAGGGAGTATCGCACGAGTTCAGCCCCATTCCCGGCGTAGTCGAGGACGCCACCGACATTATCCTGAACCTGAAGCAGGTTCCCTTTAAGATGGCGGGCGAGGGCACGCACATCGCGCGTCTGCATGCCGAGACTCCGGGCGAAGTGATGAGCAGCCAGATTGAGACGGATGCCGACGTTGAAGTGCTCGATCGCAACCTGCACATTGCGACCATAGGCGAAGGCGGAAAGCTCGATATCGAGATGCGTATCAAGAGCGGCCGCGGTTACGTTTCAGCGGACCGTAACTATGACGAGGATCTACCGATTGGCTATATTCCGATCGATTCGGTTCACTCGCCGGTTCGCAAGGTCAACTACACGGTGGAAGCCGCTCGCCTCGGCCAGAATACCGATTACGACAAACTGACGATTGAGGTTTGGACCAACGGGGCAATTTCGCCTCAGGATGCCGTCGGCCAGGCAGCGAAGCTGTTGAAAGACCACATGAGCATCTTCATCAATTTCGAGGAGATGCCCGAGGTCGCGGAAGAACCTGCGGAGCGCGCCATCAACCAGATGAACGAGGTGCTGAACCGCTCGGTGGAAGAGCTGGAACTCAGCGTCCGTTCCTATAACTGCCTCAAGAACGCCAATATTCAGACCATCGGGGACCTGGTTCAGAAGAGCGAATCCGAGATGCTCCGCACCAAGAATTTCGGCCGTAAATCGCTCAACGAAATCAAAGAGATTCTCTCTGGTCTCGGCCTGTCCTTCGGCATGAAGTTCGATTCTCAGGGACGATTGGTAGGCGGTGCTCCGGCCCCGGTGTCCTCCGATTTCGATCACGATCAATACGCGGGAATAGAGGAATAAAACCATGCGGCACCGCAAAGCCGGAGTCAAACTCAAACGCGACCTTAGCGCCAGGCGCGCACTGCTGCGCGGTCTGGTGACAAACGTCATCGATGAAGAGCGCATCACGACCACCCTGCCGAAGGCGAAGGCTGCCCGGCCGCTGGTCGAGAAGATGATTACGCTTGCCAAAGAGGACAATCTGCACGCCCGGCGTCAGGCGGCGGCATTCCTCATGACCAAGGAGTCTGTCGAGAAGCTGTTCGAAAAGCTTGGGCCGCGTTTCAATCAGCGCAGCGGGGGCTACACGAGAATCGTGAAGCTCGGCTGGCGCAAGGGCGACGGTGCTGAGACGGCTAAACTCGAACTGGTTGGCTCCGAGTTGGTCAAGCGCGCTGCCGACCGGGCGGCACGCCGCGAAGAACGGCTCAAAGCCATCCGGGAAGGCTCGGAAGGCGAAGGCAAAAAGTAGGGGCGAGACATGCCTCGCCCGGAGGGCCGACGAGTGATCGGCCCGCGGATCTGGCATGCGTCTTGCCTGAGATGCTCATTTAGGCGCGTCCAAAATCTCCCGGGCTCGCAGAAAGATATCACGAAGCATGCCGGCAGTCAGCTTTCCGGTAGACGTGTTCTGCTGGCTCGGGTGATAGGACGCAAGAATCATTGGCCCTCCTTCATGTGTATGGTACTCGGCTCCATGCGCGAAACGAAATGCTGCTCGTGATTTGATTTGCCCCAAATCCTGCAGCACCGAAAGATAAGCGTCCAGCCCGATCCCGCCCAGTACCACCACTAACTTCACATTTTGCAGCAGCGCAAGTTCCCGAATCAGGAACGGCCGGCACGTCAGTATCTCTTCTCGCGCCGGCTTGTTTCCGGGCGGCGCACAGCGCAACGGAGCCGTGATGTAGGCGTCCGACAGTTGCAGTCCATCATCGCGCGACGTGCTGTGCGGCTGGTTAGCGAACCCGTTCTCCCACAGCGCCCGGTATAGAAAATCACCCGAACGATCGCCGGTGAACATGCGTCCCGTACGGTTCGCTCCATGAGCGGCGGGTGCAAGCCCGACAATCAGAACACGCGCCTCCGGATCGCCAAATCCAGGGACCGGCTTGCTCCAGTACTGCTCTTCCCTGTACGCGCGTCTCTTTACGCGTCCAACCTCTTCCCGATATGCCACCAGCCGCGGACACCGGCGGCAGTTGATGATTTCCTGGTTCAGGACGCGCAATTCTGCCAATCTATCCATAGCCATCACCGCCCCAGCATGATCAGCGCTGTAATATCATCGTGCTGCCGCGTGTATCCGACAAATGCATCGACCGAAGAAATTATGGTCCGTAGGGCCGCGGCCGCACTGGCAGGCTGCATCGCGATCACACAACCAAGCAGACGCGCCTCCCCGAACTCCTCTTCCGCCTCGTTCTCGGCTT
Source organism: Bryobacteraceae bacterium (assembly GCA_035475915.1). Classification (GTDB taxonomy): domain Bacteria; phylum Acidobacteriota; class Terriglobia; order Bryobacterales; family Bryobacteraceae; genus Bog-105. Next base: position 17,643 of record DATIMA010000159.1, read on the forward strand.
CGACCACGCCGTCGGTGAACACAACCAGCAGATCTTCGCGGCCGAAGGCGGTTTCGCGCTGCTCATAGTCGCCGTTCGCGATGATTCCCAATGGCAGGCCGCCTGCTTCCAGCCGCTCGATTCCGCCAGAGCTGCGCCTCAAAACAGGCGCGTTGTGTCCGGCGTTGATATAAGTAAGGACTCTCCGGCTGACATCCCATTCGGCCAGAAATGCGGTTGTGAAACGAGATCCAGCCAGGCTGTTTGCGCACGCATAACGATTGAGTCCCAGCGCCAGTTCATTCAGGGATAATGGCGATGCCGCCAGTGATCGCAGGCTCGCCTGGATGGTGGCCATCAGCAGCGCCGCTGGGATGCTTTTACCCGCAACATCGGCCACAACCAGCAGCAAGCGGCCGTTTCCGCCGGGCTGATCGCGAACGAAAGCATCATAGTAGTCGCCGGAAACGGTGTTGGCCGGCCGCGTGGCAAACGCGATCTCGACACCGTCGATCACCGGTGGGAATTCGGGCACCAGCCAGCGTTGAATCTCACGGGCGATCTCCAGATCGCGCTTCATCGTTACCCGGTCAGCCAACTCCAACGCCAGCAGCAACAGCAGTGCGAGCGTGACAATAATGAGCGGGCCAGGCCCGGCGTTATTCAGCAGTGCAAAAATGACGAACGCGATCGTTAACAGCAGAAACACGCGCCGCGCTGGTGAAAGCTTGCGCAGCATTGCCCAAGCGAGCGCGCGGCCAATGTAAGTGCGGCGCTTCCATTTCCTTTGTTTTTCGAATGATGCCCAGTCGACATCTTTCGAATAAAACTTGTATCCCGCCTGGGCGTCTGCTTTGAAATCGTTCCAAAGCTGATCGAGAGCCATGCCCCCGGTGATGTTCTGCCAAAGCGAGGTGATACGGCTGGCGACTCTGTTAAAGCCTTGGCCGAAGCGCTCGAACCATGGCATCGCGCCGATTATACCGAACGGAACTAAAGAGCCAGTGGCGCGGACGATCGGGTTTTGTCGCTTGCCTTGTTATGCGAAATATTAGTCTCCGGCTCATGCGACGCCGGACCCTTCCGGAACCGTTCCAGCGAAGCGGCCAGCGCATGCAGCGAGACGCGAGACAGTTCTGGTGTTTCCGGCGAGCGGAACATTGGTAGAATGCCGGCAAATATATCTACCAGTTTCGGGTCACGCCATCCCTTAAGAGTTTCCTCGCGGACGATCCGAAGCGCTTCTTCAGGGCTCATCGCCTGTTTATATGGACGTGAAGTGGTGAGCGCGTCGTAAATATCAGCCAATTGCAGAATGCGCGCCAGCAGAGGGATTTCTTCTCCCTTCAACCCGTCCGGATAACCCGACCCGTCCCATTTTTCGTGGTGATGGCGAATGATGGGGAGCACCATCGAAAGTGAGCGCATCCCGCCGCAAATCCGTTCCCCGCGTTCGGCGTGCGTCTTCATTGTGACCCATTCCTCGGAAGTCAGCGGCCCTGGCTTAAACAGTACGCTGTCCGGAATCGCGACTTTCCCGACATCGTGCAGGTATCCGCCTCGCTGCAGCGTGAGAATGTCGCAGGCGGGCAGGCCCAAAGCCAGACCCATGGCCGCCGCCATCATAGCCAGGCGCTGGCAATGTTGCCCCAGATCGGGGTCCCGCTCTTCAACCGATTGCGCCAGCGAAAATAAGACCGACTCCGAGTTATCAAGCGAATCGATCATCGACTTGTGCCGCAAATTTGCTTGCACGCGTGCGCGGAACGTCCTTTCTCGCAGCGGCATAACCAGAAATTCATCCGCGCCCGCTTCAATCGCCCGAACTTCCGTTTCCGGATCGTCGCCGCTTGCCAGTACGAAAACCGGCAGAAATTGCGTTGCGCCGCTCTTCTTGAGCATGCGGCAAAACTCAATCGCCCCCATCTCGGGCGCGCTCGCGTCAACCAGAACAAGATCGATGCCCTGAATGGAAATCGCGCCAATGGCTTCCGAGGTGGTGCTCGCCTCGACGACAGTATGTTCGTCTCCGCTCAGCACCTTTCGCATGTTGCTCCTGATCGCTGGCGATCCATCCACAATCAGAATGTTTCCGCGTGCGGCCGCTTCTGCTTCATTGGTACTAGCCGGCAGCAGACCGCAGGCCTCAAGCGGCGGCATCGTTCCCAGAGATGTTGTGTGCTCTAATTCCATCCGGCCGTGCTCTGTATTTCTATCGACTTAAGTGTTAAGCGTCTTTAGAAAATCTGCCGGAATCACATCGGGCAAAGATGACTTGCGTACTAAGCGGAATACTTACCTCTCTTTCCAGGTCGGAGTATGCGTCGATCCTCGATTTCTGTGTTTTAATGAAGTCTGAACGTGCGTTAGCGTGTTCTCATCGCAATCCCCCAACATTGAAGGAGTAGTTCACTGAACGCGAAAGTCGCCCCCATCGTCCCGCCCGTCCGCGAACCAGCCGATCGCTGGACCACCTCCGATGCTGCCGAGCTCTACGATGTGGCGAGTTGGGGAAAGGGCTACTTCTCTGTCGGAGAAAACGGCCATCTCTTCGTTCACCCAACCAAAGAAGCAACCCGCAGTATTGACCTGAAGCAACTGGTCGATACCCTGCAATGGCGAGGCATTTCGCTTCCCATCCTGATCCGCTTTGCTGACATCATTAAGCACCGCCTGGGCGAAATGCATCAGGCCTTCGACACCTCCATCCGGGAGCACGGATATCAGGGCGGCTATTGCTGTGTCTATCCAATTAAGGTGAACCAACAGCGTCAGGTGGTCGAAGAGGTGTTTCGCTTCGGTCGCGCCTACCGTTTTGGCCTGGAGGCCGGCTCGAAGCCCGAACTGCTCGCCGTTCTTGCCATCGCCGATAACGAAACGCCTGTCATCTGCAACGGCTTCAAAGATGACGAGTACATCGAAATGGTGATGCTCGCCAAGAAAATCGGCCGTCGCATTACACCCGTTGTCGAGAAATTTACCGAACTGGAACTCATCGTCAGGCACGCCGAACTGGTCGGCGTCAAACCCACCATTGGACTGCGTGTCAAGCTCGCCAGCCGCGGATCCGGCCGCTGGAAATCGTCAGGCGGCTACCGTTCGAAATTCGGCCTTACCGTCAGCGAAGCGCTCAAGGCGGTTGAGTTTCTCAAAGAGCGCGGTATGGAAGATTGCCTGGAACTTCTTCACTTCCACCTCGGCAGCCAGATCACGAACATCCGCCAGATCAAGGGCGCGGTAATCGAAGCCGCGCGCATCTATGTCGATCTGAAAAAGATGGGCACCGGCCTAAAGTATCTGGACGTAGGGGGCGGGCTCGGCATCGACTACGATGGGTCGCAAACCGACTTCGAATCGAGCGTCAATTACACGCTCGAAGAATACGCCCGCGATGTCGTCTATCACATCCAGAACATCTGCGACGAAGGCGAAGTTCCTCATCCCAGCATCATTACCGAGAGCGGCCGGGCTGTCGCCGCTTATCATAGCCTGCTTGTTTTCAACGTGCTCGGCGTCAGCGGATTCGGTGAGGAAGATCTCCCCGCCAGCGTTCCCGAAGATTCGGAACAGCCGCTGATCGATCTCTTCGAAGCCTACCGTTCTATCAACAAACGCAATCTCCTGGAGGGGTATCACGATGCCCAGCAGGCGCTCGATTCGGCCTTGAACCTGTTCAGTCTCGGCTATCTCACGCTGCAGCAGCGCAGCATGGCCGAAAACTTCTATTGGGCCATCTGCCGCAAAATTCTGAA
>DATIMA010000160.1:0-34677 GCA_035475915.1 Bryobacteraceae bacterium
TATAGAGGCTACGCCGGCCTGCCGCCGATTGCCGGACTCGCGTCGATGCGCGATGCCGCTACCGAAGGTATTACTGTTCAGGAATCGGTCGCGCGATTGAAGCGGATTCACTGGGCACTGAAGCGGCTGCATGCCATCTTCGTCTCGCGGATTACGGCGACTCCCATTTATGAACTGAAGATGGCTTTCAGCCTGCACGCCCACTACTGCGCGGAACATGTTGCCGCGGTTGCCGCACGTGTGCGCGAGATGCGCCAGCCGCCTCACGGGCTCGATGTATCGCCGCATCCATCGCTCGACCTTTTCTTCGATGAAATCCTCGCGGCGTCCGGGACCGGAGCGTTGCTGCTGGGTCTGTATGAACACGCCGTACCGGCCGTCATCCGTGCGCTCGAACGGCTCATCGCAGACACCAACAAATTGTTCGATCATCCTACCTGGCGCATCAGCCGCTTCGCACTGCTCGAGATGAAAGATATTCAGCACTATGGCGATGAAGCGATCAAGTGCCTTGTCGATGACGAACAACGCGCATCGTTGTCCGGCTGGTTATCGCTGCTAGATAATGCGCTTGCGTCCGCAGGAGATTTGGATGGAAGCGTCACCCCCATTGCGAAACCGGCAGATCGGCATTTTTCCGCCGTGCCCTATAAATACGATCCAGTCCCACAGCGCGACGAACGCTTCCAGGACTGCTACAACATGGGCGTCAACGCAGAGGCGATGCTGTTCAACCCTGACGTAGAGCCTTTGCCGAAAACGATCATGCTGTATTTCAAGCGCATGCGCGAAATCGACGTTCCCGAAATGATGGCCAGCATTCTCGCTGAAACAGCAGGGAAACCGTGGGAATACTACCGTGACATGACCCGGCAACTCTGGGATGAAGCCCGTCACGCCATGATGGGCGAGATCGGGTTTGTTTCGTTGGGCATCGATTGGACGAAAGTCCCTTTGAACTTTACCTGGTCTCTCGGATTGAATACGAAACTCAGTCCGAAGGACCGCCATGCGGTGCTGTTTGCCATCGAGCAGGGCCTGATGCCCAAAAAAGCCGGCAAGGAATACGAATGGAGAGTGGCGGTCGCCACGACCAACCGGCTAACCGCTCTGATTCAGGACTACGATTGGGCCGACGAAGTTCTTCATGCGCGAATTGGGCGCGATTGGATTGTACCGGAATTGGGCTCGCAGGCGGAAGCGCAAGCCTACGGAAACGAGGTGTGGTCGCGGGTGCTGGTGGACTGGTCGAAGTGGGTGGACGAAGGGCTTACCCAGCACCGTAACTGGTGGCCTGAAGTCTATCGGACGGCCTGCGAGCACTGGGGCATATCTCCCGACCCTGAACTCCTCGCATACAACACAACTTATGAGACCATCCGCGCCGATCTCAAGCAAGTGGCCGGTTGACGCATTTTTCGTCAGGTGAGAATTATTGCGGCAATGCGCCGCTGTTACTGACATAGACCCGCAATTCGACTGTTCCAATCCTGCGGCCGTCCACTTCGCCCTGGAACGTGAGCTGCTGCCACCCGCGCTCTCCCGTTTGAGGACCGGCAATCTCGGCCTGGACAGGATACGCTCCACCGGCGCGCACCGGATAAACCGCAAATCTCGTTTTATTGCTCCAGCCGGCAGGCAACTGAAATGTTAACGTCACATCGCGGGCCGCTGTGGTTCCGTTTCGGATTGTGAGCGGAATATGCAACGTATTTCCGAAGCGAATCGCCGCCTCGGGGACAGGAAGCAAGCTGGAAATATGTTCGATGCCGTGCGCCTTCCAGAACGCGCCGTAGAAGGCCCAGGGTTCGCCAAGCTCGAACGTTAATTCATCCGTCTTGCTCGCGCGGTATCCCGTAACCGGTGCGAACGCGCACGCGTCATCTGGGCGCACGTTCTCGAAGATATCTCCGGTCGTGCTTCCTCCTACCACCGATTTGCCGAATATAAAGCGCGTCGGATATTCGAAATCTTGAAAATCGTTCTTCTTTATTGCACCGGTCCCCAGATAGCCCTCCTGTGTGAGATAGAAGGTCTGGTACTCGGCCGTGAGTTTTGCGTATGAGGTTTTTCGCAAAGGAGAAATATCGGTCTGCGAGTATGTGGGCCCCGCGTCCTCTACCACGTTTTTGCGAAAGGGCGAGCGCTCCTGTACGTCGTGCCAGTAAGGACCGAAGTTCTCAAAAGCATCAGTAAAGTAATAAATCTTTTGGGGCTGCCAGGGATGGAGCCCCTCCGTCATGTTCATCATGCCTTGCCGGTTGCGCGGCGGGGCCACTTGCTCGGGAAACCGGGTGGGGTCGCCGGCGGCATCGAAGGCCTCCGTCGCCAGCACTCCAGCGCCCTGATGGTCGTCGTGATTTTCGCCGACCACGTAGTCAGGCAGCCACGTCAGGATCACCTCGGGGCGCGTTAGCCTCACCAGGCGCACGATCCTATCAAGAGCGCCGCCGTGATTCCAGTTGTCCAGTGACCAGAGCACATCCTGACCTGGCGTATCGTGCCCATCCAGAAACCAGACGTTCTCAATTCCGAGCGATCCCAGTGCCCGCCGCGCTTCAATGGTTCGCATTTCGCCCAGCGACCGCCCCGCCTCAAAACCCACGGAATTGCCGCCGCCGTCGCCCGTTGTGCAGTAAATTACAGCGATTCGTTTATGTTCGTCGAGGCTTGCCCTCGCTAGGTAGCCTCCGATGACAACGTCGTCGTCTGGATGGGCAACGATGAGTAGAAGATCCGCTTTATAGCGCGTATCCGGAGGCAGCAGCGGCGGAGCTTTGGGAAACTCCGCAGCCGCAAGAGGGAGAAGGGAAAGCAATAGCGCCGGAAAGTGCAGGTTCATATTGGATGAGCGGGCAGCGCTAGCCGCCCGGCTCTCATCCAATGCTAGCGACTGAATCTTACGGCTTCGGCGGGCGCAGAGTGTTTCACGCTCTACCGGTACGCCTCAGCAGCGTGGATAATGTGACCAGGCCGAGGCCGGCCAACGCCCACGTGGCTGGCTCCGGAATCGACGGCGAACCTGACGGCGGATCGCCGGCGGTCGCCAGATTGTCGAACTCGAAGCCGCCGGAATCGTCCATCTGCTGGAATCTCGCGGAGGTGAACGTCGATCCCCTGTTTCCCCAAATATTCACATAAGCGAACAGTTCATTCGGATCCTGCCCGCTATTTGGGTTCCCGCAATACGCGTTTGCGCTTCTGCACGATCCCAGCGCATTCAGCAGAGTTTGGTTGGTCATCGTCAGCACTGGGGTGTTCCCCGAATACAGCGTAAAGAGGTTGTGCGGGTCCGCGGCAGACCACCAGAAGCCGAAATAAGAAACTGGATTTGCGAACCTCACCGTGGAACTTTGAACGTCCGCAGCGCCGGTCGGGTCCCCGACGACTCCGTACCGGCTTCCCATTGCGCCGCCGTATTCGTTTGCGTTCACCGGGTAAAGCTTGCTGAACGTAGCGAATGCGGAGGAGGGCGCAACCACCTGATTCGGCCCTATGCTGTTGAACGAGTACACCGACGCTCCTACCACATTGGTTGTCTGAACGCCTGGGGCATCATAGCTCACCACTACTGAAGAAAATGCGCACGTCGCAAGGCTAAGTGCAAGCAGCAAGGTCAATCTAATGGGTTTCATCGCTAGCAGAATTCCTCCAACTCGTTTGTTGCTCGTTTTGTTCGAGTGAGAAAGCGCGCTGCAGGTTACTTATTCTGTTTCTGAATCGCCGTCGCGGGTACCAGGAAAAAGAACGGTAGATTGCGGTACTCGTTAAACTCCGTAAGATATATAACCGCTCGGAGTCTGAGATTTCACCTCCATATAGGCGCTATCCAAATAATTGATTGGCGGCACGGCAACTTTGAGCTACTGTCAAGGTTCAACCCAGTCCGTTGCGCTCACCCCGTTGGTGGCCCGGCACTCCGTTCCCGTGCCGCAATTCACATTCGAGGAAAATTATGCGAGCACACACGGTACGACTGGCGGTGTTGGCGATGACAGCGCTTGCGTCGGGATTGGCGCAGACAACCGGCAACACGGCCGCGCCCCCCTCGCCTTCACCAGCCCCGAAGTCTATCTGGACGGTCGGAAAAGTAGATTTCAGCGGCACAGCTGATGTCTATTACAGCTTCAACAACAATCATCCTGATGCCGGCCTCAACCAGCTCTACAACTTCAACGACAAAACAAATCAATTCGACTTAAACCTGTTGAAATTGACAGTCAGTCATGATCCGGATCCGATTGGCTTTCGGTTGGACATAGGACTTGGCCGTGCATTCGATATTTTTCATACACCCAGCCCAGACCCGGCATTCTTTCGATATGTCGAGCAGGCCTACGTCAGCGTAAAGCCGAAGGGATGGAAGGGCTTTGAAGCCGACTTCGGAGACTTCGTCACCTCCGCCGGGGCTGAGGTGATTGAAACGAAAGATAACTGGAACTATTCCCGGTCCTTGCTGTTTTCTTTCGCCATTCCGTATTACCACTTCGGAGTGCGCACCTCGATGCCAATCGGTGGCAGTTTCACGGCTGGAGTGCAAGTGATCGATGGCTGGAACGCGATTGTAGACGATCATGGCAACAACATGAAAACCGTCGGCCTGACCGGAGCCGTGACGCGGAAAAAGTTTACCTGGACCAATACCTACTACATCGGCCCGCAATATACCGCGGTAAACAACCGGAACCGCGCGCTCTACGATACAGTCTTGCTACTGACGCCGAATGACAAGGTGAATGCATACTTCAATTTCGATTACGGCCAGCAGCGTCGTCCTGCGTCAGGGCTGGACCACTGGAATGGATTCGCGGGCGCCGTCCGATTTCAAGTCACCAAGCACATAGCACTTAGCCCGCGCGCCGAATACTACAACGATTCCACGGGATTTACCACCGGCACAGCGCAAAGGCTTCACGAGGTGACGGTAACTGGCGAATACAAGCTGCTCGAAGGTCTGCTAGGCCGGCTGGAATTCCGTCGCGATGGTTCGAACGAATATTTCTTCGATCGCGGCACCGTCCCGGCTATTTCGAAATCTCAAAATACATTAACCGCCGGAATCGTCGCCTGGTTTGCCCCGAAGCACTGAACGCCATAGCCGGTCCTTCCTCCCGGCAGTTCCGAACCTGTTACCATCGTCAGTTTATGAAGGGTATCGTGCTGGCGGGAGGAACAGGCAGCCGCCTGTTTCCCCTTACGAAAATCACCAATAAGCATCTGCTGCCAATCTATGACAAGCCGATGATTTACTACCCGATTCAAACCCTTGTTGAAGCGGGTATTCGAGACCTCTTAATTGTGACGGGCGGCAGGAATTCCGGCGACTTTCTCCGGCTATTGGCAAACGGTAAAGAATTCGGGCTGAAGCACATCAACTACACGTATCAGGAAGGCGAGGGAGGAATCGCCGAGGCGCTGGCCCTGGCCGAACATTTCGCAGAAGGCAACAAGATTTGCGTGATCCTGGGAGACAACATCATTGAAGGCTCAATTGCGCAAGCAGTACGCGATTTCCAACAGCAGGAGCGCGGAGCCAAAATTCTGCTGAAGAAAGTCGATGACGCGGAGCGATTCGGGGTCGCGGAGATTCAGGGCGATCGCATCGTGGGAATCGAAGAAAAGCCATCCCGGCCAAAATCGAGTTACGCCGTCACCGGCATCTATATGTATGACGAGACAGTATTCGATAAGACGCGCACGCTGAAACCATCGGCGCGCGGCGAGTTGGAAATTACCGATGTGAATAACGCCTATATTCGCGAGGGCACCATGACGTTCAACTACCTGGAAGGATGGTGGACCGACGCAGGTACGTTCGAATCGTTAATCCGGGCGGCAAATCTTGTGCACGGCAGCGCCCCGCCGCAGAAGGAACCGGCGATGGCGGTGGCCAGCGGAGTAAAACCCGTATGAGCGCCGCCACCTTGGGCCTTTTGGAATCAGGAACCCAACTGACGGTTCCCGTGGCAGAGCCTGGAATCGGGAAGGTGATCTTATCGCCAGGGAGCAGCGACTTGATTGCGGAGGTTGAAGTCAAACCGTTTCCGGTCTGGCCTGATGACCGCGGTTATTTTCTTGAAATAGCGCGCCTGGGCCAGGACCTGGTGGCGAAATTTCCGTCGGCAACCACCCAGGTCTCCGCGGCCTTTAATTATCCCGGCATCATCAAAGCGTTCCATTACCACAAATTTCAGACGGATTACTGGGTGCCTGCTGCTGGTCTACTGCAAGTGGCGCTGGTTGATTTGCGCGTGGGTTCCAGGACACACGGCGCGAAGAATACGTTGTACGTTGGAGCGCTTCGACCCTGGCAGCTCCTGATCCCGCCCGGAGTCGCGCATGGCTATAAGGTTATCGGTGAGCAACCGTCCGTGTTGGTGTATATAACAAATCGAACCTACGATCCAAAAGATGAAGGTCGCATTTCATACAATGACACGGCGATCGCCTATGACTGGGAGCTGCAGCATAAATAATGAAAATCGTTGTTACCGGAGGAGCTGGATTCATCGGCTCCTGCTTCGTGCGCATGGCGCTCCGGGAGAACTGGGCCGAGCATGTCATCAACCTGGATAAGCTGACATATGCCGGCAATCCCGATAATTTAAAGCCGATAGATGACGATCCCAGGCACCGGTTTGCGCAAATCGACATCTGCGATGCAGAAGCGGTCGAACAGTTGTTTAAGGCCGAATCTCCGGACGCTGTTGTTCATTTCGCGGCTGAGTCGCACGTTGACCGCAGCATCCACTCCCCTGCCCCGGTTATTCAGACCAATTTCAACGGAACGTTTACCTTGCTTGAATCGGCACGGCATCACAAGATCGCGCGATTCGTGCATGTCTCGACCGATGAAGTTTACGGCAGTATCGATGCGCCGCATGATGCAGACGAGAGCTTCCCGCTGCGCGCCAGCAGTCCCTATTCGGCATCAAAGGCCGGGTCGGACCTGCTGGCGCTGTCCTATTACACAACCTACAAACTGAACGTCTCCGTTACGCGGGCCTCAAACAACTACGGACCGTATCAATTTCCGGAAAAACTGATTCCGCTGATGATTTCGAATGCGCTTGACGATAAGCCGCTTCCTATCTACGGCGATGGCCAGCAGATTCGGGACTGGCTCTATGTGGAAGATCATTGCCGCGCCATTCAATCCGTGCTCGAGAAGGGGCGTCCTGGCGAAATCTACAACATCGGCGGAAACTGCTCGCTTCCCAACCTGGACGTTGTGCGGCGGATTCTGAAGGCGACCGGAAAGCCCGAATCCCTCATCGAGCGCGTGACCGACCGGCCCGGGCACGACCGCCGCTATGCGCTGACAAACGCAAAATTGACTGCGGAAACCGCTTGGGAGCCCGTGGTGAGCTTCGATCAAGGTTTGATTTCCACTGTGAACTGGTACCGGACGAACCAGGCGTGGGTGCAGCGCGTGAAGAGCGGAGAATACCGGCGTTTTTACGAGCTCAACTACGCCAATCGCGGCGAATAACCAATCTATTCTCGCTATAATTCGACTGGAGCGCACTCCTTCAAAGTGGATCGGTCTCGACAAACGCTTTCTGCTCTGGACGAGTTGGGGCAAATACAGTACGAGGTACGCCTTTCACGCTCGTTGAGCGACCTGCGTCGCTACTTCGACCGTGTTCAGAAAGTCCGTCGCACCTACGTAGACGATTTCGATGTGCAGCTTCTTGCGGCGGATGTGCAGGAAGCGGTGATCGAGCGGGCCCGGCTTTTGCGCGAGCAATCCGCCGCGGTGTATCTGGAGGAAGATGATGCGGAAAACAGCGGTATTCCCCCCCTTCCCCCACCGAAGCGGTCACATGAAGCGGCCGAGATCCCGCCGGAAGTGCCGCGGCTCGACGGGAAAAGCTGGAAACGATCCATTTATCTCGCGTTTCTTTTCACTGTTCTGATCTGCGCCGGGTTCTTTTACCTGATTCAGACAGCGCGCAGGATCAATCTGCCGGAAACGGTCCCAACCAGCGCAGCGAATCCGGCCCAGCCGGGCGGCAAGCCAGCGAGCCAGGTTACGCCGGCCCCCATCCCGTCCGTTACAGCGAAACCGACGCTTCGCGTTTATACCGATCTGGTGCCGGGGACCGTTTCTATCGACGACGGCGCGCCGCAAGATCTCAAGGATGGTGAACTGGTGCTCGATGACTTGCAGCCCGGCCGCCATACGATCAAAGTGGCCGGCCGGAGCGGCAACGCCGGTTTCAGCTTCGACGTGAAGGACAACGCGGCGCCGCAAATTGTTGGTCCGCCCACAGCCCTGAATGCTATGGCCGTTCTGGTTTCCGCACAAGACGGCAAAGGCCGGGTATTTACGAACGCTCAGCCTTCCGCTCTGCTGCTGGACGATAAGCCGGCCGGTGATGTGAGCCCCGAAGGACTGGCCCTGGATGACCTTGGCGCGACCGATCACGACTTGCAGATAGTGCGGGACCACGACAAACAACGTTTTGTTTTGACGTACACTCCTGCTCCGGCTCTAACGGCTTACGTCAAGTCCGATCCCAATACAGGGACCGTCGTGGTGATGGCGGGCCGGGATGGAGTGAATGTCTTTATAAACGATAAGCCATATCGCAGGGCGACAAATCAGGGCCAGGTACGAATTCCGCTGAAGGTGGGTGAATACACCATTCGGGTGCACAAGGATGGCTTCACGGACCCGCCTCCTCAAACTGCCGAGGTGAAGAAGGCGGAAGAGACCGCGATGGAGTTCAGCCTGGAGCCCGTTCCGCAACTCGGAACGCTGGAAGTACACGGCGCCGCGCCCGGAACAACCATTTATCTCGATAAGCAGCTTGCGGCAACAATCGGCAACGATGGAGTTGCAAACATCGGCAACGTTAAGGTGGGAGAACACACAGTGGAACTGCGCCGGCAAGACGCTATTCCGAAAAAACTGCTCCGCATCTTTACAGCAGGCGTACCGATCGTGCTGTCCGGCCCCGACGTGCAGCTTGAAAAAGTGATCGCCAGCAACAAATCCGTTGCGCCGCCTGAGCCGGAGCCAGTCGCGCAACCGGCCGTCACACCGCCGCCCGCTCCCGTGCAGACCCAGGGTGAGCAGATACGGAAGGGAGGGGGATTCGTTCACTATTCCACCCCCGAGAAAGCCGGGCAATATTCATTTCAAATGCACGGGCACATTGGCGGTTTTCTGAAGCACGGCAAGCTGCAATGGTACGCGGGCTATCACGATACCGACAACTATGTTCTGTTTACGCTGGACGGTAAACATGCAAGCGTTCGCAGGATTCAGGGTGGGAAATCAACCGAGGTAAATCGCATTCCGTTCGATGCAAATTCAGATGAATGGATTCAAGTGGACATGTCGGTACAGCCCACGGGCGTTTCCGCACGTATCAAGGGTGTTGACGGAACGTGGAGCGATCTGGGATCGGTAGCCAGCCCCGGACGAGACTTTACGCAGGACAAAGTCGGTTTCTATATTCCGGGAAACGACGAAGTGGCCATCTCGAAATTCCGGTTTTCGGGCCACTAAATTCGATGTCAAAAGGATTCGAACACTGTGGATGAACGCGCCTTCTATCGCGAATCGCAAGCCACCAAGTCGGCTTCGCTGCATTGCTCGTACTGCAAAACGGTCAATGAATATGAGCTCCGCTGGTTAGTGCGGAAGAAGATAGACAGACTGCCGCGCCATGCGGACGAGCGCGATCGCGCTAAATTCGCGAAAGCTGCGAGTTATATGGTGCTGCTGGACGACAAAATCAATTGCAAGAATCCTCGCTGCCGCAGAACATTCGAAGTATCTGGTATTCGGACGACCGCGTTTCTGAACGAATAGTAACGACGACCCCCTATTAATTTCGTTTTAGAAACAAGCCATAAGAGGGCGCTCCGGTAACGCCGGTTCAAACCGGCACATCTATCAGGCAGGAGACACCAAACATGGTGCGAGCACTTGGGAAGCTCACAAAGAGATTCGCTGCCGCGGCGATTCTGTCCGCAGTTCTTTCGGTCGCGGCTTATGCGCAGGAAGATCCACCCGACCGCGTCGCGCGGCTCAATTACATCAACGGAAATGTTTCGATGGAGCCGGCGGGTATCGACCAGTGGACGCCGGCGGACGTGAACCGCCCGTTCACAATCGGAGATTACCTGTACACCGATCAGGGATCGCGAGCAGAGCTGCATCTCGACATAGCAGCCATCCGCATGGATCAGAACACGAGTTTCGGCTTTCTGAACCTGGACGACCGCACCGTGCAAATAAAGCTTACCGAGGGCGACATGTATTTTCGCCTGCATGATTTCGGACCGGATCAGGTGTTCGAAGTGGACACGCCGAATGCCGCGGTGACACTGCTGCGCGACGGTATCTATCGCTTTCGCGTGGATCCAAACGGGACGATGAGTTTCGTAGTGGTGCGCGAGGGCCAAGCGGAGATTACAGGGGGCGGGCAGGCGTTCACGCTGGATGCAGGTAACAGCGCAATGCTGACCGGCACGGACCAGTTGTCCTTCGACGTGGAGACGGCGCCGACGCCCGACGATTTTGATAACTGGTGCGCTGCGCGGGATGCGCACGAAGCGAACATGGCCTCGCAGCGATATCTTCCGCCTACAGTAATCGGGCGCGAGGACCTCGACGATTACGGCGCATGGCAGGAAACCGGCGATTATGGACCGGTCTGGTATCCACGTAGCGTAGCGGCAGGTTGGGCGCCCTATCAAAACGGCCATTGGGCCTGGATCGAGCCGTGGGGCTGGACCTGGGTGGATGATATGCCCTGGGGATTCGCCCCGTTCCACTATGGGCGCTGGGCGTATATCGGCAACCGCTGGGGCTGGTGCCCGGGACCAATCGCGCAGGTTGGATACGGCGGTCCGGTCGTGCGGCCATATTACGCGCCCGCCATGGTGGCGTGGTTCGGCGGTGCGCACTGGGGCGTTTCGCTACCCGCAGGAGGAGGGCCGAGCCTGGGGTGGGTGCCGCTGGGATTCGGAGAAGTCTATACACCGCCATATGCGTGCAGCCGCCCATACTTCACCAATGTGAACCGTTACAACACGCGCATCTCGAACACGGTGAACATCACCAACGTGTATAACACCGTCTATGTCAACCGGACGGTTTACAAGCAGCAGTTCGTAAACGTCAGAGCGCCGAACGCGGTGATGGCGATGCCGCAGACCGCGTTTGCCAGCGGCCGTCCGGTACGGCAGGCCGGGGTGGTAGTGCGCCAGGCGGAGTTGACACGGATTGCGCCCGCTACCGTTATTGCCCCGCCGGTAGCGCCTACCCGACAGGCAGTAGCGCCGACGATGGGACGCCCGGCACCCCGCCCGGCGGCACAGGTTGTCCAAAGACAAGTGGTGGCGCGCAGTGTCCCGGCGGTTGCGCCCGCTCCGTTTGCAGCGCGGCAGCAATACCTGGATCAACACGTGGGTCAGCCGCATAATTTCCAGGCGATGCACCAGGCGGTGGCTCCACAGGTCCGGCAGGCAGCGGAGGTCCGGCAGGCCCCCGCCGCGCGAACAATCACGGTGCACCCGGGAGAGCGCGTAGGCAACGTCCGGGCGAACAGCCGGCCTGCGGTTGCAGCAGAACCGGCGCGGCAACCGGAACGAACCCCGGCGTCAGCCCCGGCACAGAACCGGGCAGCCGAGCCAGGCCGTGAAGCTACGCCCGCGGCGCACGGGACACCGCCGAACATTCGGCGAGAGAACAACACGCCCCGGGAGAACAACGGTCAACCCACCGAGAACGGGCGTTTTACCAAACGAACTCCCGCGCCGGGCAACGAAACGACGAAACCCAGCCAGCCACAGGGGCGCGCACCGCAGCAGCCCAATTCTACGGAACGAACTCAACCACAGCCGCAGGCTCGGCCGGAACAACCGAATCCTACGGAACGAACTCAACCGCGGCCAGAGGCTCAGCCGGCTCGACCGAATCCTACGGAACGAACTCAACCGCGGCCAGAGGCCCGGCCGCAACAGCCCAATCCTGCGGAACGAACTCAACCGCGGCCAGAGACGCGGCCGCAACAGCCAGGCTACCCGGAACGGGGACAGCCGCGGGAGCAAGCAAGACCCGCGCCGGAGAACCGGCCCGCTCCCCAGCGCGAACAAGCGCGACCCAACGAGCAGCGCCAAGCGCCTCAGCATGAGGAGCACGGTAAGCCGCCCGATCACAAGGACACGCGGGATACGAGGGATCACTCGCGGTAGATCGGGCTTGGGGAAGGCCCGACTGAAGAGCCGGGCCTTTTGCGTTTGGGTGGCTAATGAGGCCGCGATCTGGAGGATCGCGGAAAGGGTTCCAGGCTAGGCCAGCGCACGCGCTGACGTGCACTGGCTCCGCGGCGGCATTCCGTTCCGTGACCAAACTGCAGGAGGAGGCCATTCTGGCCTCCTCCCGTAGAGGGCGAGGGCGGGAAGATATTCCCTGCGACATTTGCAAACGGCGCGTATGCAACGGAGAAGAGGCGCATCCTGGATGCCGCGGGGCAGGAGAGAGAAGTTGACTGCGTCTTGCTTGACAGCGTGCAGTCGCAAAGTAACCGAGCGGAAGAAGCGCTGAAAAATGCCATCGAGCGCGGTAAGATCTCGCTGCCCCTGATCGAGGTGGAATTTAACGGCTCAAATGAGAAACTGCGAAGTCCGCTACCAAATTTGACCAGCCTGGATGTGCCGCACCGTCTAGCTGACGCCATATTGCGCGACAGTGAGTTGGCGGACGGCACACGCTTTTCGAAATCCGAATTTGCGAAGCGGTGGGGGAGGTCCAACCTGTGGAACGCAACCGCCGTGTATGAGCTGTGTCCGACGGCGCTGGTTTTCGGAATGTGGGGGTCGCCGGAGAAGCCGGGCGGCTTCGGGCAAAGTTTGAGCGTACCTATGTCTCAGAGATTGTCGCCGTTGATGTGGAACGCGTGGAAAACCGCGAAGGATTCCGCATAGATCCGCTCGGTTCCCGGAGCGCGGTTTTGGTGAAGCCGAAAGAGGACGGGTCCTTTGGCCTCGCGGATACTAAGACGAAGGATGCACTCCCCCCCGCAAAGATTAACCACGGAAACATTCCTTTCCAAACCCCAAACGGTGGCCTCCGTTGCCGCTACGCGGAGCAGGTAACGGTTGTTTCGCTCGGTGCGTTGCGGAAATTGAGATTTCCCGTCGACTGAAGGGACGACCCTCACAGAAATGACCTGGGGCGAACAGTGCTTGCGGCTATCGGCCTTTGTGCCGGTATCTTCGCTTCTGAAGCGGGAACCAGTCTCCGTTCCAGATGCCATTTGTGGCCTGTCGGCGGGCGGGAATGGGAGTTACTCGAAAGGCCCGGACAGGAGACGCGAAAGTTCCGAATGAATGGCGAGGAAGCGTCGGCCTTATTGGGTGAGGCAATCAAAGCGGCAAAGCAGGGCGGACTTGCGTGGATGGAACAGAAGCTTACGCTGAAGCCAACCGCAGAGCTAGTGGAACTGGTGCGGCAGAGCCAGGAACTAGCGGCAAAGGAAAAGGGCGACGGTAAGGCCGAATGATTGCGCTTGGAATTCGATACCTGACTGGCAACGTAGTGGCCAGCAATGCAGCGAGGAGGCCCGAGTGGCCGCCGCATCCGGGGCGTGTGTTTATGGCAATGGCAGCGGCCTATTTCGAAACCGGCGAAGACAGTCAAGAACGCGCCGCCCTTGAGTGGCTGGAACAGCAGAAGCCAGCGCCTGCCATCGCGGCCAGCGGAGCCGAGTTGCGTTCACCGGTCGAGACATATGTGCCTGTGAACGATAAGCACGGGGGCATTATTGGACGAAGCAGGCAGGCGCGGTCGTTTGCGACGGCACGCCCCTATCGTGATTCGGTGTTCCTCGTGTGGCACTCGGAAGCGCCGGCGGATGTTCGCGAGGGCCTTGCTCGGTTATGCACGAAGGTTACGCGTATTGGGCATTCGTCCTCTTTGGTTCAGATGTGGGTGGCAGGCGAGCGGGACCATGTCACAGCGAACTGGCATCCGGATGAATCGCACGCCCAACAGAGAATGCGGGTTGCAGAAGCGGGAACACTTGCGCAACTCAAAGAGCAGGGTGAAGATTCAGACCCGAAATTATCGAGATGGCAAGGCTACACAACCGCCGAATCAGTGGAAGAGCAGAAGGTAATTGCAGGACCGTTTGATTCCCGATTGATTGTTCTCGCAAAGCTGGAGGGCCCCGTGCTCGGGTTGGAGTCTACGCTGCAGTTGACCGGGGCGCTTCGGAATGCGGCGATGAAGGTGCTACCGGACGGAGAAGTTCCCGAGTGGCTGAGCGGGCACCAAGCGGACGGGACGCCCACATTGAAACCGCACGTCGCGTTCTTTCCGCTGCCGTTCGTGGGCGCGGACTACGCAGACGGCCACGTCATGGGACTTGCAATGGCGATCCCGAGAAATCTTCCGCAAGAGGAACTGAAGCGCACCGTTGGGGCGCTCTTGTTTCACGAATCGGGTGAAGAGAAGCAGATTCGCCTTTGGCGCGCAAGACGGAACGGAGATCAGGATTCCAAAGAATTGGCGTGGTCATGGCAGTTAGCGCGCGAAACACGTGAGCGTCCGCCGATAGCTCTGGGAGCGCGCACGTGGACACAGCCCAAAAGGGTTTGGGCCAGCGTGACGCCAATCGTGCTGCATCACTATCCAAAAAAGAATCGTGATGGCGACGTGGAGCGCATTTTGCGCGAGGCGTTCGAGTCGGCGGGCCTCCCCCTGCCTACGGTGATTCGCACGGCTCCTGTTTCGGTATTTGCGGGCGCGGGTCATGCGCGCTCAATGCCAGAGTTTGCTGAAGGCGGTGCAGACATGTGCCGCTATCAGACACACGCTGTTGTGGAGTTTGAGGATGCGGTGCAGGGCCCGGTGCTGGCGGGGCGAGGCCGTTTCCGGGGCTACGGGTTGTTTCGCCCCGTTCGCGAAAGCGGGTCCGAGGGATGAGCGAGGTACAGATCAGCGACTTTAGCCAATTTTTTTTCGATTTGAATGGGAAGCCGCCATTCCCATGGCAGGAACGGCTGGCGCAGCGGGTATGCGCGGAGGGCTGGCCCAGCGTAATCGATCTGCCTACCGCGAGCGGCAAGACGGCCTGTGTCGATATTGCGTTATTCGCGCTCGCGGCACGGGGCGGCGAGGCACCGCGACGGATTTTTTTTGTCGTGGACCGGCGGGTGATTGTCAGTGAGGTAGTTGCTCGCGCCAAGCGAATTATGAAAAGCCTGGAGAAGGCCGAAACGGAATCACTGAAACGAGTAGCTGGGCAGTTAAGGCGAATCGCTGGTGGGGATAAGCCTCTGAAGGCATATGAACTGAGAGGCGGCGCTTACCGGGATGAGGCGTGGGTGGACTCGCCGCTGCAGCCGCTTGTGGTGGCAAGCACGGTAGACCAAGTAGGATCGCGGCTGCTGTTTCGTGGGTACGGGGTGAGCGAGAACAGTTGGCCGCTGCACGCAGGGTTGATCGCGAACGACGCGCTTGTTTTTCTAGACGAGGCGCACTGTTCGAAGGCATTTGCGCAGACCCTGCAAGCGATTGCGCAGTATCGAGGAGACCAATGGACGGCAGACTCCATTGGCCGCCCATTCCATTTCGTGGAGATGACGGCGACTCCGGTACTGGCTAGCGCCGAGCACGACCGTTTTCAGATCACGGATGAGGATAGGAAACCGGAGTTTCTGGGCGAACGAATCTACGCAGAAAAGCCGACTGCGTTGATCGAAATTAAATGCAGAAAGGAGGATGGGCACAAGTTCGCAGCAGCGCTGGTTGCCGAGGCATTGCGCGTGGCCGACGAAGCCAGCGCGAAACGTGTGGTGATCATGGTCAACCGGGTCCAAACAGCGAAGGCAGCGTACGAACGGCTACGGGAGAAGGGTCTAGACACTCTGCTCGTGATTGGCAGGATGCGACCGATTGATCGGGACCGGATGCAAAAAGAATGGGAACCGCTGAAAGCGGGGGTCGTCAAGAGAAGTGCGGAAGAGCCTCGCAAATTTGTGGTCTCGACGCAGTGCCTGGAAGTGGGCGCGGACCTCGATTTTGACGTGCTCGTGAGCGAGTGTGCGAGCATCGATGCGCTGCGGCAGCGTTTTGGCAGGCTGGACAGGCTTGGCCAGTTCCAGCGGGCGCGAGGCAGCATCGTCGTCGCGTCGTGGCAATTAACCGGACGCGAGCACGATCCGGTGTACGGCGAAGCGCTGCAAAAAACGTGGCACTGGCTTCAAGAGATTGGCACAAACGACATGGTCAACATGTCGATTGAATCGAAGAGCGGCGAGATGCGCACGGTTGCCGAGCACTGGCAAACGGTTTCTGCGGACGATAAGCAGAGTATGCAGATGCAAGGCGAAAATGCCCCGTATCTCTTGCCTGCCCATTTAGATGCTCTCGTGCAGACGAGTCCCAGACCGGAACCGGAGCCGCTGATCGAGCTATTTCTGCATGGACCAAAGCACAGCGTGCCCGATGTTCAGGTGGTGTGGCGCGGAGATCTGGATGGAGCGGAACCTGACGAGTGGCCTGAAATCGTCGCGTTGTGTCCGCCGAGCTCGATGGAAGCAATGCCCGTGTCTATCACAGCTTTTCGGAAGTGGTTCACGGGAAAGGCGAGCACTGACGAATCGGATCTGGAAATTGCCGCAAGGTCCGATGAAGTTGAGGAGAGCGCAGAGTACAAACGGTCAGTCTTGATTTGGCGCGGTACCGAGGACAGCGCGATCGCCCGAAGCGCCACGGAGATTCGTCCTGGCGACACGCTGGTCTTGCCAACCTCGACTAAGGCCTGGAAAGAGTTTGGGTATAAACCTGAAGCCTTTCAGGAAGATATCGGAGACCAGGCGAGATTCGGATTAAGGCGCGGGATTTGTTTGCGTTTGCAATCGAGTCTCCTCAATGAGTGGCCCCCGACCGAAGCGCGCGACGATTTGAAGAAGCTGGTGGGACGCGATGGAACTGAAGATGAGACTTGGGCCCTCCTTCGCATTCTTTCGAAGGAGGGCCTGCCGGAATGGTGTCCTCCTATCGAGGACTGGGCGCAGCCGGGTTCGCTTTCCCGATATCCGGACGGAAGCGGCTACGTTTTGGAAGGCCGAATCAGCAAACAAGGTAAGGGCAAGACGCAGGTTCTCCTCAGAGAACATCTGGATCACGTCGCGGACGAGGCGGAGCGCGTGACAGGCGATCTCATCGCTCCCGGCCTGAAAAAAGCATTGATTACGGCGGCGCGATTTCACGATTACGGCAAAGCGGACGTGAGATATCAGGCCTGGCTGCGGGGGGGCGACGTTCTCGCCGCGCAGTACGCTCCGAAGCCGCTCGCAAAGAGCGGTAGGAATCTGACGGTGAAACAGACGGAGTGCGGGTTACCGCCCGGGTTCAGGCACGAAGTTCTTTCTCTCCTGTTCGCCGCCAAAGGAGTCGATCCTATACACGGGACGCGCGATTTGATCTTACATCTGATTGCGAGCCATCATGGCCGCTGCCGGCCATTTGCGCCGGTTGCAATCGATAATAGCGCCACATGCCTGACGTTCGAGGAAATCTCGATTTGCAGGGAGGAGCGCGTGGGCGAACCTCAGGCGTGTTTGACTATCGAAGCAGCCGACCGGTTTTGGAACTTGACGCGCCAGTATGGCTGGTGGGGATTGGCGTATTTAGAGGCCCTATTGCGGCTTGCGGATTGGAAAGCCAGCGATAACGAGGGTGCGGAGGTATCGCAATGAGCAGCGGAATCGTATTGCGAGGACTCGATGGATCGAATCCGCTTGGTTTTCTTGCGGCATTGGGAACGTTTCGCCTCGCGACACTAAGATGGCCGCAAAAGCGCGTTTCGATGAAATGGGTACGCGAAAACTGCTGGCGGCCCGAACTGATCGGGATCGAAGAGTCGGAAGCAAACCTTAGTGGAGAACTCATCCAAGCGAAAATGGCGCCGGTCAAAGTGTTTTCCGAAGAACTGGGCAAGAACATCAACATTGAGCCGGAGAGATTTCGAAAATTTGTTCACCGGGCTGCGAATGAAGCTCGAACAGGTAATCGGAGCCTCGCGGATTTTGCCGCGGCATTCGGCTGCGAATCTTGTGAAGACGAGGACAAAGGCAAGATCGAATATACAGCTCTTTGCTTCATAACGGGTTCAGGCCATCAAGATTTTCTTGGAACGATGGAAGGCTTGTCGGCAAAAGTAACAGCGAATCACCTATTTCAGGCCTTGTTCGGTCCATGGCGTGCCGAGAAGGGATTATCAATGCGCTGGGATCCGGAAGATGTGGCCGAGTACGCGCTGCAGTGGAGTAACCCAGGCCCGGAAGGCGCATCGTCCATCTGGGGAGCTAATCTGCTCGCCGTCGAGGCCCTACCGCTATTTCCTACTCAACCCAGGAAGAAAAGTTTGCAAACAACCGGCTTCCTGCCGAAACAGAGCGAACGTGACCCGCAGTTCACGTGGCCGATCTGGACTCGCCAGGCGAGCCTGGATACGGCGCGATCCCTGCTGTCCTTGGCTGAATTACAACGGGGGGATGGCAGCATTGAACGCGAGCTGCTACGCGCGCGCGGCATCGAAGAAGTATATCGTGCACCGCGTGTATGGATCGGGCAAGGCCGAAACCGCAAAGTCAATTTTCGGCCAGCGAGAGCAGTGTAAATCCGATGCGCAAATCATACCTGGTCTGCTACGACATCTGCGACGAGAAACGCTTGCGCAAAGTGTTCAAGATTATGCGCGGGTACGGCGATCACCTCCAGTATTCGGTGTTCGAGTGCCAGTTGACTGCCACAGACCTGGTGCGGCTTCGGGCGGAACTCGGTTTTGAGATTCATCACGGTGAGGACCAAGTGCTGTTTGTGGATCTCGGTCCGGCAGACGGGCGGGGCGACCGGGTGATCACCGCGCTTGGCAAACCGTATACAGCAATCGATTCACCTTGTATTGTTGTGTAGTTGTCCTCGGGTCAAGGAGGAAATTTGGCCACTGCACCGCTTCCCATCGAGGCGCGATCCGTGCTGCCGGAGTATCTGCCGGCGCGGATGGTGAACGAGTTCGTTTATTGTCCGCGGCTGTTTTTCTATGAATGGGTAGAGGGCGTGTTTCGCGAGAGCACGGACACGGTGGAGGGCTCGGTCCAGCACCGGCGCGTCGACCGGGAAGGCAAGGGAATGCCGGCGGCGGCGGAACTCGGGGACGAAAAGATTCACGGACGATCGATCACGCTCTCGAGCGAGCAATACAAGGTCATCGCGAAGATGGACCTTATCGAGCTAGAGGACCAGGCGGCTACGCCGGTGGACTACAAGCATGGCAAGCCACGCGAACGGGATGGGGCACTGGAACTGTGGCCGACGGACCGGGTTCAACTATGCGTTCAGGGGCTGGTGTTGCGCGAGAACGGCTATCGCTGCGAGGAGGGGATCGTCTACTATGCAACCACCAAGCAGCGGGTCCGGGTCGAGTTTAGCGAGGCGGTAATCGCGGAGACAGTGGCCGCGATCGAGCAGGCATGGCGGGTTGCGCAACAGCGAATCATACCGGAGCCGCTGGTAGATTCGCCGAAGTGCGCGGGGTGCTCGCTGGCTCCGATTTGCCTGCCAGATGAAGTGAACCACCTGGAGCAGCACGAAAGCGAGCCAGACCCGGAACAGTTGACTCTGCTCGCCGCTGGCGAGGGCGGTCCACCAAAGAAAACACCGAGCCGGGAAACTCGCCGGCTGATGGCTCCGCGCGATGACTTGCGGCCAGCCTATCTGAATACGCCTGGCCTGCGGGTGGGGAAGTCCGGAACAGTTCTGCAGGTGAAGGAACGCGACGCGCTCTTGCAGGAGATACGGCTGAATGAAATCTGCCAGCTAAACCTGATGGGCAACATACAGATTTCGACGCAGGCCGTGCAGGAGCTCTGCACGCAAGGCATTCCGATCTGCTATTTCTCGCAAGGTGGGTGGTTTTACGGGATTACGGCAGGGTTGTGCACAAGGAACGTATTTGTTCGGCAGAGGCAGTTTGCAATGGCAGAGCAGGCGTGGTTCTGCCGGCGGCTGGCGCGGTCACTGGTAGTGGGCAAGATACGAAATCAGCGCACGTTTCTGCTGCGTAATCATCTGGAACCTGACCCGATTACGCTGCGCGAGATGAAGGAGATGGGCGAAGCAGCGGAGCAGTGCTCGTCGATGGAAGAACTGCTGGGCATAGAGGGAAACGCAGCGCGGCTCTATTTCGGAGCCTTTCAGGGATTGATCAAGGTGGAGGTGGATGAGGACCTGCCGCGGGTGTTTCGCATGGACTTTGCGGGAAGAAACCGCCGGCCGCCGCGGGACGCGGTGAATGCCCTGTTATCGTTGGGCTACAGTTTGCTGGCGAAGGATCTCACGATTGCCTGTTATGCCGCTGGGTTCGATCCGATGATGGGCTTTTATCATCAACCACGGTTCGGGCGGCCGGCGCTGGCACTCGATTTAATGGAGCCGTTTCGGGCGCTAGTTGTGGATTCAGCCGTGGTGACGGCAATCAACACGAAGATGGTCACGCCGCGTGATTTTGTTAGCGCCGGGCAGGCGGTCGCGCTGACCGCAGAGGGGCGAAAGGGCTTTTATCGCGCATATGAATTGAGAATGGATACGATGGTGACGCATCCATTATTCGGTTATCGGGTGAGCTACCGGCGACTGATGGAAGTACAGGTGCGGCTCCTGGCGAAATTGCTTGAGGGTGACATCGGGGAGTATCCGGCATTTGTAACGCGCTAGATGCGAGAGGTGCGGTGATGACGAAAATGCGGGAGGCGCTCGTTGCTAGGTAAGGCATGGTTGCTCAGCAGGTTACGGGTGGGATATTGACGTGATTTGCGGGCCGAACGAAGTGAGTTTGCAGAGCGCTCGAAGACGGGTGCGCAGGCATTTGAAAACAGAATACGTTACGGCGGCAGCTATTTCCGCGATCAATTGATCGCGGCCTCATTGAAGCTGGCTTAACGCCGCACTGTCAAACGGCCATTGCGCTTTATTTCCGCGATCAATTGATCGCGGCCTCATTGAAGCCCGGAGATCTTGAACCGCTCTTCACGTGCTTTGGGTGAATCCCGTACGCTGTAATCAATGAAGGTGCGGGACATCATTAAGCGGATCGAAACGGATGGTTGGCGGCAGGTGGCCCAACGCGGAAGTCACCGCCAGTACAAACATCCGGAGAAGAAGGGCCGCGTGACGGTGCCCGGCCACCCTGGTGACGATTGCCACCGGGTCTCGAAAAGAGTATTCGACAACAAGCGCAGCTAGAGAAGGAGAAATAGGCCATGCAGTACACGTACACGGTCGTGATCGAAAAGGCTGAAAACAATTACGGTGCGTATGTCCCGGATTTACCGGGCTGCGTTTCGACCGGCAAGACAGTCGAGGAGATGAAGCGCAATATACAAGAGGCGATCGAGTTTCATTTGGAAGGCATGCGCGAAGACGGCGACCCCATTCCGGAGCCCACCTCCACTGCGATCGTCGTTAGCGTAGCGGCATGAGGCTATGGAGCGGCCTTCTACCAAGCCTGCCGGTACAGCTTAAGCAGGCTTTCGACGGTACATGGCACGGGATTTGATAAATGGCAGCCGTCCTGAACTGCTTTCTCCGACAGGTCCGGCAACGCCCGTTCCGGGATACCGTAATCGCGCAGCCGGGGCGAGATACCGCAGATCTGGTTCAGCTCGCGAGCGCAGTCCGCAACATCTCTTCCGAGTTGATGCTGCAGCTCGCGAAAGCGCTCTGGAACCGCGGGACGGTTGTATTCGAGCACCACCGGCAAGAGCACCGCATTACTGGTGCCATGGTGCATTCCAAATTCAGTTGAGAGCGGGTGCGCGAGCGAGTGGACCGCGCCGAGTCCTTTCTGAAAGGCGATAGCGCCCATCATCGCCGCAATCATCATTTCGCCGCGAGACTCGATGTTTTTCGGATTGGCCATCACGACGGGCAGGTGTTCGTAGGCGATCTTTGCCCCGCCCAGCGCAATGGCGTCACAAATAGGATGAAATCCATTTGCCAGAAAGGCCTCGACGTTATGGGTAAACGCATCCATTCCGGTGCCGGCGGTAACGCTCGGCGGCATGCTGAGGGTAAGCTGAGGATCGGCAATTGCGAGGTCAGGAATCAGATGCGGGCTGAAGATGACCGTTTTGCGATTGGTTTTACCAATTGTGATGACGGTGGAACGGCCCACTTCGGAGCCGGTGCCCGCGGTGGTAGGAACCGCGACGAAGGGCGGGAGATTCGAAGATATCTTCTCTGAGCCGCCGATATTGTCGTCATATTCCGCGAGTTCCAGCGGATGCGTAACCTTCAACCGGATCGCCTTCGCCGCATCAATCGGCGATCCCCCGCCAACAGCGACAATGCTGTCACATTCCTTATCTATGTAGAATGCTACACCACCAATTACGTTCTGCTCCGATGGGTTTGGATCAACGCCTGAATATACGGCAGCAGAAGGAAGCAGGGTCCGGATCCGCTGTATGACGGAGCTTCCGAGGAGGTCATGATCGGTTACAATCAGTGGCACACGCATGCGGCGATGGCGCAATTCGTCAGGCAGGCGGTCGATAACGCCCGAGCCGTACAACACTGTAGTAGGAAAAGAGAATTTTGCCTGGGACATAGTCGGTCAGATGGCTTCAAAGTACCGCGAGAGTTCCCAATCGGTGACATGGCGGGCGAATTGGCGGATCTCCCAAACGCGAGTATCGGCGTAGTGATCGACAAAGCTGGAGCCGAACCAGTTTCGCGCTACTTCTGAGTTGCGAAGCCTGCAAACTGCTTCATCCAGATTGCGCGGAAGCGGCTCGCACTCGACAGCGGCATAGCCGTTCGCGCTCGGCGGAGGCGGCTCCAGATTGAGAGCGATTCCTTCCAATCCGGCAGCCAGGCTGGCAGCGATCGCGAGGTAGGGGTTCATATCGGCGGCTGAAAGGCGCAGTTCGATCCGGGTACTCTTTACCGAAGCCGGAATGGCGCGCACGGCAGTAGTCCGGTTGTCCGTGGCCCAGGTCGCGTTGATAGGAGCCCAGGTCCCGGGAACGGTTCGCTTGTACGAATTGACAGTAGGAGCGATCATGGCCATGAACTCCGGCATGAATTTGACCAGCCCACCAATGTACTTACGCATGAGAGGCGATGTTCCGGCGTCCGTGTTCTCTTCAAAAAAGAGATTTCGGCCGTCCTGGCAAGAGCAGAGACTCTGGTGAAGATGGCCGCTCGAACCGGGCAAGTCGGCGTTCCACTTTGCCATGAACGTCGGAATTACGCCGTGGCGGGCGCATATTTCTTTCACCGCGGTCTTGAACAGCGCTGCTTTATCAGCCGCGGCTAGAGCGTCATCCACCGTAATGGCGGCTTCAAAAACACCGGGACCTGTTTCGGTATGGAAGCCTTCGAGCGGAATGTCGAAACCAGCAAGCTGGTCAATCAAATCCAGCACAAGTTGCGAGCTTTGCGATGCGCGCAGGACGCTGTAACCGCACATTCCTGGACTCAGCGGGACCAGTTTGTGAAAATCCTTTTCCCGAACCGTTTGGGGGGTTTCGCGAAAAATCCAAAACTCGTATTCCGCCGCGAACCGGGCGCGGAAGCCAGCAGCGCCGGCCTGCGCGATTACTTTCTGCAGAACCTGCCGGGGTGAGACCTCGACGATTTCGCCATTGCTCGTAAGCAGGTCCACCAGGAAAAATGCCGTGCCAGGTTCCCATGGAATTGTGCGAAACGTGCTGTAGTCGATCCGGGCGCGCGCATCCGGATAGCCGGTGTGCCATCCGGTAAATTTGCAGTTGTCGTAAAGCGCGTCGGCAATATCCCAGCCGAAGATCACGTCGCAAAAACCGAAGCCTGAAGCTGACGCCGCGAACTTCTCCAGGCTGATGTACTTTCCGCGCAAAACACCATCGATATCGGTGACGCCGAGCTTGATCCGGCGGATTTTCTGTTCTTCCAGCCGCAGCAGCGCGTCGTCAAATGCGCTCATAATCCCACCCAAACGGATTTCACATTGGTATATTGTTCGAGCGCATAGGCGCCCAGATCGCGGCCGAACCCGCTCTGTTTATACCCGCCGAACGGCGACGCGCTGTCGAACCCGTTGTAGGTGTTGATCCATACGGAGCCAGCCTTGATGCGGGCGGCCATGCGGTGCGCCAAGCGAATATCCCGCGTCCAAACCGCCGAAACCAGGCCATAAGCCGTGCCATTGGCGATTCGAACCGCTTCCTGTTCATCTTCGAAGCGAATGGAGGCGAGTACCGGACCGAAAATCTCCTCCTGGGCGATCTTCATTTCGGGACGAACGTTGGTAAAGATGGTGGGCTGAACGAACAGGCCCTTGCTGTTTGCGCCGGTCGTATCGCGGGCGCCTCCGCAGGCGAGCTGGGCCCCTTCTTCGCATCCGGTTCGGATATAGCCAAGAATGCGATCGAGCTGCTGCGCGGATATCTGGGAACCCATCTCCGACGAGGGATCGAAGGGATCGCCGACCTTCATTGTTTTGGCGCGCCGCGTCAGCAGTTCCAAGAAACGGTCATGCACATCCGCATGGATAAGGAGGCGCGAACCGGAGCTGCACACCTCACCTTTATTGGCGTAGATACCCCAGAACGCCGCGTCCACCGCAGCATCGAAATCGCAATCCGGAAAAATGATGTTCGGATTCTTTCCGCCTAGCTCAAGACTGAGGCGTTTAAGGTTGCTGTCAGCCGACGCTCTCAACAGAGAGCGTGCGGTGCGGATGCTTCCGGTGAAACTGATCTTGTCGATATCCATGTGACGGGCTATGGCATCGCCGGTAGTGGAGCCGCAGCCTGTAATAACGTTGACAACACCATCGGGTATGCCGGCTTCGGCGCATAGCTCCGCTAATTTCAGTGCGCTGAGCGGAGTAAGCTCAGACGGTTTCAGCACAACGGAGCATCCGCAGGCCAGCGCAGGAGCCAGCTTCCAGGTAGCAATGCAAATGGGATAGTTCCAGGGGACGATTGCGCCCGCGACTCCGACGGGCTCGCGAACGGTGTAGTTGAGAAACGGTCCATCGACGGGAATTGTTTCGCCGTAAATGCGCCGGACCCAGCCCGCGTAATAGCGGAAGGAATCAATGCCAGGGTTCACATCGCCGCGCAGAGCTTCGCGAAAGGTTTTGCCATTTTCAAGCGAAAGAACGGCCGCGAGCTCCTCCTTATGTTTTTCCATGACATCGGCAACGCGATGCAGAATGCGTTCTTTTTCGGACGGATTCTTGCCGCGCCAGGTTTGGTTCTCAAAGCTCTGACGGGCAGCGGCAACGGCGTCGTTTACATCGTCGAGCGAAGCATCCGGAACAGTGGCGAGCAACTCGCCCGTTGCTGGGTTTCGAACCTCGAATGAAGAAGTTGGGTGCCCTTCAACCTGATGGCCGTCGATGAAATGCCGGGGCGAAGGCAGATAGCTAGTGGCTTCCGAAGCGGTCAAATCCGAAACTCCTTTACGGGCAATGTGCGGCTGGAGCGCGCCCATTCCGGACCTTTGAAGGTACGTCGAACAGTAAGCCAGTACATCAGTAGAAGTATGGCAATGACCGTACCGAGCGTTTTCCCGGCAAGCTGATTCGGCGGCATCACGAGAACGACGGCGATCAGGACCGTATAGGCAATGGCGATAAGGTTGATGAGTTCGCCCCAGCGTCCAACGGTCCAGAGCGCTTCCGAGGTCCACGATGGGGATTGGTGACGGGCGCGCACCGCAAAAATGACCGGCAGAATGTACGCCACATATAGAGCAACGGTGCTGAGAGATGTAACGACGGGAACAGCGCCGGACCAGGCCATGGTTAACAGACTGGCAACGATGATGAGCCAAATAGCGGGTCCGGGCGTGCCATGGCGTTTGCTGACGCGAGAAAAGAAACAGGCGAAGGGGAAGCCTCCATCGCGAGCGAGAGCATAAACGGCCCGGGATGCAGAGGTGGCGCAAGACAGGCCGCAAAACCACATCGCCATAGAAGCCAGCGCGGCGAGCGCGTTGCCGATTCGGGGGCCCAGCCCGGAGCTAAGAATGGCAATGGCGGCCGGAACCGGATTTCCCTGCGCGTCTTTCGCTGAAAGCACGGCCGGAACGGAGTGAATTCCCAACGTGAGCGCCAGCAGCAGAGCGTACCCGGCGATTCCCGAGACAGCGACGGACAGCACGATGCCCCAGGGGGCGCTCCTGCGGGCGTTGGCGGTTTCTTCCGCCATATGAGCGGAGCCGTCAAAACCGGTATACGTCCATTGCGCCTGCAACAGGCCCAACAAGAACAGCCAGATGTAGGGCGCGTGAATGGAAGGGTGTGGATTCGGTATGGCCAGGAACGCAACGGGCTGAAGCGGAGCAAGCGCCAAAACAATCGCGACCAGAGCGATGACGCCTACTAGGTGGACCGATACGCTAATGTCATTCAGGCGCGCCACCAGTTTGACGCCGTACTGATTCAAGATGCCGTGAATGAGCAGCGTGAACGCGAAAACAAGAAAAATGTTGCGAGTGGAAACGGGCAAGCGGAGAAACGGAAGTATGAAAAGCGCGGCGCTGTAGTCGATACCGGCCTGTGCGGCAATCAGGCCGACGATGTTCATCCACGCGACAAACCATCCCGTACCAGGATTTCCGAGCGCAGTGGCCCAATGATACATGGCGCCGGAAGTGGGGAAAGCGGAACAAAGTTCGGCCATGCTGATTGCCAGCGCCAGAGTGAAGATAGTGGCGACCGGCCAACCGAGAGTCATTTCGAGCGGGCCGCCGAGATCGAGGCCGTATCCATATAGAGTGACCGCGCCGGTCAAGATCGAGATGATTGAAAACGAAATAGCGAAATTCGAGAACCCTCCCATATCGCGGAAGAGTTCCTGGGTGTAGCCGAAGCGATGGAGGTCGTGTGAATCCGAACTTTTCATGCCTAGCCTGAAACGACCGCGCCGCCGATGGGCTTGCCTTTGACCCCGCTGTAATCGCGGTACTCAAATCCCAGCAAATCGAGAATGGTGGGGGCGATGTCGCGTTGATAGCAGGTTGCGGTATTCGTTGCCTCGCCCGTCGCGGGAGTATCGGGGCCGATAAAAGCCGCCCAGATCTGTTCGTCGCCGGGAATCTTGGGGCCATGATCTGAGAAATCCGCGAGCGTGCTGCCGCGGCCGTGATCGGTCGTGATGACAAGCGTGGTTGTGCCGCGGTATTTAGGCGACCGCTGCAGGTAGGTCCAGAGATCGCGGAGGGCCTGATCGAAAAATTGAAGGCTCTGCAAGACCTCATCGTAGCGGCGATCATGAGCCCAGTCGTCGGTTTCGTCGAAGGAAATGTACATGTGCTCGGGAAGCAGTTTGTCCAGATATTCGGTTGCCAGACCGAACGTAAAGGCGTCGTGCCGCGAAGTGTCCGCGATAAATCGCGCTTCAAACTGGAGCTTGTTCAGCTCGTCAGCCCGCGCGGAATTCTTTGGCAAATCCGAGCGCTGGTAACCGGCATTGATGAACAGAGCGCCGGGCATACTTTCGGCGCTGTATTTGAAGTTATCCCAGGAAGCGAAAACGGCCACCTGCTCGGGCCTGAGATTTTCCTTTTTGCTTATGAACTGAAGGAACGATGGAGTCGGGTTCTGAATGTTGTCGTTGCCCGTGATCGCCTCGTCCTGGGCGCGACCCGTGAGGATTTCCGAATAGCCCGGATACGAAACGCGGTAGCGGTTCGTCACCTGCATCGAACTGCCCTTATTCAGATTGCCGAACAGAACGCCTTTCGGAACCAGCGTCTTCCAGAAGAACGGCATGAGAGCTTCGCGGCGCTCCTCTGGAGTTGGACGCCAGAGCTGTTTTCGAAGCGTCGCGGCATCCGCCATTCCGGCAGCTTTGGCATTCATCAGATTGGGATCGATTCCGGTAAACAGATCCTGCCAGCGCACGCCGTCAGAGGTAAAAAGCACAACGTGCTTCGTCTTCCGCTGCGAAGCGGGTGCGCGAGCAAGCAAATCCTGGGCGAAGATATCGGCCAGGGCGGCCGCGGTTGGAAAAAAGGTTCGTCGGTTCATGTGAATTTGAAGATCGAGCCGGGCATGCCCACCCTGCTAAAAGGCCGCGTCACTAGAAGTCGAGCCGGGCGCCTACCTGGCCGACACGGTTGCCGCCGAAATCGGATCCGCGCGCCCTGGTAATCTGTCCGAAATTCGGACTGACGATATTCAACACGGGATCGTCCAGGTTGACATGATTCAGGGCGTTCGTGAAGGAGCCTTCCAGGCGCATGCGAACACGCTCCGTGAAGTGGAAATATTTGGCGAGCCCGGCATTCAGGTTCACTGTTCCGGGGCCTTCGATGATGCCGATGCCGGAGTTACCGAAGCGGCCGAGCGGCGGCGCGTCTATACCTGGGCGGACGCCAATGGAGCAGGTTGGGAATTGAGCGGAAACCGGCTGGCCCGGGCACACGAATGCGCCTGGACTGATCCACTCGTTCCGATTCTGATTCGCCGGTACGCCCGAAGCGATGCGGTCAGGATCCTGCCTTGTTCCGACGATGTTCCCGGAACCGGTACCAGATGGATCTCCGCCGCTAAAGTTCGGGGTCAGGTAGGGGCCGCCCTGCCAGAGGAACATCGAGTTCAATTGCCAGCCGCCGAACAGCGCATCGACAAAGCGGTTCACATTGCTGCCGAAGGCTCGGCCGCGGCCGAATGGCAGGTCGTAGACAGCGTTTGTGATCCAGCGGTTGCGTCGCGTGCCGTACACGTTTCCATATTCGGCATGGCGGTCGTACAGATCGGATGCGCGGCCGCCGCCTGTTTCGCCGGAAAACCCTCCCGGAGCGGGCCCTTGATTATCGGCGAGATTCTTTGCGAACGTATATGTGCTGTCGAGAATCAACCCGCTCGAGAGCCGATGCGTGACCTCGGCCTGCGCGGAATCATAATGAGCGATCGCACCGGGAGTCCGCGTGTAAACGGTGCCCCAGTTCGGGAAGGGACGAGCGGCGAGCGGGCGTAGCACCGAATACTGCGTCGAATAGTACATCTGGTTGAGGTTCGGCGCCCACACCAGATCGTTCGTCTTCATGCCGATGTAAGAGACGCGAAGACCGGTTTTCCAGCCGATCTCGTGATCAATGGAAAAATTCCACTGCATGGAATACGGATCTTTAAAGTTGATCGCATTGGCCGTTCCGAAATAGGCGGTGCCCAACTGCGGAATCCCGAGGCCGCTGCCCAGACTGACTTGCGGCCACTTGAAAAGGGGTTGGCCGTTTGACCCCACGGTCGTAAATTGGCGGACATCGCTTTGCAGTGTGCCGGTAAGCGAATAGAAGACGCTTCCCAGAACCTGAATGTTGTAAACGCCAAAGCCTCCCCGGAACACGGTTTTCTCTCCAATGGGACGCCAGGCGAAACCGAAGCGCGGCAGAATGCGATCCTTAGGAACGATGCGCAAGCTTTCCGGCAGGTGAGCCTGTGAGGCAGAGAGCACGGGCGTACAGGGTGCTCCGTTCAACACAGGTCCGGGGCCGGTCAGGTTGGGGCAGGCGTTGAAATCGGCCAAAAAACCAGGCGCTAGCAGAGACTGTTTGCCGGTCGGATAAACCACCGCGCCCGAGAGCGGCACGTCGGGATTGAAGTTGCCGATGTTTCCTGATGAATCGCGGTACGACGGATTGTATTCGTAGCGCACGCCATATTCGAGGGTGAGCTTCGGATTCACCTTAAACGAATCCTGCGCAAAGAAGCTGTAGTGCTGGGTGGTGCC
Organism: Bryobacteraceae bacterium; assembly: GCA_035475915.1. Taxonomy (GTDB): domain Bacteria; phylum Acidobacteriota; class Terriglobia; order Bryobacterales; family Bryobacteraceae; genus Bog-105. The sequence continues at coordinate 29,767 of DATIMA010000160.1, forward strand.
GTCGTTATTACTGTGGACAATAGCGTAGGACGTGTTCGTGGGAAGGCCAAGCAGGAAGTCGGCGAAGTCAGATCCGGTATAGCTGCCGTCGAAGGTGTAATTGCCGTAATTGTCGGCTCCGATGAAGCCTAGCGGGGTGATGGCGCGAATGTGGCGAATATCGAAACCGTACTTCATGGCGTGCCGGCCTTTGTTCCAACTCAGGTTGTTATTGAACTGGAACATGCGCGATGAACTGACCCCGCTCAGGTGATCAACGCCCAGGTTCGAAGTGAGGCCGCTGAAATCCAACTCGGGTATTCCGTTGAAGGGAAAGTTCGGGCCAATACCCTGCAGACCCAGTGAGTTGGCAAACGCCGGCCCATTGAACGAGTTGCTGCTGCCAGAATCGTCCAGCGTGAACCCAAAGCGAAACTCGTTCACAATAGCCGGAGTGAAGTTGAAATTGTGGGAAAGCACCAGGCTCCGCACCCGCTCGTAATTCGTGCTCGAGGGCACCAGCAGCCCTTGCGGCGAATTCTGACCGATATTTTTCCAGGTATAGCGCGCGAACATCGATTGCTTTGTGCCAATGTACTGGTCGCCGCGGATATCGAACTGGTTTGACGAATAGTTATTCGACTGATTCGCGACGTAGTTGTTGCTGTGTTGCGTTGTCGTGCTGCCGTAATTCGGCAACGGATACAGGGTCAGGAACTTCTGGGCGATGGGGCTGATAGCGGCTTCTGGAATCGTATCGTTTGCATAGGGTATGTTTGTTCCCGGTTGATTAACGGTGTATCCTTCGCCCGAAAAGTCACCGTTTCGCATGGCCTGCGTGGGAACGGTCTCCTGAATAGTTTCACCGCGTGGAAATTGGAATCCTTCATACGTGCCGTAGAAAAAGCTCTTGTTGTGCCCGTTGTACAGATGTGGGATTACAACCGGGCCACCGGCCGAGGCGCCAAAATCGTTTCCGATCTTTTGCGGCTTCACTTGCGTGCCATACGCCGTTGCATCAAACGCGCGGTTCTGGTGATACCAGAACAGACCTCCGTGCAATTCGTTCGTGCCGCTCTTTGAGATGGTGGTAATCTGAGCCGGCTGGCCGAATTCCGCGGCATTCCCCACGCCATCGACGCGCATTTCCGCAATGGATTCGATAGACGGAAAGGCCTCGGTCAGCGGGTTATTGCCGGTGACGTCGGTTGTGGAGATTCCATCCACCGACGATTCCGATTGCGAGGGGAGCCCTCCCTGAATGGAGAAATTATTGCTGCTGTCGCTTTGCACGCCCGGCAAAGCTGAAATGAGCTGGTATGGACTGGTTGTGCCATTGGCGCGCGTATTTGCCGGAAGATCGAGCAACTGCCGGGAATCAAAGCTGGACGAAATGCGCTGCGTATCTGTGGTAATGACTCCGGCGGTGCCTTCGACCGTGACTGACTGGGAAGTGGTTCCTACATTCAAGGTCACATCGACGCGCAGTTGCTGGCGGGCGACCAGATCCAGGCCCGCTACGGTTTTCGTTTCGAATCCTGGCTGGCTGACTTCGACGGAGTAGCGGGCGGGCTTCTGATTGAGCACCTGATAGTTGCCGTTCGAATCGGTGCGGGCCTCCTGCGCGGCGCCTTCATCCAGGTTCGTTACTTTGACCATGGCGTTCGGAACTACGGCGCCTGAGGAATCCTTTACTGTTCCTAAAATCGTGCCCAGCGTGGACTGCGCGGCAGCCAGACTAGACAGCAACATCAAACAGCATGCAATCTGAAAAATGCTTTTAGTCATCTTCTAACCTCCTCTGACGAATCGGGTCAGGCTCTACTGTATTTCGGCTGAGTGGATTTGCGAATCACCAGCCGGGTTGAAAAACGAACACCAATCTGTTCAATCGGGGAGCGGTGTTCGATGAGATCGATAAGCAGCCTGGCGCCCATGGCAAGCATGTCGTACCAGGGAATTTCCACCGCAGTCAGCGGCGGGTTGGCAAAAGCCGTTTCAGGCGTGCCGTCCATAGCCAGCACGGCCATGTCTCTGGGGATCTTAATTTTCAAATCGGCGAGCGCCTTCAGGCAGCCGAGTGAAGCACGGTCGCCCGTTACGATCAACGCTTCGGGACGCGGAGACTGCTCCGCCAGTTGGCGGGTTCCGGCATGCCCGCCTTCTACATTGAGTTCAATCTCGGTTATCAGCTTCGGATTCACGGCCACTCCGGCAGTGCTGTGCGCCCGGTGAAAGCCCTCCTGATACAGCCGGTGGCTTGCGTAGCTTGTCTTGCCAACCAGCAATCCGATGCGGCGGTAGCCGGAGCGCAGCAGATGCTCGGCCGCTGTGAACGCGACATTAAGATGGTCGGGCCCGATGTAATTCAATGACGTTTCAGGCAGCAGACGATTGACAATCAGGCAGGGAATGCCCGCTTCGCGAAACGGCTGAGAATCGCGGATTTCATCTTTCGTACGAAATAGCAGAGCGCCCGCGAACTCGCGATGCGCGATCATATCGTCTTCCACTTTCGCCGCAGGCTGCGGATTATAGGAGCCGACCATTGCGGCATAGTTGAAGCGAGACGCAACGTCGCTGATTGCACTAAGCCCCTGCTCCGTAAAGTTGGTGCGAACGCCCCATTGTTCCGCCTCAGCGGGCATCAGGAAACCGATCAGCCTGGAGTGAGCGGCTGGTCCGCGGGATATGCCGGGCTGGTAGTTGATCTTGCGGACCGCTGAAAGCACCCGTTCGCGAGTCCCTTCATTGACTCCTCTGGCGCCGCTGAGCACGCGCGAGACGGTGCTGGCTGAAACGCCGACTTTGCGCGCCACATCGTCCAGAGTTGCTTTTGCAAGCATTGCAAGAATCTTGCAAGGACGATATCAAGGCAACGGAATGGTTGTCAAGAAAAAAATCGTGTAGGCGCCCAGAAGGCGGCCGCCCGCAGTAATCAGCTAGCCAATGGAACGGACGACGCCACCATCGGCGCGAACGGCGGCTCCATTGATGGCTGAGGCGAGCGGGCTACAGATAAACGCCACTACCGCGGCAATTTCAGCAGGCTCTTCAAAGCGCTTCAAGATAGAACTCGGGCGGGCGTGCTCGAAGAAATCTTTCTCCACCTGGCCGCGATCCGCGTTGCTAGCGGCGGCGAGCCGGCTGACAAATTCCGTGACGCCCTCGGACGCGGTGGGGCCGGGGAGAATGGAGTTGACGGTAACATTTGTGCCGGTGGTGGTTTCAGCAAGTCCGCGGGCGATTGCCAGTTGGGCCGTTTTCGTCATGCCGTAATGAATCATTTCCATCGGTATTTGGAGCGCGGACTCGCTGGAGATGAAAACGATGCGGCCCCAGTTCTGTTGCTTCATGCGCGGCAGGTAATGGCGGCTGAGACGAACGCCGCTCATCACGTTCACTTCGAAAAAGCGGAACCAGTCTTGGTCTGAGATTTGTTCGAAAGGTTTGGGCTCGAAAATGCCCAAGTTGTTCACCAGAATGTCGACTTCCGGGAAACGCGCCGTCGCTCGACGGACGCCTTCCACTGCGCCGAGATCAGCGGCCAATCCACTCATCTCTGCTGACGCGATATTGCGAAGGCGCGCGACCGCATCGTCCACACGCTCCTGGGTACGCCCATTCACAATCACAGCAACGCCTTCTTGCGCGAGGGCCTGAGCGATTGCGAAGCCGATGCCAGCGGTGGAGCCTGTTACAAGCGCGCGCTTGCCTCTGATTTGTAAGTCCATGTCTCGAAGTCTAGGGCAGTTGCTGAAATGCAGCCGAAGCGGGTGAACTCGGATTCAGATTGAGAGCAGCGGGTGCTCCCGAAGAGCCCGGCTGCCGCGTGCGTATCAATCGGGCAATGCCGCGCGAATCGCGCAACCAGTGCTGGGCAATCAATTCGATCTTCACGTCATCGGCGCTGCTGACAATAGAGGTCTCGCCCGCTTGCTTTTCAGCCGAAGACAAGGCAACAGGCTCACCGTCGTCCACGCGAATGGCGGCGTAGGCGCTCGTCCGCGTTTGCTCGGGTGGCCATGAAATTAGCAGGCTTTGTTGCTGCAGACGAACGGTCACCGGGATGATGGCCGAAGGCAACTGCAGGTACGCCCAATACCCGACGCAGCAGCCGAGCACGGCGGCAATCAGTAGCACCAGGGCGAATTGAGCGCCATAACCCCTGCGCTCTTCATCGAATGTTCTAGGCCGCTGCCGCGCAGGCGGCATGGACCCAGGCACATTCCATTCTTCGCCGTATGGTACGGCGGGCACACGTTCCAGACTGAACACATCCGATCCGTGGGATACCGGCAGCGAAGCTGCGGCAGGTACGCGTTCGATAGCAAGCTGCGGCATATCGAGCGGGGCGGTCCGCGCGGGAACGTCCGCCGGATGCGATGAGATTCGAACTGCAGGTTGATTGGCGGTCTGCGGGCGTGGCTCGCTCTTCGAAGCGGCCGAACTCGTCGTACTGTCCGGCGAAGCGGCACGCTCAGGCGCTTTCACGGCAGATTTTTCAGTGGGGGCGACAATGGAAGGCACGGGGCCTTCCCTGCCCTCTGATCCACGGCCGGGCAGAATGATGGCGGCCGCGGTAGCGTCCGTTTCTACGCGCCCTTCCTTATCGCGGAAGAGAAAGCCAAAGCGCGTTGGGTGAAAACGCTCCGGCTTGACCAGAACCGTAATCTTTCCTGGGCCGGGGAAGAGTTGCTCAAAGAGCTGTGGTTCCTTGCCGCTCATCTTTAGCGGACCGCGGGTATGCGCAATGAACCATCCAACTACTTCCAAGCCATTTAGTTCCGGATCGGAGCTTGCGGAAGCGATCTGCGCTTGCAAAGCTGTCACATCCTTCTCCGACAAATTGAAGGACGGCCCCGAGGCATGCTCGCATTCAATCGGCCGGAAGCTTTCAACCCGTACACCGTTTTCATCCAGCCGGCCGAA
>DATIMA010000161.1:0-12046 GCA_035475915.1 Bryobacteraceae bacterium
CCATGGCTAAAGCCCCTGAATCCAGCCTTCCCATTTGGCAGCGGAGAGCGCGAGCATGCCGCCCCCGACAATCGCGACCAACACTCCGCCGAGCACCCGCCCGCTAAACGCGAGTAGCAAACCGGCGATGACGATCGCGAATTCGACCAGACCGGTCACAAACGTGCCGGTCGAGATCGTTTGCGCACTGGCGCCCAGACTCGAAAACGGGTCTTGCGCCCAAGACGCCAAGGCCATCACCAGCGTCAAGAACGCCAATCGTGCACCTGGCTTCGAAAGCAATGCCACGCTTGCGACATGGAGATGGGCGGGCAAAGTTTTCCATCGTGTCATCGAATCAACTCCTTTCGGTAAAAACAGTCCAAAAAAATCGAGGGAAAAGCGCGCCCCTGGCGCGCACGAATGCTGTCGATAGAAACCTCCTGGGTGAAATAAAGCCGATCATGTGGTGCTCCTGATGACTGGCTGAATCGTGATCAAGTCGCAGGTCGCCTTAGCCATGAGCCGATCCGAGTCGGATGCATCTCGTTCCGCGCGCATCTGCCGGTATGCGCCTAACACTGACGTGGCCGGTTGGCACAGCGGGTCACCCGTCCAGCCGTGAATGATCGCGCGCAAGTACAGCAGATTTTCGAAATGCCGGCGTTCGTCCTCGGCCATCTGCCCAAATACTTCGTCCAGCCGCGTCAGTTCGGCCATCGCTTCGGCTTCCGTCATTCGATTGCGCCTCCTTCCGCAGGCTCCGCTTTCTCGGCTTTGTACAGTCGCTCCACGCCCGAAGCATGAATCTCGGCAATGCGTCTGGTGATTCCGATTTTGGTTTTGCTTTGGCTGACTTCGTCGTCGTATTCGCGGTAGCGAATCTCTCCGACCACCAGCACCTTGTCGCCCTTGCTCAGATTCAGGCGCGCTGCATGTTTGCCCCACACCAAAACGCGATGCCATTCCGTGCGGCTCTCCCACTCTTCCGAGTTCGGCTTTTTCCACGACGTATTCGTCGCCACCGACAACACGAGATGGCTGTTGCCGTTACCGTTCTCTTTCCGTTCGGGATCTGCTCCGAGGAATCCAATCAACTGCGCTTTGTTTGTCTCGATCATGTGAAAATCTCCTTGCTTTGGTTTTCAAAATGGAATTTGGGTTGTTTAGCGTTCGCTAACAGCCCCGAGGCGTCGCTGGCGAGACTGGGGCGGCAAGCGCAAGGGTTGCTGAAGTCGCTTGCGACTTTTTTGGGGGACCGTTTACGGTGGAACCAAAACGCGGAGGGCAGCGCCCTTGCGAGCGCCGGGGCAACGCCCCTGGAGGAACGTTTTCTTCTGATGTGCGCGAAGCCGGATTCAGGACATCCGACAGGGTTAAGAAAAAACGCGGCGCGGAGCGCAGCCGCGGCCATCTCGGGGTTGTCCCATTCTTGTCCGACTTCTAGACGAACCTCGGCTTCTCTTCGTCCGATTTGAGGAGTAGTGCCTAAGCTCGACGGGCTGAAGCCTGGTGCGGGGAGGTCGGACACAAAACGAGTTCGTGTCCGACTTTTTGTCCGACCAAGGGGGCCGCTTCGGCTCCTATTCGCCCATTGGCGTCCGTTTCCGTCCGCTGAGGTCCGGGTGGAAGATCGTTTGTTTTCTGTAAGTTGTTGGAGGCGCGGGGCGGGATCGAACCGCCGAATAAAGGTTTTGCAGACCTCTGCCTTACCACTTGGCTACCGCGCCAATCGAAGGGATTCTCTTCGCAACATACCACAGGACTGCATGTTTCCGCCTAATCCCGGCGCGATACCCTCAAATCTGGATGTCGAGATGAGATCCTCTCTCGCTGTTTGCCTGACCCTTCTATTTATGAGCACTCACACCATCGACGCGCAAAAGCCCTCCCCACCCACGGCATTCCCCAACGCTGTCCAACTCGATCGGATGGCAGCCCGGTTCGCACCGACTCGACTGTCGGTCGACACTTCCCATCTCACTCCCCAGGACCGCCAGGCGCTCATCAAGCTCATTCAGTCCGGCCGCGTCATCGATGATATTTTCCTCCAACAGCTTTGGAGTGGAAATGAGAGCCTGCAACGTCGCCTGCTTGCCGACCACTCAGCCCTCGGCCGCGCCCGTTTCCGCCTTTTCTCGATTTACAAGGGCCCCTGGTCCGATCTCGATGCGCATCGTGCTTTCATGCCCGGCGTTCCCGAACGCAAACCGCTGGGTGCGAACTTCTACCCGGAGGATATGACCAGTGCAGCTTTCGAGAATTGGGTGTCAGCACTGCCCGCCCATGAGGCTGATCTCGCTAAAAACTTCTTCACTGTCATACGACGGGGTTCAGATTCGCGGCAGCTTGAGATCGTTCCCTATCACCGCGCCTATGAGCCCGATCTGCTCCGGGCGGCCGCACTGCTCCGCGAAGCGGCGGGTCTCACCGGGAATGCGTCCCTGAAACGATTTCTTCAAACCCGCGCTGATGCTTTTCTGAATGACGATTACTACCAGAGCGATCTTGCCTGGATGGATTTGGACGGCCCGATAGACATCACCATCGGACCCTACGAAACCTACAACGACGAACTCTTCGGCTATAAAGCTTCATTCGAGGCATACGTTTGCCTGAAAGATGAGGCCGAAACCGGAAAACTGCAAAATTTTTCGCACCACCTTCAGCAGGTGGAAAACAACCTGCCCGTTGATTCCGCTTATCGCAATCCGCGGCTTGGCGCAACCATGCCAATCCGAGTAGTCAATGAAGTGCTTTCCGCCGGCGACGGCAACCACGGTGTGCAGACCGCGGCTTTCAATCTGCCCAATGACGAGCGCGTCATCCAGCAAAAAGGCAGTAAGAAGGTGATGTTGAAGAACGTCCAGCACGCCAAGTTCGACCGCATCTTGCTGCCGGTTTCGCAAATCGTCCTCCCGGCCGCAGCTCAGCCCGACGTCAGCTTCGACTGGTTCTTCACCCATATCCTTGCCCATGAGCTCAGCCATGGAATCGGTCCGCACGAAATCACGGTGAATGGCAGAAAGAGTTCGGTTCGCCTCGAATTGAAGGACCTCTACAGCACCATCGAAGAAGCAAAGGCCGATGTCACAGGCCTGTTCATGCTGCAATATTTCTTCGATAGCCACGTCCTGCCGGGCGGGGAAGCGAACGAGCATCAGCTTTACGCGACATTTCTCGCATCGTCATTTCGTACCTTGCGCTTCGGGATCACGGAAGCGCATGGACGAGGAATGGCCCTGCAGTTTAACTATCTCCTCGACCACGGCGCGTTCGCCGCCCGCCCGGACGGGACTTTCGAAGTGAACTATTCCAAGGTGAAGCAGGGTGTTCGGGATCTGACTCATGATCTGCTCACCATCGAGGCGCACGGCGATTACGCAGCCGCGAAAAGCATGCTCGATCAGTTTGGAGTGATGCGCCCCGTCCTCACACACGCCCTCGACAGATTAAAGGGCATCCCGGTGGACATTCAACCGGTCTTCACCACAGCGGATGAGCTTACCCGCGGCGGCAAATAGATTTTTTGCGCGGGTATCCGCTCCGAGCGCATTTGAAATCACGCAAGATATTTTCTTGCGGCTGCTCGGCCTGGTCTATCTCGCCGCATTCGCTTCTCTTTGGCCGCAGATTCTCGGCCTCGTCGGATCTCACGGCATTTCACCGGCTGCGCGCCTCGGTCAGTTACTACAGTCCAGTTACGGCGGCGTGTTCTGGGAGGCGCCATCTCTGTTCTGGTTTTTTCAAACCGACTCAGCGCTCCTGTGCTTCTGTATTCTCGGATGTCTGGCTGCGGTTTTGCTCATCGCGGGCCTGCTACCCCGCATCTCCGCCGGCGCCTGTTTCGTCCTGTATCTCTCGTTGGTATCCATCGGCCAGCCCTTCACCGCTTTCCAGTGGGATGCCCTCTTGCTCGAATGCGGTTTCCTCGCGCTCTTCGCCGGTGCGGGTTGGCTTATCTGGGCGTACCGCTTCCTCCTCTTTCGCCTGATGTTTGAATCTGGAATAGTCAAACTCGCTTCCCACGATCCGAACTGGCGAAATTTTCACGCCTTGCGTTTTCATTTCATGACGCAGCCCTTACCCGATCCCGTTGCCTACTACGCGTACCGGCTGCCCTACTGGATGCTGGATGGCATGACCGCCGCGACACTCTGCATTGAACTCGGAGCCCCCATCCTGCTGTTCTGTCCCCGTCGCGCGCGCTATATCGGCGTAGTGCTCTTGATCCTGCTGCAACTGGCAATCATTCTGACCGGGAATTATGCCTTCTTTAACTTGCTTGCTCTGGCGCTGTGCCTGTGCGGCTTGGATGACCGGACCTTCGACGCGTTGGGCCGGGCATTTCACCGGCGTATTCCATGTGGTAAACGGCGCGCTGTGCCCGGTGCGCGCGTCTGGGGCTCGGCCGGAAATGCTGCGCTTGCCATTCTCATGCTCTTGGCCGCGGTTCAATTACTAAATATGCTTGGCATCAATACCGGACGTGTGTTCTCAAAGCCGCTGGCCGCTGTGACGCCATTTGAAATTGTGAATACCTACGGGCTATTTGCGGTCATGACGACCACTCGGCCTGAGATCATTCTCGAAGGATCGGATGACGGAATCGCCTGGCGCGAATACTCGTTCCCCTACAAACCCGGCAACCTTTCGCGCGCCCTTCCATTCGTGGCGCCTTATCAGCCGCGCCTCGACTGGCAGATGTGGTTTGCCGCTCTGGGAAACTATCAGGAGAACCAATGGGTCGGGGAACTGGTCTACCGTTTGCTTACCGGCGAGAAATCTGTCCTCGGGCTGCTCGATCCGCCGCCGTTCCCAAAGCCCCCGCGGTTCATGCGTGCGCTGCTGTACCAGTATGACTTCACTCTGCCATCCGACCGCGCGCGCACGGGCGCAGTGTGGCGGCGCAGTTTGCGCGGCGTGTGGTTCGGTCCCGTTTCGCTGAGGCACTGATGGCAAATCCGTCGAGCTCGCCCGGTATCCATAACTTTTTGCATGGCGCCAGCGAACTTAGTAATGATGAACGTATGGAGATCACGGGCGCCCAGACGGCGGCTGCCTACTCTCAGCAGGAGTTGCAACACTGGATGCTGCGCTATCAGGCGGCCGATCCCGATGCAGCTCGCGCGCTGATCCGCAGCCTCAGCCCGGCTCTGTTCCGCTTCCTTTCAAGCCAGGTCTCAACCCGCGATGAGGCCGAAGATCTCCTTCAGGAAGCGTGGCTTCAGATCCATAAGGCCCGCCACACGTACCGGCGTGGCGAGCCTGTGCTGCCCTGGATTTACGCCATTGCACGGCACGTTCGAGTGGATGGATATCGCCGCCGCCACCGTATCGCTCAGCGCGAGGTCGCGACAGACGTGCTGCCCGAACGAAGAACAAATGACAGCATCCATTCTCAACTTCCCGATTTCGAAGTGCTCATGTCTTATCTCCCGGATAATCAGCGCGAAGTGGTCACCTTGCTCAAAGTGGAGGGGCTCAGCTTGGAAGAGGTCGCTCGGGTCACCGCTTCTACGGTCGGGAGTGTAAAGCAAAAAGCGCATCGCGCGTATAAACGCCTTCGCGAGATTTTGACGCAAGAGCAGAGCGTCGCGAATACGGCATCGGGAGAATCGGCGTGAACTGCTCCGATTTAGATTTCCTTCTCAGCACAGCCGGAAGTGACGGTCCACTTCCAACCGGCCTCAGCGCACATCTGAAAACGTGCGCGCGCTGCCAGGCCTTGGCGGCCGCGCTCAATCAGTCCCAGCCGTTAACCAGCCTTCCTGGCGAGTCGATCGCTTCGGTCGAAGACCGGCTCCTTAAGAACCTAAAGCCGGTCCATGCGCTGCCTTCGAAAAAGCTGTTCTTTGCGGCTTTTTTGTCGATATTTTTTGTCCTGCTCGCGCTGGGTATTTTTCATTTGGGCGCTTTCGCCTGGGCCGAACTCAGCCTTACGCGCCGCATCATGATCTGCGCTTCCCTGGGCGCAAGCGCCGCTCTTTTGGCTTACTCCATGGTTCAGCAAATGTTTCCGGGCAGCAGACGCCGCTTATCCCCGGCATTACTGTCCGCGGGCACTTTTGTTTGCCTCACTCTCATCCTGGCGGCTCTGTTCGAAGTGGGCCATAGCGGACGTTTTCTTCGTGATGGCATACCGTGCTTTGAAGCAGGTATTCCCTACGCGGTCCCGGCTGCAATTCTGTTCTGGCTGATCTTGCGCCGCGGCGTCATGCTTTCACCCCGCGCAACCGGCGTCATCTGCGGCGCGCTTGCGGGACTCATTGGCGTAAGCGTCCTGGAAGTTCACTGCTCGAATTTTGATCTTCGCCACATACTTGTCTGGCACTTGGGTGTTGGCGTGGTCGGCGCGCTAGCCGGCCTCGCGATCGGATGGGTTGGCGAGATGATTAGCCGCAGGCGAATCGATAGTTAGCTACCGCGGGGCCGACTTTACCTATTCGTTCGTCTGGCCAACCAGCATCTGCTCGAATGCCTCATGCATTTCGTCCGTGCCTTCCAGCGCGCCCAAAGCCGATCTACAGACATGTAACCCAAGCTCCCTATACGCTTCAAACTGTGACTCGGAAAAGAATTGATCAAGGGTCGGCTGCTGTGGAAATTCAACTTTCTGACGCCGGTACTCTTCCACATCCGCCGGCTCGTCGCCAGTGATGCTCGATTTCAAGTAAAGCAGCCAGCCCGGCTCAGAACCCGGCTCGGGATATTGAATGCGCCCCACCGCGAAATGGGAGCTGCTCGCACCTTTTTCCGGAATGATCGGCCTGGGATTGATATCGATCTCCACGCCAAAATCGGAACGGCACTTGCGAACCGCGGAGCCCAGTGATTCGAAGCAGTAAGTGGGGTCCTCCTCGCCATCGACTGCGATGATGAAGCGGCAGCGCCGCCGCACCAACTCGTACAATCCTAGATTCTCGAAATGCCCGCCGTCGGAGAGATTCAGATAAGCCGACCGCTCGTTCACGAATCCGAACAGTTCTAGCAACAGCCAGCGGAGCGCGAAAAGCGGCCCCGGCCGGTACCACGTTGCGGAGTCTCTCGGGTTACCTGTCCACCAGCCAAGCCGGACGTTGAATAACGTCAGAAGAAATGCGGCTTGCGGCGAGGAATGAAACCCCTGATTCGGCCCCACCGCCGCTCCCGATATCGAAAACGCGGTCCCCAGATGGACTCCGCCTAAAATGCGTGCTGTATCCACGAACGCTTTAGCGGCAAGAGCAGCGCCGGATGCCTCCCGGTCTGCGTCCGATCGGGAAGGGACGAATCCGGAAAACCGCGGCGTGAATGTCCAGCAAAGGCCTTTTCTTTCCTGCGTCGCAAGTTCGGTTCCGGCAGTTACGTTCAAACACGCATTGATGATGGGAAATGGCGCGCCGGGTGTCGTGCGTGGTGTGTCGCATCTCAGCTTGTCCAGCAGAACGTCATCCTGCGGATCAAATCCTGTAAATGGATCAGCCTCCCGATGCCGGGTATTGCTTGCTCCTAAATAGCATCGTACAAGCCGGTTCTTATAGAAGTAATGCAGCGAAAATTCGTTGATATTGACGCGCAATGACAGCACCGTTCCGGTGATGACCGCGAAAAGGAATAGCGCCAGGGGGATGACCCAGGAAGACGGCTCGCTAAAAGCCAGCCTGTCCCAGTAGTCGGAAGCGAACGCCTGAAGATGTCCGCCGGTAGCCAGTGCGGGCAGGAACAGCACGAATTGCACTGCTGTCGCCACGGCGATCATGAAACCCGGAATGGCAACAAACGGACCATAGCGCGCGATCCGGTCAAGCGTGGAGCTCTGATTCTTTTCCGGTTCCGCGCTGTTGCCGGTTTTATTGCTCTTTCCAGCCAAAACCGCGGCAACAGTGCTCGCAATCCAAGTCCCCGCGGCAGAAAACCATCCGGCTTTCGTGTGAAGCCAAAGTTTGGCAATCCCTAGCGGGGCAAATATGGCAATCGCGAACAGCGCCGCCCAGAACGCCGCTATCGTAATCAGATATGCTCCACAGCGCGCCAGCCACTCGCGGCTGGCATCCGGAAACTCCTGCCCCATCAGCCCGATTTGCAGCGAAGCTCCGCAGATGATTGCAAGCACGTACAGAGGCGGCCCAAACGCGATAATCTCCTGGCTTCCTGTAGTGCTTAGCGGGTTCCAGAAACGCAGGAGCGCATGAATTGCCATGAACAGAACCAGAGTGAATACCGCCGAAGACAGAGACATCCACACGACATGCAGGTGGGGAATCACTGGGCCGCTGGGGCGTATGCGGCGCTTGCGGTAGCAGAGCACGAACCCGCCGCGCCACTGCAACGCTGCGTGCAGTACCCACAATATGAGAAGCGCAATTACGGGCAGCCGGCCGCGAGTGCCGGACATCTGCGAAGAGATCACCGAAAGCAGGGTCAGAATGACGCCTGCCATCAAGGGAACCACGACGGTCCAACCAACCCGCTCGGTTCCTTCACCTGCTTTGAATCCTGCTGGTTCGCGGATATCGAAACTGCGCCTGGCCGTGCTCTTGAGATTGTCGGCGATCGATGCCACGGTCCAGGCGCCAGCCACCGCCGCTAATATCAGTTCAATCCAAAAGAAAAGCCCGCCGCCGTTTTCCGCCTGGATCTTAAGCCCGAATCCCGGAAAAATCAGGACCACAAACAGCGCCACAAAAGCGCATAGCAGAATCGCCTGGTTCAGAACCGTATTGCGCAGCCAGATAATTGGAATTACAGCGCTGTCAAGCGATAGGCCTGGACGCGGCGCAAGATAGTTACTGTACTTACGAAGAAAAGTAATCGGGTCTTCCGCCGCTGGACCCGGAACCCGCCGAGTGAGCGCCGAGAATCCGCCCAGGCGGCTGACCACTCCCTGCAGCCACGATCCGATATAGCCGCCCCCCGAAACCGTAGACAGGTAGTCTATTCTTCGCAGCAACTGCTTTTCCGCCAGCCCCTGTAGAACGCCAAGGCCGAATGTAGCGCTCCGTATGCCTCCGCCTGAGATGCACAGCCCGGTCAGCCTCTGCTGATGGCACTCCTGCTCCCAACGCGCAGCGTCAAACGGGGGCGGTTCGAACCCCCTCCGCCGGCACACGTCCGCAAGCTCCGCAACAACCGATTCGCCGATACCAACCGCTTCGGAATTTACTCGCATAGATAAGCCGGTTCGCTTTGGAAGCCCGCTACATTGTCTTCAAAAATTCGATAAGTGACTTCTTGTCGTCATCGCTGAGCCCCGGTTCCTCGGAAAACTTATCCGTACCGAAGTAGTGGCCGCGATTTACTACATAGTCCGGGCACTTACTGGCGTCCATTAACGGGCCTATCAGGTTTACAAATACCTGGCGCGCCTGTTCATCGCTTGCATTTGGGGGAAGTCTGTCAAGATCGCGTTTTAACTCCTTCAGAAGCGCTATAACTTTCCTTTCGTGTTCGGCTCTCCGGCCCAGATCGGGATCGTCCGAAATCAGTTCCAGATTTGCCAGCAAATCCACCGGAGTTCCTGCCGGAATGGGACCGATCTGAATACCTTCTTTGCTGAATAGGTTCGGAAAGAGCTGATGCAGCGGTCCAATCAGGCCCATCAGCGAATCTGGCAGATACCCGGAAGCCACCCGAAGGTAACTGGTCGTCGTCGTGCGGTCGATAGTGCCCGGAATCTTATCACCCAGGACAGCGTCGTGGTCGCGCTTCTCCGGCCAGAGCATCTGTTCTATCGAATTCTGGAATGACTTCATCCGGGATTCCACCGATGGACTCCATTCGAACGTCCCCACACTGTTGTTCAGCAGATATGGAGCGCTAGACCACACGCTGATTAGCGAAGCGGGCCGGGTGAAGCCGCGGCCGCCGCCCGGCATCTTAAACTGTTGCGGTGCGCCGGTCAACGGATTGTAAACGGTCACTTCCCCAACCGACGGCAGTTCCTTGTAGCTCTGCGAAGAAAAGTTATCCCAGATGTTGCCGGCAATCGCATTCGTCGCCAAAGGACTACACGCATTGGTTTGCAGTAAAGTCACCGGAACACGAAGATCGGTCGACAGAAAATTATTATCGAGAAAATCTTTCGCCAGCACCATTACCCGCATCTTCGATTTGAAATCGTCCGTTTTTGTCCAGGCCCAATAGCGATTCCAGCAATCCAGATAGTTCGGACCCGAGCAGCCGCCCGGATCAACCCCTGGAGCCGGCGTCGGAATCTTGCTGGAGTGACAGCGTGCGCACCGCTCTGCGAAAACAATCTTGCCCCGTGCCAACATCGATCTGCTCGTTGTGAGATAAGCCGTTCCGCCCGGTGCGTCCTTCAGCTTATGGGCATCGGTGGCATTGCTCAAAAAGAACTGCGCTAAGTTGAATGTCTGCGCTTCCGTCGCCTGCCAATAGGCCGAATTCTTTTCGGCCACCGCGATCTCTATTGGCGTTGTTCGCTGCCCGCCAATCAATGCATTGAAATGTAGCAGCCATTCTTCGCTGAACAGGCCGATGTTCAAAAATACGCGATTCAGCGCGCCCAGACCACCTACCGAGTCCGATCCGTCTTTCAACACCCGCGGGCTAAAGGCGGTGTTCGGTGGATGGAAATATTTGGTGAGATTGGGGTCGGAGGTGTAATCCTGAAATTGCTTGTTGTTCAGTTGCGGCCCTGTGAGAGTCTCCTGGCCGAAGCGCATCGCCTGCTCCAGCCTTGGCCTTAAGCCGTACACCGCATTCATGGTTCGCGGATTGTTGATGTTGTCGGTGGAAACCAGCGAAGTATCCAGCGAGCCCGGGCGCGATGTGCTGAACAGTTGATACACAAAGCTGCTCGGGTCGGGATCCCAGGCAAAGATGCGGTCGATCCAGAAGTATTGAGCCCCAACGTTCGAACTCAGGTTCTCCCACTTGGGATTTTCCGGATCTGCTGGCGGCTTCACCGGATTCGGGCCAACGTGGCAGAAGCCGCAGGACATTCCCACCCGGTACGGCTTTATCAGATTCTTCGATTGATAATACGTCGGGTCAGTGTAGTATCTCTCGGGGTCCCACTTCTTAGCCGCGGCTTCATTGAAATCGGGATTGGGAAATAGTCTTAACCCAACGATCCCGGTGCTCCATCCATAAAAGGAACCTACCGGCAGATTCTTCCCACGGGATCCAATGCGGACACCCGGATACTTGGCCTCATTCTCGAACGGATCTGGCGGGCAGTCCGGACGGCGCTTGTCCAACCAGAGGCCAAAACGGTCCGTATCGGGCCCAGTGGCCTGATCGAAGCACGGCTCGTTAACCAGCCCAAGCCACTTCCAGCGATTGGACCGCCAGGATTTGTAGTGAGTCCCCACCTTCTCTCTTTGCGCCGCGTCAAGCTTTGGGTCTTTCTTCGGGTCATAGGAGGAAAGCGTTTTAAGAAAATCCAGAGAGCCGACGCTCGAAACGGCAATTTCATCCCAGAAGCGATCGTTGCCTCCGGTCCAAACGATCCAGGTGTTCCGGCCTTTTACCTGATCCGGCGTCAACGCGAGTCCGCCATCCATCTCGTGGAAGTAATCTTCATTGGCGGCGTTAAACGATGCTGCGTCGCGTCCGGCGAGCCGGGCCTCATCTTGCACGTGCCCCACACGTCCCTGTTTGTGGCATGCCGCAACCGGCAGCATGCAAACCATGGCGATGGCGGCAACTGCCGCTCCGCTTTTACGAATCATTCTGAGTTAGTCCTCCGGACAGCGCAGGATCGTAAGGCGCCCGTGGTCAATAACGTGACCGCCTTCTGGCTCTCTTTCATCCGCGGGAATGGAGATGCTGTTGCACGATATTGGCGAAAAAACACGCGAATGTCAAGTCATTCGGAAGACGAAACGCGCAATATTCGACCGAATGCTCCAGGCGTGTAAAGTATTACATCGCCATTGTGGGGCAGGTCATCGTTTTTTGTGGACGCGCATCGGCATCCGCTAATTCTCGCCTTCCGCCCTCAAGCTTGCCAGTACCCGCGCAACTCGTGCTCTGACAATTGCCGACGGGTCTTCCTTAAGTGCTTCCAGCGCCGGAATGGCGCGTTTGTCGGCAATACGCCCCAGGCCCCACGCCGCAG
>DATIMA010000162.1:0-20196 GCA_035475915.1 Bryobacteraceae bacterium
GATATCTACTCAGATCGGAAGATGCCTTGCCTGTACGCGCGAAATCCGGTTGGGAAGGGGTTTGCCATTCGGAATCTGCGGGAGGTGGTCGATGCGCTCGACCTCCCGAACCTGGAAGATCCCGGCGACCTGCTCACGCCCAACCGGTTGTGTTGTGGGCACTTCATGCACTGGGAGGGCCAGCCCATGCCGCAATCGTTTGGCTGGTTCGCGAAACCCTGGCAGCCGCGCGCCTCGCTTGCCGGGGTAATGCCTGCCGATCGCAAAACGGAGCAGGAGTTGAGGGCCCTGTACGCGCAGGTGATTCCGCCGTCCCAGCGCGCTCTCTACGCCCAAACCGGGCTCCCGGATATGAACTTCGCGTTTTTCAATGGCGCGTCGCACGGCCTCTCAGTTCCGTTTCTTCAAGGCGACGAGCCCATAACGACGTTCAATCTGACGCCCGAAGGCCGGCTCGATTTTTCGCTCCCGGGCGACCGGCCGCGCATTGGGCTCGATATCGGAGAGGGCATTGAGGAACCGGATGTTTTTCTACACACTGTGATGATTCGCATGGAGGAAAGGCAAGTGGATCTGGTGTGGCGCGGCGCGATTCCATATCGCGGCCCGGATTGGTTTCCGGAAATGCGCAAGCTGGAGGTTCTCATTCAATGAGCGGAAGCGGAAACTGGATGCCGCTGGCGGGCGGCCTCATTCTGATCGCAGTCTTCGGATACTTCGGCTTCCAGGGTATCGACGGCTTCGGCCTCGCCCAAAAAGCCGGCACAGCCGTCCTCATCGGCAAAGAGCATGTGCCGTCGAAGAAAATCTACCGGACGGATTACATAGCCGGGCGGCCGCGCGTCATTCCGCAATTCGCTCCGGAAATGTACCTGATGAAGTTGCGTTTAACGGGCGATGAGACCAGCGCTGCCGTTGATCGTGCTGTGTTCGATGCCGTGAACTCCGGAGACCAGGTCGCGGTTACATACCAGCAAACGCGCCTGACTGGCAAGCTGCAGATCACCAGCGTGCGCCCCGAGGTCCGCTGATCATGCCGCTGTGGCCTGCCGCGAAGTTCATGGACAATGTGATCGGGGTCGACGTGCATGCCGTCGCGCCGATTCCTGGCATTCCGATTCATCCCTATTTCGGGCTCATCTATCTCTGGAGCGATCCTACCTTTCCCAGCGCGAACGTGTTCATCAATGGTATGCCTGCTTGCTCCGTCGGGGCCATGGGCTACTCGGTGCATATTCCACAGGGCGTGCCGGTCCCGCCGACACCCACGAACTGTCCCTATTGGAAGCGCTATCTGACCAACATCCCGATGGCGCTGACCTTGATGACGCTCACCATTCTGGCGAACATCGCGATCGCCGGAATCGCAGCGCTCATTCCGAAGCCAAACGCGGCGGAGGGATTTTTGAAGGACGTTACCGGCATCGACACATCGAGCAAGCAGTCCACCTGGGAAAGCATCAAGGGTTCGTTCAGCGCGTTTACAAAATGGCAGACATGGGTGAAGCTGCTGATGCCACCCATTCCTTATGTAGGCGCGCAGGGATCGACCGCGGTAGGCAGCCCGAATGTGACAGTAAACGGTGGCCCGCTGGCATTCGTAGCGCCCCTGGTCGCAACCTCATGCAGCGATATCCCAGTGGTTCCGAACGCGATGACGCTCGGTTTCAGCAACGTGCTGGTCGGTGTGACTTTTGCGGCTCTGGCGCGAGGAATCGCGGTACACGCGGCACAAGGAGCGGTGTCGCACGCTGTCGCTGCGGGCGTTTCAAGGCTCCAAGGCCAGCAAGGCGCAGGTTGACATTAGCCAGCCTGGGCCCGTGCGGTCCTTCATTCTATTGAGATCAAACATGCGTTCCGGAAAAATATCCATTGGCCATCCGGTCGACGTCTCGACAGGCATTATGTTCGAAACGTATGAAGACGTCGTGCTGCCTGGTCGGCTGTCGCTATCGTGGAAGCGTCAATACAGTACCGCTCTCCTGATTTCTGATCCGGGCTTACTTGGTCAAGGTTGGTCAACACCGTACTCTTGCCGCCTGACCAGGTATCCGGGTGGCTTCCACTTGCTCGGGCCTGAAGGGGACCTCCAAGAGTTTGATGATCCTGCCGGCGCGATAGGAGACGGAGGAATCCTCCGCTCTCTCGGCACTTTTCAGGACCTCCGCCGCGATGGTTCGCGATATGTGTTAACACGATGGAGCGCAAGCGGCGGTAGCGCACTCCGTTTTCTGTTTCCGGAGATTGCGGGCTCGCCGATGCCCCTTGCTTCAATTGAGAACTTCAACGGTGGGGCCGTGGATTTCTTTTATGATGCCGCAAACCGGCTTGTCCGCCTGGAGCAGCGTAGGGAACGACGAGCGCTGGAATTGGAATACGACTCGTCCGGGCTCTTGGTGCTGGTAAATGTTGTGACCGCCTCGCGCAAGCGCTATTCCGCAGTCGAATATGAGTACGACCTGCAAAGAAGGCTTACCTCCGTTCGAGCCGTGACCGGCCATCCCGAGAGGTACGTCTATGACCCTGGTGGACGAATCGTACGCGAGATACGCCGGGATGGAGGGGTCTTTTCGTTCGGATACGATGCTGAAGGACGCTGTATCAGGACCTCCGGGCTGGACCACTACGACGAAAAGAGCTTCCGTTATCACGATCGGGCGAACTGGACCGAAGTAACGGATAGTCTCGCTAACGTGTGGCGCTACGAGTGGAACGCCAGCGGCCAGGTTGTCAGGTCGCTTTCTCCGCGTGGCGCAGTTACCACGAGAGAGTACGACGAATATGGCCGTATTCGCGCCGCGACCGACCCGCGCGGCGGCAAAACGGAGTTCATCTTCGATGAGCGCGGGGATCGCAGCGGTATTCGTCTGCCAGACGGCAGAGAGTGGAACTGCCGGTTCGACACGCAACATCAGTTTCTCGAGATAACCACCCCCGCCGGAACCGTTTGGAATTTCGAATACGATCAACGCGGCCGGATCGAACACATTACTCATCCGGCGGGCCTCGAATGGCATCACGTCTGGCGTGGCGAAGATATGGTCATAACCAGGAACAGCAACGGTGGTGTCTGGCACTATGATTGGGACGAATTCGGGCAGTTGCGGCGCGCGGTTACCACGGCGGGAGCGACGGTGAAGCGCGAATACAATGAGTTGGGATTTTGCACGGCGGTCCTCGACTCTCGCCATGGTGACTCGCGGTTCGAGTGGAACCTGGCTGGTCGACTGTTACGATCCACAAACGCGGCGGGTATTTCGAGCACTCTGATTTACGATGCGTCCGGCAATCTCACTCGCGTTGGCAACGAGGTAGCTGGAATGACCACCTACCGCTATGGACGATGCTGCGGGCAATTACTTGAAGAAGTAAGTCCTTCAGGAGCCGTTGTCAAATACAAATGGAGCACTGAGCCGAACCGCCTGGACGCTATCGTCGATCCAAACGGCAACGAGCATATCTTCGAATACAACGAGGACGGTTACCTCGTCCGGGAGCTCTTCCCAAGCGGACGGACGCTTCTTTACAACCGAAATGTTGCTGGCGATGTTGATCATCGGACAAACGGTGCGGGCGAAACGACACGATACGAGCGCGATATCTGTGGGCGGGTCCTGGCAGCCGAATTTTTTGACGGATCGCGAGCCGATTTCAAATACGACATAAACGGTAAGCTGATCGGAGCGATCAACGATTCGGGCAAGCTGAGTTTTCAGCGTGATGTACACGGCCGGCGCACCGTAGAAGAATTTGGCAAGTACACAATCGAGAGCGCCTATGATTCTTCGGGCCACAGGACAAACCGGGAATCTAGTATGGGCGCACAAACCTCTTACGAATTCGACGAATACGGGCGTCTGTTGAAGTTAAAAGTTTCGCCCACCGCCGTCTTGGAATTGGAATATGACTCGGCGGGTCGCGAAGTGCGCAGGCTTCTACCGGGAGATACCGTTCTCGCGCAGAGTTTCGATAGAACCGGCCGCCTTTTAAGCCAGAACGTCGCACCTAGTCCTTCCGCTTCCCGATACAAACCGCAATCGGGCGACCTCATCAGCCGAAAGTATCGTTATGATTTTGTGGGCCGGTTGTCAGAGGTGGTTGACGTTTCCGGTGTTTCTTCTTCCTACAGTTATGGCCCGGCTGGTCATCTGGAGGCACACGACGCAGCCGGCCTCCGCGAATCCTTCAAATATGATCTCAACGGCAATATCTCCTTTTCCGAGCGAAGCAGCATCTTATCGCTCAACCAAGTTTCAAACGTGGAAGAGCGCCGTGAAATTGGACCCGGAGACCGGCTCGCCCAAGTAGGCAATACATCCTATATCTACGACTCCGATGATCGGCTAATTGCGAAAGCGGAAGAACTGCCGGGCGGCGGAAAAAGGCGCTGGAAATATGAATGGAACGCGCTCGGCTTGCTCGGTGCGGTCTTCACGCCCAGTGGTGAGAAATGGACGTATTCATATGATGCCCTCGGCCGCCGCATACGGAAGCAGAGCACCGGGGTGGACATCCGGTACGTATGGGATGGCAATGCGATTCTGCACGAGATCGATCACATCTCTGGCCGCCTCGCTACCTGGACGTTCTCGCCGAGGAACTTCATTCCGCTCGCGTATCAGGAGAACGGGAATCTTGCGTTTCCAGTTACAGACTCGCTCGGAACCCCACGCGAATTCGTCAGTGCAACCGGCCGGATCGTCTGGAGCGCTCGATATTCCGCATTCGGTGAAGTCGAGCACCTTACGGCGCGCGAGATCAACAATCCATTACGCTTTCCAGGTCAATGGTTCGATGCTGAAACGGGTCTCCACTACAACAACTTGCGGTACTACGACCCAAAGCTTGGCCGCTACATATCGATGGACCCCGTTCCATTGCTGGGTGGCCTTAACGGATATGCGTATGGCCCCGATCCAATCAACTGGATAGACCCATTCGGCCTGGCGCCCGAATATTATCCCGTTGATGGTCAGAACCGCCCAACTGGCGCATTCGCTGATCTGTCGAAAAATGATTTACGGCCGACGGACACGTCTCCTCCGACAATCGATCCTCCCGGCTGGCAAGGAGGGGAGCATCCTTATCACCAGCAGCGAAGCCATCTGGTTGCAGATACTTTCGGCGGGAGCGGTGACGACCCAAGAAATTTGGTTACACTCACAGATGGTTCTAATCATCCGGGCATGAGCGAGCAAGAGGGTAAGATTCGAAACTATCTAAAAAACAACCCAGATGGGAGAGTGCTGATGGAAGTGACAGCAGAGTACGATGGGGAGAATCCGCGCCCCACTGCTGTGAGAATGTACGCGCTCAACGAAAACGGCGAGGTTCTGGTCGACGAGCGTGTCGAAAACGGACGGCGCCAGAAGCTCAAGAGTAACTGTTGCGCAACTACTTAGAATTCAGGATGAGAGATCGATTCCCAACCCTTAAACTCCTCGACGGTGAAATCACACAATCGGACCCCGAAGCGCTGGATAAAGTTCGGCTATCCGGGAGATTCAGGTTGCCTAAGTCATACCGGGACTTCGCGACACAATTTGGATATGGGAAGCTATGTTCGATAGTCCTCATCTATATCCCAATGGAGGGTGAAGACTCGCTACTGGTACGACGCGATACTCTTCGCGAGGTTTTTGTCGACGGTCTGGCTGAAAACCTTTGGGAATTTGATCCTGATGGCTCT
This sequence comes from Bryobacteraceae bacterium, assembly GCA_035475915.1. GTDB lineage: Bacteria > Acidobacteriota > Terriglobia > Bryobacterales > Bryobacteraceae > Bog-105. The sequence continues at coordinate 5,690 of DATIMA010000162.1, forward strand.
CCGGCGCTCGTCAAGCGGCTTGAGCCGTTCGGAATAAGCGAAAACGGCCACATTTTTGCGTGGGACCCGGCGGAGCAAACAGAAGCAGACGAGTTTGCAATCTATGCAGTTGGTTCGAAGCTTCTTGCCATCCGGCGTGCCGCCGATAACTTGTATGATTTCGTCGCAGGCTGCCTGGATGACCGCGTCAAGACAATGCTTGGGTCCGGTTACAAGCCCCTTCCTGCAACGTTCAAACCATTAAAACCGTACCTTGGTTCTGAATAGGATCATCTGCAGTCGAGTTTACGAATCAGAAGCGACATCCCCAATCCTCCAATCGCTCCCGCTCCCCACCCAACCGACCACCTCGCCTGAATCGCTCGTGCGCCGCATGCCAGCCCCAGCGCGAGCGCAAGTGAGGCCAGCAGTGCCCGGCGGCCGGAACGCTGGTTTGCGGGTAAGATCTTCAGCATTTCAGCAACGGTGTTTTGCGGAACATCGGCGCGGCCGCGCAAGGCGTCCGCCAACACTCCGGGCGCGATTCCCGTTCTAGCTACGCCCTGCCGCCAGCGATTCAGCTCCGCCGAATCCATTGCTACCCATCCCGTTACCAGCAGAACCGCAATCGCGGGCGCGTACAACAGCGCCCATGCTGAAACGAACGCTGCCAGCGCAACAAGCAGTGCGCCAGCGAGCACCAGCAGTTGCACCAGCCCGCGATACAGCCGGGCCCGCGTTTCTATCGTCCGAAGCGTCTCTTCGATCACCGTAAGCCCCATGTGATATACGGTCACTGAAAGCGGTTTCGTCCAAACTTGAGGAGTGTTCCTTTGAAAATTTGCTTGACTTTGATGATGGCATCACTCGCCACGGTTGCATTCGGCCAGCAACCCGTGCCTGAGATTCCCTATGATTCCGTTCCTAACTTTCTAAAGCTGCCGCAGAATTTGTATCTCGGCGAAGCTTCGGGTGTGGCAGTCAATTCCAAGGGACACGTCCTTGTGCTTTCGCGAGGCAGCACGACAGGTCCGGCCTACGGGGCTGCCGCCGCGCAACTGCTGGAGTTCGGACCGGATGGCAGGTATCTGCGTGAAATCGGCAAAAACCTTTATGCCTGGTCGTTCGCGCATGCTGTTCGCGTCGATAAGCACGATAACATCTGGGCGATCGACAAGGGATCCGACATGATTATCGAGTTTAATCCGGAAGGGCGGGTCATCATGTTGTTCGGGCGCAAGAAGGAGGCCGCAGACGAGAACGACGGCCCGTGGACACACGTCATGCCGCCGCGCCCGGCGGTTGACGGCGAGTTCCGGCAACCAACCGATGTTACCTGGGATCCCGAAGGCGACATCTTTATCAGCGACGGTTACATCAACTCCCGTGTTGCCAAGTACGACAAGAATGGCGACTGGGTGAAACAGTGGGGTCGCCCGGGAACAGGTCCGGGTGAATTCAACACGCCGCACAGCATTGCGGCGGATGCGAAAGGGAACATCTATGTTGCCGATCGCGGTAATCGCCGCATCCAGGTGTTCGATCCCGATGGCACGTTTCTGCGTCAGATTACGATCAACGTTCCAGTACCGGCCGATGCACAGCCCTGGATGGGCAGCCGCCCGGGACCGCAAACATCCGCGACCATGCAGTCCGGGTCGCCCTGGGCCATCTGCATCACTCCAGGTCCTACGCAGTATTTGTACAGTTCGGATGCATTCCCCGGGCGCATCTATAAGCTGACGCTCGATGGCAAGCTGCTTGGCATGCTGGGACGCTCCGGCCGGCAGGCGAAGCAGTTCGGGTGGATCCACGAACTGGCATGTCCCTCGGAAAACGAGATCTATGTGGCCGAGCTGCTGAACTGGCGAGTCCAGAAGCTCATCCTGCATCCGAAGCGCTAGACTTCTCCGATATGCGGCCTTTGGACCTGATGGCGGACCGGGCTTTCTCACGGGCGGCCGGCGCCGCACTCATTCAAGGCAACTGGGTCCGGCTGCTCAAAGATGCGCGCGAGAACTATCCGGCCTGGCTTGCGGCGATCCACGCGGCGAAACGCTACATTCACTTTGAGAGTTACATCGTCCATGAGGACGATGCGGGGCGGCAGTTCGCCGCTGCTCTCATCGGGAAAGCGCGGGAGGGTATCCGTGTCCGGCTTATCTACGATTGGATGGGCGGTTTAGGCAACACGTCGCGGCGCTTCTGGAAGCACCTGCGTGCGGGCGGCGTGGAGGTGCGCTGTTACAATCCGCCGCGCCTCGAGAGCCCGTTCGGCTGGCTCTCGCGCGACCATCGTAAGATGCTCGCGGTGGACGGCGAAGTCGGATTCGTCAGCGGATTATGCGTCGGCCAGGAGTGGGTGGGCCAGCCTAAAAAGAAGATCGACCCGTGGCGTGACACGGGGATCGAAGTGCGAGGCTACGCGGTCGCGGAGATCGAGCACGCCTTCGCGCAAGTATGGGGAACGTTAGGCGGCGGCATTCCAGACGACGAATTTACCGGAATGGGCGAGCTAACTCAGGCCGGGGAGGTGAGTTTGCGTATCGTGGCAACGCTGCCGGCTACGGCGGGCCTGTTCCGGCTGGATCAACTGATTGCCGCTCTCGCGAAAGAACGGTTGTGGTTGACGGATGCCTATTACGCCGCGACGACGCCGTACGTCCAGGCACTCCGGGCGGCGGCGCGGGATGGCGTAGATGTTCGTCTGCTTGTACCGAACGCGACCGATATTCCTCTGCTACGGCCGCTATCGAGGGTAGGCTACCGGCCGCTGCTCGAGGCGGGTGTGCGGGTATTCGAGTGGAACGGCACCATGCTGCACGCTAAGACCGCTGTTGCGGACAGGAGGTGGGCGCGGGTCGGCTCGTCGAATCTCAATGCCGCAAGCTGGTTTGGAAATTGCGAACTCGACGCCGTGATTGAGGACCGGGCTTTCGCGTCCGAAATGGAGGAGATGTATCTTCAAGACCTGACTCATGCGACGGAAGTTGTTCTGGATGAGAAGCGGAAGGTGCGCGCGCCGGGCGAGCCGCGGCATCCGAAGCGCGTCATGAGCAGCGGCGGCGGCAGTGCCGGGCGTGCGACAACCGGCGCGATCCGGATCGGCAACACAATCACGGCGGCGGTGAGCAATCACCGCGTAATGGAACCGGTGGAGGCGCGCATCATGACTATAATCGGAGCGCTGCTGCTCGGGTTCGAAACCCTGATCTTCTTTTTCCCGCGCGCCTTGACGTACCCGGTGATTGCCGTGAGTACCTGGATTGCGGCGGCTCTGCTTTACCGGGGCTGCAAACTCTATCGGCTGCGCAGGAAGCAGCGGCGGCGCTGAGCTATCGCGACCGGCGCTTGGTTTCCGCCGGACGCTTGGTTTCCGCGCGCGTAGCAAAGGCGTTGATCTGGATGACCGGCATGAGCGAGTGGTTCTCGACCGGGCGGGCAGCGCGCTGCGAAAGCTCCTGGTTCAAAGTTTGAACGAAGCCTTCCATCTGCTTCTGCATCGCTTCCATTTTTTCTCGCATGTTGAGAATAATTTCGACGCCGGCAAGATTCACGCCAAGTTCGCGGGTCAGCTTCAGGATGATCTCTAATCGCTGCAGGTCTTCTTCGGTATAGAGGCGCGTATTGCCTTCACTCCGCGATGGCGCGAGCAGACCCTCCCGCTCATAGAGCCGCAGAGTCTGCGGGTGGATAGCGTACTGCTCCGCTACCGCCGAAATCATATAGGCCGCTTTGGTTTTGTTCTTCGTCATGCCTGCCACTGTTAGCCGCCGGGCTGCTGCACCTGGCTCCAGATATCTTCCCGCACATCGTGCCCCTGTACTTGCGCCAGTTCGCGAAGCAGTTCGCGAGTGCGCTCATTGTGTACATCCGGTGAACGCAAGACGATCTCAACAATCTCATCCCCACGCGAGTTCTTGCGCGCATTGAATACGCCCTTTTCCCGCAGCCGGAATTTCTGGCCATTTTGGGTGCCTTGCGGAATTTTGAGCAGCGACCGGCCGTCAATGGTGGGCACTTCGATTTTGGCGCCCAGGCCGGCCTCGCTGACGGTAACAGGAAGCTGGATGTTGATGTTGTCGCCGTCGCGCTTGAAAAACGGGTGGTCTTCCACGCGGATTGTGATGTACAGATCTCCACCCGGACCGCCGCCGATTCCCGCGTTGCCTTTGCCGGCGACTCGGAGCCGCGACCCGGAAGCAACGCCCTGAGGTATTCTCACCTCCACCGTATCCGGGCGGGCTACGCGCCCTTCGCCGCGGCAGGTTGGACAGGTGTTTCTCAAGCGGCCGCTGCCGCCGCAACGGGGGCAGGTGAGATTAAATTTCATGGCGCCGGCCATCTGAGTGACTGTTCCCGTGCCGTCGCACTCCGGACAGACCGCGACGTTATTCCCGGCCGAGCCGCTGCCGTGGCAAGTCTCGCAAATCTCCTGCCGGGAGATGCCGAGCTTGACTTGCGTTCCACGGATCGCCTGCCAGAAATCGACATTGAGGCCATATTCGAGATCCGCGCCCCGCTCAGGTTGGGGACTGGCCTGCCGCCCGCGCCCGCCGCCGAACATCTGGCTGAAGATATCGCGAAACGAACCGCCGCCGGGTCCCTCGGCTTCGGGATGCTGCCCGGTGGCATGCTGCTGCTGGCGTAGATATTCGGCGAAATCGAAGCCTTCGAAATTCATCCCGCCGGGGCCGCCACTCGGGCCTGCGCCATTCGGCGGGATGTTATCGGAATAGAAGCCGTACTGATCGTAGATTGAACGCTTCTTTTCGTCGTTCAGGATGTCGTAGGCTTCCTGAACATTCTTAAAACGCTCCTCTGCCGCCTTGTCACCTGGATTCAAATCGGGATGATACTTGCGCGCAAGCCGGCGATAGGCCTTGCGGATCTCGTCAGCATCGGCGCCGCGCGCTATCCCGAGTATTTCGTAGTAATCCTTTTTAGTTGCAGACGGCATGGAAATATAGGGCCGGGCATGCCCGGCCCCTACACAGGTTTAGTTATTTTTTGTCTTCGACGTCGACGAACTCGGCGTCTACGACGTTATCTTTCTTCTCTTCCGGTTTCGGTTCGCCGGGTGCTCCTGTAGCTCCAGCGCCGTTCGGACCCGCACTGGTCGATTTGTACATCGCCTCCGCGAGCTTGTGGCTAGCGGTGGTGAGTTTGTCGGTTGCCGAATTGATCTTTTCGAGGCCGCCTTCGCCCATGGCTTTCTTGAGGTCTTCGATTGCGGCTTCCACTTCTTTCGCGTCCGATTCCGAGATCTTGTCGCGATGTTCCTTCAACATCTTCTCGACGTTGTAGACCATGGCATCGCCCCGGTTGCGCGCTTCGATCTCTTCCTTCTTCTTGCGATCGTCGGCTGAATGGGATTCGGCATCGCGCGCCATCTTGTCCACTTCGTCCTTGCTCAGGCCCGAAGAGGAAGTAATGGTGATCTTCTGCTCGTTGTTGGTCGCCCGGTCCTTGGCCTTTACGTTCAGGATGCCGTTCGCATCAATGTCGAACTCCACCTCAATCTGCGGAATGCCACGCGGAGCCGGCGGAATGCCGACCAGCTGGAACACTCCCAGCATTCGGTTGTCCCGCGCCATCGCGCGCTCACCCTGATAGACCTTGATCTCAACCGACGTCTGGCTGTCGGCAGCCGTTGAAAAGACCTCGCTCTTGCGGGTCGGAATAGTCGTGTTGCGTTCAATCAGCTTGGTGAATACACCGCCCAGGGTTTCAATGCCGAGCGATAGCGGAGTCACGTCAAGCAGCAGCACGTCTTTGACTTCGCCGCCCAGGACGCCGCCTTGCACAGCCGCGCCGACCGCGACCACTTCGTCCGGGTTCACGCTCTTGTTCGGCTCCTTGCCGAAGAGTTCGCGAACCATCTGCTGCACTTTCGGAATGCGGGTAGAACCACCCACCAGAACCACCTCGTCGATGTTCTGCGGCGTGACACCGGCATCCTGAAGGGCCTGTTTACACGGTCCAACCGCGCGCTGCAGAATGTCGTCCACCATCTGCTCAAATCGCGCACGGGTCAGTTTGATGCTGAGGTGTTTCGGCCCGGATGCATCGGCGGTCAAGAATGGCAGATTGATTTCGGTTTCGAGCAGAGTTGAAAGCTCGATCTTGGCCTTCTCGGCCGCTTCTTTCAGCCGCTGCAAGGCCATCTGGTCTTTCGAAACATCGACGCCCTGATCTTTCTTGAACTCCTGAATCAGCCAGTCGATGATGCGCTGGTCGATGTTGTCTCCACCGAGGTGGGTATCGCCGTTGGTCGATTTCACTTCGACAACGCCATCGCCAACTTCCAGAATCGAAATGTCGAAGGTGCCGCCGCCGAAGTCATAGACCGCGATGGTCTCGTCTTTCTTCTTATCGAGGCCATAGGCAAGAGCCGCCGCCGTAGGCTCATTGATGATGCGCATCACCTCGAGGCCGGCAATCTGCCCGGCATCCTTGGTTGCCTGGCGCTGCGAATCGTTGAAGTAAGCCGGAACAGTGATCACCGCTTTTGTGACCTTCTCGCCCAGGTAGGCTTCCGCCGCTTCCTTCAGTTTGGTCAGAATCATGGCCGAGATTTCGGGCGGGGAATACTTTTTGCCCTGGATCTCTACGCGCGCATCGCTATTTTCGCCGGCGACCACTTTATAAGGCACCAGCTTCATCTCTTCGCCGACTTCATTTAAGCGGCGGCCCATGAAGCGCTTGATGGAATAGATGGTGTTTTCCGGGTTCGTCACGGCCTGGCGTTTGGCCACTTGGCCGACCAGCCGTTCGCCGTTCTTCGTAAACGCAACCACGGATGGGGTTGTGCGTCCACCCTCCTGGTTGGGGATTACGGCGGGTTGGCCGCCTTCCATGACAGCCACGACGGAATTTGTGGTTCCAAGATCAATTCCGATAATCTTACTCATGTGTATTGTTCGACTCCTCCGCCCGCCGCCCACGGGGGCCGGGCTTCCTTAGCACAGTCTCATTATTGAATATGAGTCTCCGATTGTCAAGTTGTTTGGCGGTTGGGATCACATTCTTTTCGCAGCAGTTGTGTGTAGGGCAGGTCACTCTGACTGTCGGCGCGGCTTCTGACCTGACCAACCTGGAACCGGTCCTTTCGAATTCGTTTGGCAAAGCGGACCCGGGCATCCGGCTCCGGTTTGTGACGGCGTCGAGCGCCATTTTGGCGCAACAGATCGAAAATGGCGCTCCGTACGATGTATTTCTGTCCGCGAATGCTCAATATGTGGACCGCCTGAGCTCCCTGGGTAAGCTGAAGCCCGATTCGGTTCAGGCGTATGCGACCGGGCGCATCGCGATGCTGTGGCGGGATGGAAAGCAGCACCCGATCAGCGACCTGGCGCAGAAATGGGTTCGCTTTTTAGCCCTGCCCAATCCCAAGCTGGCTCCCTATGGAGTGGCGGCGCAACAAGCTCTGGAGCACGCCGGCATCTGGAAACAGGTCCAGCCGAAGGTGGTTTACGGCGAGAACGTCCGGCAAACGCTCCAGCTGTTCGAGAGCGGGAATGCGGACGCAGTGATCACGTCCGATTCGCTGCTGCAGGGGAAGGGCCCGCAAGTGATTCCGGCCGGATGGCACCAGCCGATTATCCAAAAAGCGGGGATTGCGGCGGCGTCTCAAAACGGGGAGGCCGCGCGTAAGTTCCTGAATTTCCTGGTCAGCGCGGAGGGACAGGCCGTTTTCGCGCAGTTCGGGTTTGGAAAGCCGTAAGAATTGCGAGACTGGAAGTCCCGCGCAGACTAAAGTCCGCCCCACCAAGCAAACACTACGCGGCTTTTTGGGCGGCGATGATGCGTTCCGGGCCGACCGAGATGCGATGTTCGGGCGTCTGGAGATTCAGGTTCATCAAAACGCGCTGATCTACCTCGGCTTCGGCGAGCAGAACTTTCCATATGTGCAGCTCCTGCCTGCGCTTTTCGACGGCTTGGCGGCGGGTATGCTCCTCCGCAGTGCGCTGCTGCGATTCGAAGCCAATTTCAACCTTTCTCCTTTCGGCTCTGAGCTTTAGAAGCTCGTTGAGAGCTTTATGGAAGGCGCGGTCGTTGGCAGTCTGGTAGCGGAGATAAAGGGCGAGCTGCTTTTGATCGACAGAATCTTCCGTGAAGCAGGTGTCTTGGAGCTGCAAAGCGCGGGTGCGGAGCCACCAGGACTGCGCCATTTTTTGGACCAACAGAGTTTCCGTGATGGAGGCAGGTTGGTGCTCGGTGCGAAGGTCGGCGAGCAAGGCCTCGAAATTTTCCTGTTTCTCGCCAAGTAAAACCGCGAATGCGCCGGTGAAGCCGTGCCGGAGATTGTTCTGGCAGGACGCGGCCTTGCCGGCATCGGATTTGGGGCCGGTAGAATGCTGCGCGTTGGCGCGATTGGCTGTAATTTGAGCTTCGGTAGACATATGCTTATACGCCCTGGAGAATACAATCCGGGCTTTCGCGGACGGGGAACTTTCGCGGGTAACGTACTGAAGAGGCACGGAATGTATTTTTCAAGAGCGCTGTCACCCGCTGAGGGCCAGCCTGGCGCGGGCGTTGCGCTCCTCACGCGTGAGCGGCGGGAGGGCGTAGGCGATATGAGCCAGCACATCGAAGAGGTTGCTCTTCTCGGCATTTATAATCTTCTGCATTTCGGCCAATTGCTCCCTACCGAAGCCCTTTTCCGCCAATCCTTGCAAAAGCTTCGCACGGGCGCCCGGAGCGCACCAGACGGCGCGCAACTCGGCTTCGTCTTTGAAAAACTCCGGCAGCTTGCCGAACAGCAGTTCCATGAATTGCTGCGCGGCCATGGGGGTGCCGTCCGGATGCCAGAAGCTGGTCATCATCATGTGCTTGATGGTGCGGACTTTTCCGTCGGCTAGTTTCTCTGATCAACTCGGCTCTTCGCGAGTACGTCGAGGGGAAGGCGCCGCAGATTGAAGATACGCTTCGACGCATCATCCGGGAGGAGTTGTCGGGAGCCGGTTAGCTGGTGCTGTCGCTCCTCTGAAGAAACACCGCTCCCGCTGGTCGCGGCTCGGTTGGGGTGTCGTTCGCGTCAAGACGCGGACTGGTTCTTCATTCCCTTTGGTGGCCCGGAGGACCATTCGGACTCCCTTGGGGTCGCGGATCCGATAAGTTACTGCGACAGGCAAGCGCATTTCCGAGCCGCCCGCGCGAGCAAGCCGCAATGGTCCTATGGCGCATCGCAAGTAATGAAACTCTACCAGCTTTCGATGGAGCGGCGTTTTCGAATTTTTGCGACGAAGTAGTTAGCCCGGATTTCTCATAAAACGACTGGCAAAACGCCGCTCGATCTGGCATAAACATTTGTGAACGCAATTGTTTACAGCAGAGGAAGGAGCGGCGTTTGCTTAACACAGAGTGTAGCCAATCTGAATTTGAGTTTGAAAGGCATTTTTCGCGTTCGGTGGTGGCGCGCTTTGACGGCGGGACGATGACCTCCGATGGCGGAGCGCTGCTGTTGCGGCGAGCCGAACGGCGGTTGAAGTTATTGGGGCGTGCGGCGGCCTGCTTCTGCGACCGGGGCCATCCAGCGTATGTAGAGCACAGCGTGGAGCAGTTGATCGCCCAGCGGGTGTATGGGCTGGCGTTGGGCTACGAAGATCTGAGCGATCACGATCAGCTACGGAACGATCCCTTGTTGGCGGTGGTGAGCGGGAAGCCGCGTGTGGGCGAGGAGTTGCTGGCGGGCAAGAGCACCCTGAACCGGTTGGAGTTGAGCACCGAGAAAACGGATCGCTACAAAAAGATTGAGTGTCAGACGGAAGCGCTGGATGCGTTGCTGGTGGAGGTATTTCTGGAAGCGCATGAGGCGGCTCCCGAGCAGATCGTACTGGATCTGGATGTGACGGATCTGGCGCTGCATGGCCATCAGGAGGGGCGTTTCTTTCACGGCTATTACGACAGCTATTGTTATCTGCCGCTGTACATCTTCTGCGGCGAGCACCTGTTGTGTGCGCGTTTGCGCACCGCTGATCAGGATGCCTCGGCCGGCAGTAAGGAGGAGGTGGAGCGTATCGTTAAACAGATCCGGCGTCGCTGGCCGGAAGTAGAGATCATTCTGCGGGCCGACTCCGGTTTCTGCCGGGAAGAGCTGATGGCTTGGTCCGAGGAGCATGGGGTGCATTTCGTGTTTGGGTTTGCGCGCAACGAGCGGCTACGGCGCTTAATCACAGCGGCGATGGAGGAAGCCAAACGGCAGCATCAAGCCAACAAAGAGCCAGCGCGCGTATTTACGGAGTTCCTGTATGAGACGACGACAGGGAGTTGGTGCCGGGCACGGCGCGTGATCGCCAAAGCCGAGTATTTGGAAAAAGGTGAGAATCCGCGCTATCTGGTGACCAATTTGAAAGCGGAGTCCTGGCCGGCACAAGCGCTGTACGAAGAGCTGTACTGCGCCCGGGGCGAAATGGAGAATCGCATCAAAGAACAATTTTCCTTATTCGCTGCGCGGGTGAGCGCCGAGACGCTGCGTGCCAACCAGATGCGCTTCTATTTCTCAGCCTTGGCTTATGTGCTGGTGCATGGCTTGCGGCGCCTCGGCCTGAAGGGAACGGAGCTGGCCCAGGCGCAAGTCCATACCGTCCGGCTGCAGCTGTTGAAAATCGGCGCACAAATCCGAGTCACCGTGCGCAAGGTCTGGATCTCGCTGGCTTCCAGCTTCCCGCGGCAAAACATTTTTGCGCACGCCTGGGGCGCACTCCGCTGTTGAGGCCCAGCACTGCCCCGGAGAAAAATCCGCCGTTTTCGTGAGTTGCTGGAAGGCGTGTCTCCCATCGCGCCAGGCAGCCCACACAATCAGCCCACAGTAGCGAATCAACCCCGCCGACACACCAAATTTGGCCTTCCCTATACCATCAGCGCAGAGAAAATAACCCCAACTGGAGACCCCCAGTGTCGGCTCACTCAATTTTCAGAGTTTGTGAGAGATCACGGTTAGCTCCTGGCCGTCGACTCGATTCTCGGGTTTGGAAGGTCAGCGAGCGATGTAGGCAACTGAACTATCCAAGTACCAAAGAGGGTTGAGCTGGGAAGACGAATCCCGGTCGATTTTAGGCGAGCGCCAGATTCAGATTCTCGATAGCTTCGTCGATTTCGGCGGAGTTTTTATAGCCAACCGTGACAGAATCGACACCGGCGTGCCTGAACGCGAATCGCATTGCAGCGCGGCGGTCCTCGCGAGTAGTGAACGCGCCTTCGCCCACCAGCTTCATGCTGATGACGCCCATGCGGTCCGTTTTGACCTGCTTCACGTGCTTGACCACCTCGGGTACATTGCCCAAGCCGCTGGTGTTGTAGTCCTCGGCATCCATCCTCACGCCTTTATGGTTCATCCGGATCATGGCGATTTCCAGCCACTTGTTCTCGGGAAACTGGCGCAGCGCCGGCAGTCCATGCACCGAAGCGCCGTGCCCGACGACGGCCTTTTTGGCCTCGGCTTCGAGAATGCCATCCTGCCATCGGACGCTGTCCGTTGGCCACGATGCGGTGTGCTGCCAGTGCAGCAGCATGATGTCGAAGTAATCCGTATTGGCGAGTTTGCGCAGCTCGTCAATCTTCTGCATTGGATCTACGCCCGGCCGCGTGGTCACCTTCGACATAAGGCGGTAACTGTCGCGCGGAATGCCTTTCAGCGCGACGCCGAGCATCTGGTGCATGCCGTGGTAGGACTCGGCGGTCTCGAAGAAGCGAACACCGTTGTCGTAGGCGTAGCGCACCAGCCGCGTGAACTGATCCTGTCCCAGATCGCGCTGGGTTTCCCCGCTGAAGGTGCCGGTGCCAAAGGCGAGGCGGGTCACCTTCACGCCGGATTTTCCGAGCGTTACCCAATCTGTCGCTTTCGCGCGCTCCGCTTTTAGCGGCAGGCTTCCAACGCCGGCGAGCGCACCCGCGGCAAGTCCAGCTTTCAGAAAATCACGTCTTGACGAATGAGCCATGCTATTTCTCCAATGCGTGGATTTCACCAGTTTACGCCTTCGGATGGGCGCGATCATAGACCGCCTGCAGATCCTTAAGCGAGACCTGCGTATATTTCTGGGTAGTGGAGAGGCGGGCGTGGCCGAGCAGTTCCTGGATGGCCCGGAGGTCTGCGCCGTCGCTCAGCAGGTGAGTCGCGTAGGCATGCCGAAAGCTGTGTGGGTGGACAGTGGAATCGCCCGTCACCAAAAGGGCGTACTGCTTGACCAAGCGGCGGACCTGACGATCGCTGAGCCGTCCGCCACGCGAGTTCAGAAGCAAAGCGCGTTCGCCGGGCGGCGCAGAGCGGGTGTGCAGATAGCATTCCACAGCGGTTACGGCTCGTTCCGGAATCGGGACTTGCCGCTCCTTGTTTCCTTTGCCGCGAACTCGCAGCCAGCCCGAGTGCAGATCAATATCTTCCAGGTTGATGCCAACCAGCTCACCGACGCGGATTCCGCACCCATACAAGAGTTCCAGGAATGCATGGTCTCGCTCTTTGGCCTGGATGCCATCAAGCAAGTTGTTAGTTTTCTCCTCGCTCATCACTTCGGGCAGACGCTGACGAGCTTTCGGCGTGCGGAGCCGGGCGGCAATATTTGTTTGAACGACGCCTTCCTGGAGTAGAAACTTGAACATGGCGCGTACCGCGGCGAGCTTACGGCGGATACTGATGACACTGAGCTCCTGGTCGTATAGCGCGGCCAGCCACTCGCGCAACAGCGGCAGGTCGAATTGATGGATCTCCGGGGCCGCGCCGCCGGGCGGTTTGAAGTACGTTGCGAACTGTTCGAGATCGGAGCCGTAATTCCGGAGCGTGTGCTTCGATGCGCCGCGCCGTTTCAGCTCAGCAAGATATTTCGCAATACACTCGCGCAGTGCTGGCATGGAGGAACTCCTGGAAGGCCTCTGTTGCCCTGCGGCACACTTCAGCATGCCGGGCTTTCTTATCGTGCCGAAATTTCCGCTTCGTCTCATCGTCGAGCGTGGGAAGCAGATCGAACGTGATATTAGCCGGTTGAAAATGGGCCGGATCGGCTTGCGTAATGTAATGGCAGAGGCTGCCCAGCGCTGTTTGGCGAGGAAAGATCTCCGGCTGACCGCCACGAAGCAGCGCGGCGGCATTTCGACCAGCGAGCAAGCCGGTTGCAATGGATTCTGCGTAACCTTCAACGCCCGAGATCTGCCCGGCAAAAAAGATGCGCGGATCGCTCCTCAATTGTAGAGTGGCGGTCAACAGGGCGGGGGAGTTGATGTAGGTGTTGCGGTGCATCTGGCCGAAGCGCAGAAACTCGGCGCTCTCGAGGCCCGGTATCAGGCGGAAGACGCGCGCCTGATCGCCAAAGCGCATATGATTCTGGAATCCGACCAGGTTGTAGCTGTCGGCGCGCTGGTTCTCCTGCCGGAGCTGCACCGCAGCATATGGCCAGCGGCCGGTGCGCGGATCGGTTAAGCCGATTGGCTTCATGGGGCCGAAGCGAAGCGTATCACGGCCGCGCCGCGCGATCTCTTCGACCGGCAGGCAGCCTTCGAAATAGGGTGTATTATCGGCGGGAATGTGCGGCTCGTAAAACTCGGCCGCGAGAAGCGCGTCGACAAAAGACTCGTATTGATGTTTATTGAACGGACAATTGATGTAATCATCGCTGCCATCGAGCGATTTGCCATAGCGCGAGGCCCGGAACGCGATCGACATATCGATGGAATCCGCCGTCACAATGGGACTGATGCTGTCGTAGAAGAAGAGGCGGGCGGAGCCGGTAATGCGGCCGACCTCTTCGGCGAAGGCGTCGCTGGTGAGGGGGCCGGTCGCAATGACGACGACCCCGTGCGAAGGGACGGCTCGCATCTCTTCACGGCGAATTTCTATGTTTGGATGCGATTCCATCGCGCTGGTGATCTGCGCCGAAAAGATTTCGCGGTCCACCGTAAGGGCGTGCCCGCCGGGAACACGCGCCGTATTCGCCGCACGCATCAGCAGCGAATCGAGAGCGCGCATCTCCTGCTTGAGCAGCCAGGGCGCGGAATGGACCTGCTCTGTTTTGAGAGAGTTGCTGCAGACCAGTTCACCGAAGCAATCGGTTTTGTGCGCGGGAGTGCGCTTGTGCGGGCGCATCTCGTAAAGGAGAACGCGCGCGCCCGATTCGGCGGCCTGGTATGCAGCCTCGCAACCGGCAAGCCCCGCGCCGATGACGTGGATAGTGTCCAAAACCTATTTTAGGATCTATTGCAAATCGTTCTTTAGGACAATTCGATAACGCGCTTTGCCAGCTTCCAGATGCGCCAGGGCATCATTGGCTTTACTCATCGGAAACTCTTCCGTAACGGGCGCGATGCTGTGCCGGGCGCAAAAGTCGAGCATGGTAGCGACCGTTGCGGGGGCTCCAGAGGGGCTCGACGAGAGGGATCGCTGTCCGGCGAGCAGCGGGAACAAGTTTACTTTCAGTTGAGGAATGATGCCGACGATGTGAAAGCGTCCCCTGGGCGCGAGTGCCGCGATGTAGGGATTCACATCCAGGTCTGACGCGGCAACGGTGGAAAGGATGAAGTTGAAAGACCCAGCGGCT
>DATIMA010000163.1:0-3554 GCA_035475915.1 Bryobacteraceae bacterium
TTCAGAATCTCAACCCGCAGTTCGTTTCCGTCCGAAGAGATGCTGTGTCGAAGGATGTCGGTCACCACATCCCCCTTGTATTTAATGTCGTAGAAAGATGAATCGTCTATACGTATGAATTGAACGCTATCGGGGTCTTGACGGGGTTCCTTAGAGGGCCAACGCTTCCCATCAAACTTTACCGTGACAGGCTTGCTGCTGCCGATGCTAGAAACATTAAAACCGTTTTCGATGGGATCGTATTCGATCCAGATCTCTCCTTCCCACTCGCCGTTGATCGATCTGGTTTCAGATCCGCTGACCCTATGGTAGTAGAGAGTTTGCGACTGCTCGCCGGGTCTTTCCACTACTGTGTGTATCAGGCCATCCGACCCGAGGGCCATGTTATCGGTCTCAACGATTTTTCCGGTTGCATCCAGATTGAATTCCCGTATAGTGGTGGAATTCACGCGCTCCACTCTTGCGTTCTTCGCACGCTCATCCCCTGTTATGGGATACTGGCTACCGTCAAATTTTGCTCTCAATCCATCACTGCCCTGCCTTATAACGTACTCACCATCGGTGATGGAAACTCGCACTGGCGGTACTCCTGATTTTGTGAAGTCAACGTACCATCTACCTGCAATCCGAGTAGTACTTGAGTTCTTCTCGCTTTGGATATCGGCGGCGAAGATCGTCACCATTGTTAGAGTTGCGAATAGAAGGCCAGTTATCGGCCTC
Organism: Bryobacteraceae bacterium; assembly: GCA_035475915.1. GTDB lineage: Bacteria > Acidobacteriota > Terriglobia > Bryobacterales > Bryobacteraceae > Bog-105. The sequence goes on from DATIMA010000163.1 coordinate 721, forward strand.
GATGTGAGTTTTGCCACGGTCGCGCTCCTCTCGTGCAACAATTTGTTGCCTGAAGGGGATGTACTCCCGATCAGAGTGGCGCGACTATACCATACACATAATAAATTTAAGATAAACGTCGTGATCTTCGCGCCACATGTGCCGATCCCCGCGTTTCGAGACGGTCTATTTGTTGGGAGCGCTACAAAGAAGCTGATTTTGGGCAGCGCCTACCCGCTGATTTCAACCAGTCGAACCTGAAAACGAGCACTAATCGAGTTGGCCGAACCAGCGCGCCGCCACCCTAAGGCTCGTCGCCACATCATTTGCATATACTCAAGAGCATGTTCGGCGGCATTGAAGCGGGTGGCACCAAGTTCGTCTGCGGCATTGGAACCGGTCCGGAAGATCTTCACATCGAGCAGTTCCCTACTTCCTCCCCTGACATCACTCTCAAAAATGTGATCGCTTTTTTTAAGGGAGCAGGCGCGGGAGCGCAGGGCGTCGGCATCGGTTCTTTCGGACCCATCGATCTGAACAGGTCATCCCCGACGTATGGCTATATCACCTCGACTCCGAAGCCGGGCTGGGCCAATTACAACCTCGCCGGTATCGTCCAGCAGGCGCTTGGCGTTCCTGTGTGGTTCGAGACCGACGTAAACGTGGCACTACTGGGCGAGAGTGCATGGGGCGCGGTAAAGGGTTTGCTCGATGCGGTCTACCTGACTGTCGGCACCGGCATCGGTGGCGGGGCGATGGTTTTTGGGCAGCGGGTCCATGGCCTTGTGCATCCTGAGATGGGTCATCTGCGCATTCCGCATGATCTGGCGCGTGATCCCTTTCCCGGCGTATGCCCGTATCACGGTGATTGCCTGGAAGGACTCGCCTCAGGTCCTGCCATGCAAGCCCGGTGGGGAATGCCGGCCGGAACGCTTCCGCCCGATCACCCCGGATGGGAACTGGAAGCTCACTATCTCGCGCTCGGCCTGGTCAACCTCACCTTTACCCTTTCGCCTGAACGCATTCTGTTGGGCGGAGGTGTGATGCAGCAGCTGCACCTATTTCAAATGATTCGCAACGAATTCGCGCTCCTCCTTAATAAATACATTCAGCACACGGAAGTGCTTGATCATCTGGACCGGTTCATCCAACCGCCCGCTCTGGGGTCACGCTCTGGAATACTGGGTTGCCTTTTGTTGGGTCAATGGGCTGCCTCAGACGCGTCGATTGAGACATTTCTCGAGGACTCACAGAGCGGTAAGGGTGAGCTCGCATGACGCTTACCGGCGCGCTGGTCAAGAGCACGATCGTTGCCGCCCTGGGCGGACTCCTCTTCGGATTCGATACCGCTGTCATTGCAGGGACCACAGCGGGGCTCACGCGGGCGTTTGATCTGACTCCAGGCGGCTTGGGATTGACGGTTGCGGTTGCGCTGGTCGGTACCGTGATCGGCTCCATTCTGGCCGGCATTCCCGGAAACCGCTATGGGCGCCGCGACAGCCTGCGCGTCATGGCGGTGCTCTATCTCATCTCGGCGCTGGGCTGCGCGTTCGCGTGGGATTGGTACTCACTGGTGATTTTCCGGCTGATCGGAGGTCTGGGAATCGGCGGCTCATCGGTTCTCGGCCCCATGTACATCGCCGAAATCGCGCCCGCTCGCTGGCGCGGCAGGCTGGTCGGCTTCTTTCAGTTCAATGTCGTGGCCGGCATTCTGTTAGCGTATTTCTCGAATTACATCATCGGCCTTGCGAATTTCGGAGCGCGAGACTGGCGTTGGATGCTGGGCGTCTCGGGCATCCCGGCGCTGCTCTTCTTCATCATGCTCTTTACGATTCCGCGCAGCCCGCGCTGGCTAGTCCAAAAATCACGCGTCAATGAAGCCCGGTCGGTGCTGGTAACCATCGGCGAAGAAAACGTCGAGGAAGAGTTGCGCGACATTGTCGCCTCGATCGATGTCGAGCACGGACGCGCTAAGGAGACGTTATTTCAATCGAAATACCGCCTGCCGATTTTTCTTGCGGTCTCTATCGCGATGTTTAACCAGCTTTCCGGCATCAACGCGATCCTCTACTATCTGAACGATATCTTCGCCCGCGCAGGCTTCAGCAAAGTTTCGGGCGATCTGCAGGCTGTTCTGATCGGTTTCACCAACCTCATCTTCACCGTGATTGCCATGTCCATCATCGATCGCGTGGGCCGCAAGACGCTGCTGCTGGTGGGGTCGGTTGGATGCGCTGCCTGTCTGGCGGGAGTCGCGGCCGTGTTTTTCAGCGGAGCGCACGAGGGCCTTCTGGTGTGGCTGCTGGTTGGATTCATCGCCTTCTTTGCGTTCTCGCAGGGTGCCGTGATCTGGGTGTATATCAGCGAAGTATTTCCGAACCGCGTGCGGGGACACGGCCAGAGCCTGGGCAGCTTCACGCACTGGATTATGAATGCGGCCATTTCCTGGTCGTTCCCAATCATTGCGGCCAACTCTCGCGGCGCGCCGTTCGTCTTCTTTTCCATCATGATGGTGGTTCAATTTTTTGTGGTTCTCTTCGTTTATCCGGAAACAAAGGGCGTGACGCTCGAACACATGCAGCGGAAATTGGGAATCGCCTAGGGCCACGCTATGCACCCCCTCCTTTGGCAAATCATGACCGACGCCTGGATGGTCGCCGGCATTATTTGGCTCGTCATGGCGTTCAGCGCCAAACGGGCCGTGAAGAGGCAGTCTCCCGGACAAAGAATTGCCCAAATCGCGGTGGTGGCACTCGGCTTCTTTCTTCTGTTCGGCCGGCCCCGCAGTTTTGGATTCCTTGCAGCACGGTTCTTGACGGTATCGACCGCCGCCGCTTACCTGGGTTTCGCGTTTA
>DATIMA010000164.1:0-40499 GCA_035475915.1 Bryobacteraceae bacterium
GCTAATTGCGGAACCGCACCCGCTGGGTCCGGGGAAAGTCTACCTGGTAAACCGGCCCGATGCCGCTCAGACGTATGTTGAAGAGATTCTGCCAGCGCCCCGCCGGGATGCGCCCGATTACTACGCGTTCAGCCTTGCGAACGTTGTATGGGGCGGCTCCGCCGGCGCGCGTCTGGGTATGAATCTGCGCGAAAACAAGGGCTATTCGTACGGCGTATTCTCGTTCCCGGACTTTTTCTCGAAATACGGAGTATGGATCGCGGGCGGCGGTGTCCAGACCGACAAGACGAAGGAATCGGTCGTGGAATTTCAGAAAGAGTTGAAATTCATTGCGGGTGAAAAGCCGGTTACAGAGAGCGAACTCAGCAATGCAAAAAGCAACCGGGTGCGTGGCTACGCCCAGCAATTCGAATCCATGAATCGTGTTTCCCAACAGATCGTGGATCTCTGGTCGCTGGGTCTTCCCTTCTCCGAGCTGCAGCGCGAACCGGATGAATTGACGAAGGCGACGCTTGACAGCGTTAATGCCGCGGCTGAGAAGTATGCGACTCCGAGCCGCAGCACTTTGCTTCTGGTTGGCGATCTGTCGAAGATTGAAGCGGGCGTGCGCAGCCTGAACGTGGGCGAGGTCGTACAGTTGGATGCCGAAGGAAAACCGATTGGCAAATAGCTACTCGGTTTTCCAACAGAGCAGCTTCAGATCTGTCATCTCTTCAATCGCATAACGCGGTCCTTCGCGGCCCAGACCGCTGTGCTTCACGCCGCCGTACGGCATATGATCCATGCGGAAAGCCGGAACATCGTTGATAAGCACGCCGCCAAACTGCAATTTCCGCGCGGCTGCGAACGCGCGAGGAAGATTATTCGTGAAAATGCCGGCCTGCAATCCGTAAGGAGTACTGTTCGCCTGAGCAATGGCGTCTTCCAGCACGTGATAACGATAAACGGCCAGAACGGGGCCAAACACTTCTTCGCAGGAGATGCGGGCGGAACCCGGAACGTCTGTCAGAATAGCGGGTTCAAGCGTGGCAAAACGGCGCTTGCCGCCGCACAGCAGGCGAGCACCGGAATCAATCGCCTGCTGGGTCCAGGATTCCACCCGAACGGCAGCGGCCTCATCGATGAGAGAGGAAATGTCAGTAGAGGCTTCATAGGGATGACCTATGCGGAGCTTTTTGGTGGCATCGAGCAGTCCTTCGAGATACGCGTCGGCAATGGATTCATGCACAAAGGCCCGCTGAAGCGACAAGCAGACTTGGCCGCTGTGGCTGAATGCGCCCTGAACGGAACGAGTAATTGCGGTTGAGAGATCGGCATCCGGTTCGATTATTGCGGCGGAGTTATTTCCGAGTTCCAGCGTCACGCGCTTCAGGCCGGCCTTGGCCCGGATGACCGTGCCCACGCGCATGCTACCGGTAAACGTAATCATCGCGATGCCGGGATCCCGGAGCATGCGGTCCGCGAGCGCCGGACCATCGCCGGTGATGACGTTGTAAGCGCCCTTCGGAGCACCGGCGCGGGTAACCAGTTCGGCGAGACGCAATGCACTGAGCGGCGTTCGCTCGGCGGGTTTGTGTACAACCGCGTTGCCTGCCGCGAGGGCGGGAGCGAGCTTATGGAGCGTCAGATTCAGCGGAAAATTAAACGGCGTGATGGCGCCAATAACGCCCAGCGGCTCGCGAACGGTCACTCCCATCCGGCGCTCGCCACCGGGCGTGAAGTCCATGGGTATAACTTCGCCGTGCAGTTGACGGGCCTCATGTGCGGCCGCTATCAGCGTGTTGACGCTCCGGCTGGCTTCAACGCGCGCCTCTTTCATGGGCTTGCCGCTCTCAGAGCAGATGAGCTGAGCAAGCTGCGCTTCATCGCTGCGAAGCTCACCCGCTATTCGGAGAAGAAGATCGGCGCGCTCGTGATTGGCAAGCGCGGCCATGGCACGCGAGCCTTCGGTTGCGGCGGTTACTGCCTGGTCCACATGACTGTCGTCAGCGTGTGCAACAAGCCCGATAATGCTGCCATCATACGGGAGCTTCACTTCGTCGTACTTCGATGTTTCGATCCATTCGCCACCGATGTACAAAGCGTGTTTAGCCGAGACTCGCGATTCAGAAATGGACACGGCACTCATGATTCTATTTTGGCGCTTGCTTGCATCCGGGGGAACTTGCATAGAAAGCGTTGCCTTTGTAATCGAGCTCTTTCAGGCCGGTTCGCGAGGTATAGAAGCCTTTGATGATCTCCGACTTAACGTATGCAAAGAATTGGGTCCCTGCATTTTCGGACTGCTTGTCCGGTCGTGCATCGCTGATGGAATCTAAGATGGTGATCTGCTGATGGGGATCGAGCGAGATGAAGTCGCCTCTTTCGGCCACCCAGGCGAGCCCCTCACGGCAGATCTTCCGCGGGTCGGATGATTCCAGCTCATGGACTGCCGCTGCGCCATAGTAAGCGACAGCTAACGTCCGATGCAGCGGGTCGAGACTGTTCGCGGCGGCACGCGCGCCGGCCGAGCTGAAAACGCGGAGATCGATCCACGCGGCGATGGCATTGCCGATGCCGGCATTCGGAGCATTCGGTTCCTCGCCCAGAATCAATTCCGCCATCCCGCGGATAACGGCGAATTCGCGCGGCGAGAAAAACTGGGGCGGACCCGGCTGAACTTGCCCGTGGTTCATCAGAGCATGACCAAGATGATCGGTAGAAGGCAAGTAGAGGCCCGGCGGTAACGCGGAACTCGCCGGCCACGCTTCCGTGCTGGGAAATCCAATGGCGGTGATCGCGGTAATCATCCAATCGCGGCGATTCATAACTCGCCCTTTCTGCGCGCTTCGACCATGTAATCCGCGGCGCGGGCCGAGATCGCCATAATCGTGAGAGTCGGCTCATAGCAGCCTTGCGTCACAAAAGCAGCGCCGTCGGTAACAAACAGGTTCTTCATATCATGGACCTGGTTATAGCGGTTTAGAACGCTCTTTTCAGGGTCATTGCCCATGCGTGCGGTGCCGCATTCGTGAATGTTCTTGCCAAACACGCTGATCTCCTGATTCGGCGGAACGGGGTTCTTTACCTTCAGCGCATCCAAAACATCACCGATGTCGCGGCGCATCGCCTTCGCCATGGAGCGCTCATTTTCGCCGTAGCTCGCGTGAATACGAAGGACGGGTATGCCCCAGGCGTCTCTTTTGCCGGGATCAAGCTCAACGTAGTTGTCATAGCGCGGGAGGCATTCGCCCTGGGCTTCGATTCCGAAATAATAAGGAATCTCACGGCGCACCGAATCTCTCCAGGCCCGCCCGTATCCGGGCAACGAAAATGCCTCTGCATACAATTGCTGGCTGGCATCGCCGTCGAAACGGTATCCGCGCAGGAAATTTCTGTTCTTATGTCCTTCGGTATTTGCGTATTTTGGGATGAGATAGCCGCAGGGATTCCCGGTTGGTTCCCGCTCTGAGCTCTTGAGCGAAGCGAGTTCGCCGCCCGCTCCTTCCACCGTGAAATGATCCATTAAATAGTGGCCGAGAACGCCGCTTGAATTCCCAATCCCATTGGGAAACCGCGGAGATCTGGAATTTAGCAGGATGCGCGTGGATTCGAGGGTTGCGGCGGCCAGCACGACAATCTTCGCGCGCGCTTCGCTGTGAACTTTCGTTTCACGGCCGATGTAGTGGACCCCGGTTGCTTTTCCCTTGCTGTTCGTAATGACGTGACTGACTACGGTATCGCTCAGCAGAGTAAACCGTCCGGTGCGAGCAGCGGCGGGAAGCGTTACTGAGGGGCTGTTGAAGTAAGAAGCCGTGTAGCAGCCACGCTGGCATTCGTTGCAGTAGTGACACGCCGGGCGTCCGTTGTGCGGCACGGTTAGGTTTGCGACCCGGTCCGGCATGACCCGCCAGCCAAAATGCTTTTCGATCACTTTTTTTGCCAAAACAGTACCGCAAGATAAATTCATGGGCGGCAGAAATTTTCCATCCGGCATTTGCGGGAGCCCTTCGTGGGACGCACTGACCCCAATAAAGCTCTCCACCTTGTCGTAGTACGGCTCGAGTTCCGCGTAATTGAAAGGCCAATCCTGTTCGTATCCGTCCCGGCTCGCGGCTTTGAATTCATAGTCGCTGTACCGGTAGCTCTCGCGGGCCCAGCAGAACGTTTTCCCGCCCACCTGGCGGCCGCGTATCCACATGAACGGCTTGTCTGGAGGGAAGGTATACGGATGCTCTGCGTCATTGATGAAGAATTGATGACTGTACTCGTCGCACGCGTAGCAGAGGCGTTGCACGGGCTGCTGAGTAAGCAGCGCTTTCTGGTCCCCGAAGCCGCGAAATTTCATTTGATAGGGCCAGACATGCTCGGTGAACTCACGCGTCGGCATACGTGGCGGGCCTGCCTCGAGCATCAAAACGTCCATGCCCTGTTCGGTGAGTTCCTTTGCTACCCAGCCGCCGCTTGCTCCAGAGCCGACGATTAGAGCGTCATACGTTTTATTGGCACCTGGGGACATGAACCCAGATTATCCGCCTTTGAGCAAGTGGTCTTCCGCATAGGCCGCTAACACGGCATCGGTATCGGAAGCATCGCCGCGCCCAAACTTGTCCGCGAGCAAGCTGGCAAGTTCCGCGAGAGCTGTGCTCAGAGCTGCGGAGGCCAGGCGCAGACGTTTGTCGTCCTTTTGTTCTGTCCCGGCCTGGGCGAACTTGGACAGCAGTTGCAAAGCCCGCGGTAACGACGCGTCCATCGTATCGGAGTGGAAGTAATAAATGATGGGAAAGTGGATGAAATCCACGCGCGTACGGATCAGATCAAGCGCCAGCTCAGCCAGAACATACTCGACATCTTCGGACATCACATCGAGACCAGTTTGCTGTCCGGCCTTGACAAGGGTGGATGCGCGCCGCGCGAGCGTCCGCAATCGTGCTAGGGCCGGGTAGAGCAGAACGATCCAGGAGACACTCGCCGTAACCAGCGCAAGCCCGATAAGCGCTTCAAGCACGGCGGCCGCACGCGTCCAGCCCGAAAGTGGGGTTATGTCGCCCAGACCAAGCGTAGTCAGTACTTCAAGCGAAAAATAGAGCATGGTCCCAAACCCGCCCTGATGCTGATCCTGAGGGATATGAAATCGGAAATCACCCGGAAATCCGGCCCAGTATACAAGCGCAAAACCGCACGCAATCAGAAACGCCCAGCACATCATTACCAACACCAATGCGAGCGGCCCGGCAACGGGCAACAGAGGGCGGATTAAGCGTCCCATACGGAATGTTGTGCGAGCGACGACGCCGCTGAGTGTTCCGCGTGCACTTGGATTGAACAAGTCTTTGAAGATTTCGCGGAGAGTAAATGCCAGAATCACGAGACCTGCGACAGCAATCCAAGGAGCCGGCACGTCAGACGAGACCAACATTCGTGGCAAAGAGTTTCAGAGGTTACCGCAAGAGCCAGTAGTTCTGCTAAGGAAACAATCGGGCTACTTACGCCGACTTACTTGAAGATGACGCAAACAAAGCGCGCCTGCTTTGTTTTTGGGGCTGCGGTGCTGGCATGTTCAGGGGCTTTCGCGCAGATCCAGAATCAGCCCGATGACGGCCAATGGCCGATGGCGGCGAAGAATTACGCCAGCACACGATACAGCACCCTTTCTCAGATTAATGCCCAGAATGTGAGTTCGCTAAAGCTGGCCTGGACGTTTTCAACCGGCCTTACGCGCGGACACGAAGCGGCCCCGCTGATCGTGAACAACACGATGTATATCGTGACCCCTTTCCCGGATGATCTCTACGCGCTGGATCTTACTAAGCCTGGCGCGCCGATGAAATGGGTGTATCAGCCGCACCCAACCCCTTCTTCGCAGGGCGTTGCCTGCTGTGATGTCGTGAATCGAGGAGCGGCCTATTACAACGGCAAGATTTACTACAACACGCTGGACGATCAAACCGTCGCCGTGGACGCGAATACGGGCAAGGAAGTCTGGAGAACAAAATTAGGCGACATCAATATGGGCGAATCGATGACGATGGCGCCCATTGTCGCCAAAGGCAAAGTGATCGCCGGTAACAGCGGGGGCGAATTCGGAGTGCGGGGCTGGCTGGCGGGTCTCGATGCCGACACGGGAAAGATTGCCTGGCGCGCCTACTCGACGGGACCGGATTCCGATGTGCTCATTGGCTCGAATTTCAAACCATATTACGCGTCGGAACGCGGCAAGGACCTGGGTGTCAAGACCTGGACCGGCGAACAGTGGAAAATCGGCGGCGGCGCTGCCTGGAGCTGGGTTTCCTATGATCCCGACCTTGACCTGATCTATTACGGGACTTCCAACCCCGGACCGTGGAACCCCGAAATGCGCCCTGGCGATAACAAATGGACGTCCACGCTTTTTGCGCGCCGGCCCGAAACCGGTGAGGCGACCTGGGCCTATCAAATGAACCCACATGATCAGCACGATTATGACGGGGTAAATGAAAACATCCTGCTGGACCTCAATATCAACGGGCAAATGCGAAAGGTGCTGGCGCATCCCGACAGGAACGGCCGGCTTTATATCATTGATCGGACGAACGGACAGGTACTGTCTGCGGAAGCATTTGCGTACGTCAACACGAATTTTGGGGTGGATCTCGCGACAGGCAAGTTAAAGCTGAATCCCGACAAGGCCACGGGCTACAAGACGATTCGCGATGCCTGTCCCGCACCGCCGGGCGGCAAAGACTGGCAGCCCTCCTCGTTTTCTCCCCGGACCGGGTTCATTTACATCCCCCATAACAACCTCTGTTACGAGATGCAAGGCGTGTCAGCGAACTACATCGCCGGTACGCCCTACGTGGGCGCGAATGTCCGGATGTATGCGGGGCCGGGTGGAAATCGCGGCGTTTTCTCGGCCTGGGATCCGGTCAAGGCCAAGCAGGTCTGGGCCATAAATGAGATGTTTCCAGTCTGGAGCGGCACCGTTGTAACCGCCGGCGATGTGGTGTTCTACGGCACCATGGACGGCTGGTTCAAGGCGGTAGATGCCCGCAGCGGCAAGCCGCTTTGGCGATTCAAGACCGGATCGGGAATCATCGGCCAGCCAGTCACTTACAAAGGACCTGACGGAAAGCAGTATGTGGCGGTCCTGTGCGGAGTTGGCGGTTGGTCGGGCGCGGTGGTGGCCGGCGGCCTGAACACGGTAGATGGCACGGGCGCATTGGGATTCACCAATGCCATGACGGACCTGGGGAAATACACAACGAAGGGCGGCATGCTTTATGTTTTCTCGCTGCCTTAGCTTAATGCTCTTGGCTAGCGCTTTTGCCGCCGCCAATCAGAATACATTGCGGGTATGCGCTGACCCCAACAATCTGCCGTTCTCAAACCAGCGAAGCGAGGGCTTCGAGAACAAACTGGCGGAACTTATTGCGACTACCGCCGGCGAGAAGCTGGAATACACATGGTGGTCCGAACGAAAATCGTTCCTGAAAAACTCGCTGGACGCAGGGCGGTGCGATGTTGTCATGGGTGTCCCCACTGCGCTCTCGTCAGTGGCAGTTACGAAGCCGTATTACCGATCAAGTTACGTCTTTGTTTCACGGCATGAGGACAACTTACAAATAAGGTCGCTCGCAGATCCGCGTTTGGCAAAGTGGCGCGTCGGGATCCAGGTGGTTGGAGATGATTATGCGCCTCCAGCCGTCGCCTTGGGCCGCCTCGGTATTACCCGGAATGTCGTTGGATTCAGCCTGTTCGGGAAGTACGGAGAAGAGAATCCCGCACGGAAAATTGTTGATGCGGTTGCGTGCGGCGATCTCGATGTTGCGATCGTCTGGGGCCCGTTGGGTGGGTATTTCAGCAAACTCTCAGCGACTCCACTGGACGTCGTCCCGGTTTCTCCGCCGATGTTCCTTGGGGTGCCATTTACGTTCGACATATCGGTTGGGGTGCATAAGGGCAATACCAGCCTGGAGGCAAAACTGGAGGGCATTCTGGAATCCAAAGCCGCAGCGGTTCACCGGATTCTTTCCGATTTCGGGGTGCCTCAAGTTCCATAGGAGAAGCTGCATCCGTGCGAATCATTTCTGGCGTTATCTGCTGCTGCTCGCTGATGCTAATCAGCTCCTGCCAGCGCGAGCATCGCGATATCCGGCCATCGCCCGCAAGGCTGGCCATCTACGGGGATGCTGCGCGGGAGGATCTTATCCGGCCTGGCGGGCCCGTCCGGCCTGAAGCAATCGTTACGAATCCGTATAATGCCAGCGCATACGACATCTCGGAAGGCTCGCGGCTTTTCGATTGGTACAACTGCTCCGGGTGTCACGCTCACGGCGGAGGTGGCATCGGGCCGCCGCTCATAAAGAAGTATTGGGTCTATGGCGGCGAACCCGCGAATCTCTTCGACACCATCGTGAAGGGCAGGCCCAACGGGATGCCTTCCTGGGGCGGCAGGATTCCCGAGTATCAGATTTGGGAACTGGTCGCTTACGTCCGGTCCATGAACGGTGAGCAGCCGCGATCCGCAACAGCCAGCCGCCAGGACATCATTCAAACGAATCCTCAGAATGTGCTGCAGCGCCCTCCCGGAGTGACGAAGTGAGTGGGAAGCATCAGTCTCTGAATATCGCGGCTCTGTGCTTCGCTGCACTCACGCTCACTTCCTGTGCGGGCCGCCAACAGTCCGTGGTCAATCCCGCGGGGCCGCAATCGGGGCAGATCGCTACGTTGTGGTGGTTCTTCCTGGCTTTGTTATCGGCGATTTTCATTATCGTGATGGTGCTGACCGCGCTAACGCTTACCCGGCGGCACCGCGGAATCGAGCAGGAACCGCTGGAGGCAACGCATCTGCCACCGCCACAAACAGAAGCAGGCTTGACGCGCGTAGTCACTGCCGCCACGATTTTGTCCATTGTGATTCTGTTCGTGCTACTCGTCACAAGCATTATCACTGGAAAGAACCTCTCGGAATTACAGGACCGCAAGAACCCAATGGTTATCGAGGTGACCGGCCAGCAATGGTGGTGGCAGATTCGCTACCAGAACAGCGATCCGCAACAGGTTCTCGTTACGGCAAACGAGATTCATATTCCCGTTGGCCGTCCAGTCATGATTCGCGGCACGTCACACGATGTGATTCACAGCTTTTGGGTGCCCAATCTGCACGGCAAGCGCGATCTGATTCCATCGCGCGTCACCACCGAATGGATTCAGGCCGACAGGCCGGGCGTGTATCGCGGTCAGTGCGCCGAGTTCTGCGGCTTGCAGCATGCGCACATGAGTCTATGGGTAGTCGCGGAACCGCCGGACAAATTCAAAACCTGGTTTGACGGGCAATTGAAGCCATCGGCGGCACCCGGCACCGCGGTCCTGCAGCGAGGTCAACAAGTGTTCATGAATCACGCGTGCATCTTCTGTCACGCGATTCGCGGCACCAGCGCTTCCGGACAGAACGCACCGGACCTTACCCATTTCGCCAGCCGGCGCGGCATTGCGGCCAACACGCTGCCGAACACCATGGGAAATCTGGGCGGCTGGATCACGAACCCCCAAAACATAAAACCCGGCAATCACATGGCAACTATCGCCATGAATCCCCCCGACCTTCAGCCGCTGTTGCAATATCTGGAGAGTCTCAAATGAGTCCCGCCGAAAGTCACGTTCCGACAGCCGAAGAGCAAGAACAGCATCTCCGAACCCTGGAGAACTCATGGCGTCACCCGGGCGGCATCACCGGCTGGCTCTCGTTTACCACGCATCAGGCCATCGGAATGCGTTACATCGTAACGGCATTCGTCTTCCTTGTGGTGGGCGGAATTTTAGCGCTGATGATGCGGTTCCAACTCGCGCAGCCCAACAATACATTTCTCGGGCCCGACCGTTACAACCAGTTCTTCACGACGCACGGGACCACAATGATGTTCCTGTTTGCCGTGCCGATGATGGAAGGAATGGGTATTTACCTGGTCCCACTGATGGTCGGAACCAGGAACGTGGCCTTTCCCCGTCTGAATGCGTTCGGCTATTGGATGTATCTGGCGGGCGCGATTTTCTTATACGTGGGCGTGTTCCAGAATGCCGCGCCGGACGTCGGCTGGTTTGCCTATACTCCTCTCTCGGGTCCCGAGTTTTCTCCTGGCAAGCGCCCCGATTTCTGGGCTCAGATGATTACGTTCACCGAGGTCTCGGCGATGTGCGTCGCGGCAGAACTCATCGCGACTATTTTCAAAATGCGGGCGCCGGGCATGTCTCTGAACCGTATACCACTGTTCTGCTGGTCCATGCTGGTGCAGTCCTTTATGGTGATCTTCGCCATGCCGTCGGTAATGATCGCGAGCTCGTTTGTGCTGTCGGACCGGACGGTCGCCACGAATTTCGTGAATCCGGCCGAAGGAGGCGACCCGCTGCTATTCCAGCACGTCTTCTGGTTTTTCGGACATCCGGAGGTGTACATCATCTTTATTCCCGCGCTCGGCATGGTGTCGTCCATTGTGGTCGCGAATTCAAGGCGGCATATCTTCGGATACACGGCGATGGTCCTATCGCTGATCGCGACGGGTTTCATTGGGTTCGGGTTGTGGGTGCATCATATGTTCGCCACCGGCCTGCCGCAAATTGCAGCCGGTTATTTCACCGCCGCAAGCATGATGATCGCCATCACCAGCGGAGTGCAAATCTTCTGCTGGATCGCCACGCTCTGGAGCGGCCGTCTGCGATTGAACACTGCCCTGCATTTTGTCTTCGGCTTCATCGCCATCTTCGTACTGGGCGGACTCTCCGGCGTGCTGCTGGGTTCCGTGCCCCTCGATTTGCAGGTCCACGACACGTTTTTCGTTGTCGCGCATTTCCATTACGTGCTGATTGGGGGCGCGCTCTTCCCGCTGTTCGGCGGCTTTTATCACTGGTATCCGAAAATGACCGGGCGTCTGATGAACGAGGCCGTCGGGAAGTTGAACTTCTGGGTCTTGTTCATTGGTTTCAATCTGACTTTTTTCCCGATGCACATCCTGGGCCTCAAGGGCATGCCGAGGCGGATCTATACGTACTCGCCGGAGATGGGTTGGGGACCGGCCAACCTGCTGGCCACCGTCGGCGCGTGCATCATCGCGCTTGGCGGAATCATCTTCATCGCGAACGTCGTCTGGAGCCGGAGGGCCGGCAAAGTGGCGGGCAACAATCCCTGGGATGCGCCCAGCCTGGAGTGGGCCGCAGCATCGCCGCCCAAGAACTATAACTTCGAATACCTGCCTGTGGTGACCAGCCGATATGCCCTGTGGACCCCGCCGGACGAACGCGTGATTGTCACCGGGCTACGCAGCAACCGACGTGAAGTACTGGCAACGACCTTGATGGATGCGCAGCCCGACCATCGCTATGTGCTGCCGCCGCCGAGTATCTGGCCGCTGCTTACCGCGATTGCCGTCACAATCGGCTTTGCAGGTTCCGTTTTCAATGAGTGGTACATCACCTGGGGCTCGATTCTTTCGGGCATTGCATTGATCGGTTGGTTTTGGCCGCGGAGGCCCCTGGAGCTAAAACCATGACGGCAGCCAGAACACTCGACGTCTCGGAACTTCCACCTTTCCGCATCTCGATTCAGGCGCCCCTATGGTGGGGACAAGTGTGCCTGATCGCAATCGAAGCGACGATGTTTTCCATCCTGATCGCGGCGTACTTTTATACGCGCCTGCGCGTGGATGTATGGCCCCCGCCGGGAGATCAATTCCCGAACGTTCTGCTTCCGAGCCTTGCCCTGATACCGCTTATCCTGAGCGCGTTCGGCTCGTATTGGGCCAGCGAAGCAGCCAAGAAAGATGACCGGCGCGGCATGATTCTGGGTCTGGGCCTCAATCTGGTTCTAGCCATCATATTCTTCGTCATGCGCATCATCGAATGGCACTCGCTGAATTTCAACTGGATGGCGGACGCATTCGGAAGTTACGTTTGGGCGTTTCTAGGGCTGCATAGCTTCGACTTCATTGCGGGTCTGGTGGAAACAATCGTGTTTGTCGTGTTTGTCGCTAGTGGCCGGTACGGCGAAAGGGAGCGGCTGGGCATTCACGTGGATAGCCTGGTGTGGTACTTCGTCGTAGCGATTTGGATTCCGCTATACATCGTGACGTACTGGGGTCCACGGCTGGTGGAGACTGCGCAATGAACCGCAATTTCGCTTTGTGGACAGGCGTGCTTGCCGGTCCCATCGTGTGGCTGCTGAGCTTCGAAGCGAACTTCGCTCTGGCGCCGTGGGCCTGCATCTTTCAGGCAAAGCTGGCGCTTTATATCGTCTCCCTGGTGGCGTTAATTCTCTCAGCCGCATCCGGCGTCCTGGCCTGGAACCAGTGGCGGCAGCTTGGAAAAGAGTGGCCCGATGAGGGCGGCAGCGTCGTTTCCCGCGCGCGCATCATGGCGGTTGGCGGCATCCTGCTCAGCACCATGTTCTGCATCGTGATCGTCGCGCAGGCCATTCCCGAAATTATTCTGGCGGCGTGTCAATGATTGTGGAGCCCGGAAATTTGTGGAGAAGCTGGGAATTTGATCCTGGGGTGGTCATCCCGCTTGCGGCTTCCGCGGTTCTGTACCTGCTGGGCTCGCGAAAGGAAACGCTCTTCCAGAATCGGCAACGGACATTTTTCTGGTTGGGATTGGGGGCGTTGGTCCTGGCGCTCGTATCGCCTCTCCATCGGCTCGGCGAGGTTCTGTTTTCGGCCCACATGGTGCAGCATGAGATTCTGATGCTGGTTGCTGCACCCCTGCTGGTTCTTTCTCGGCCGCTTGTCACGTTTCTCTGGGCGCTGCCTTTCGGTTGGCGCAGAGTCGCCGGACGATGGGCGAAAACTCCGTACGTTCGCGGTCCCTGGAACGCCCTGACGGACCCGTTTACAGCGTGGTGGCTGCATGCGGCCGCGATCTGGGTTTGGCACGCGCCCATCCTGTTCGATCTGACGCTTGAAAGCGAGCTCGCCCATACAGCGCAGCACCTAAGCTTCTTTCTTTCTGCTCTGCTGTTCTGGTGGGCGCTGTTTTATGCAGAAGGCAGAAAGTCTTATGGCGCGGCGGTCTTCTACATATTCACAACCGCGGTGCACACCAGCATTTTGGGCGCGCTGCTCACATTCACTCCTCACATCTGGTATCTCGCCTACGGAACAACCACGCAGGCCTGGGGTCTCACCCCGCTTGAAGATCAGCAGCTTGGCGGCCTGATTATGTGGGTGCCGGCCGGTGTGGTGTATCTGGCGGCAGGACTCGTGCTCTTCGCAAAGTGGCTTAAAGAGAGCGATATCCGGCTGGAAAGAGCGGGCAGTGCGAAATAAAACTGTCATCGCGATTGTGGCGGCCGCTTGTGCTTTCGGACTGTGCGGATGCGGTGATAGTGAGCAGCATGTCGCGGAAGTCACCACTGGCGGCAATGCACAACGCGGCGCGGCGACCATAGCCCGGTATGGTTGCGGCTCCTGCCACATTATTCCGGGAATTTCCGGCGCCCAAGGCCTGGTGGGTCCGCCGCTTTCCGGAATAGGAAACCGAATCTACATAGCGGGTGTGCTGCAAAATACTCCGGGCAACATGGTCCGCTGGATCAAAAACCCGAAAGCGGTCGATGAAAAGACCCTGATGCCCGATCTTGGCGTAACAGAAACGGAAGCCAGGGATATCGCCGGCTATCTTTACACGCTGAAATAGACAAGCTCCGACACACGTTAGGATAAAAATGATCTAACGACTGCAACATCCGAGGAGGAAAGACATGATCACACTGGCAGATGCAAGGCGGATTATTGCCGCCGCGGAAAAGAAAGCAGAAGAAATCGGTCAACCCATGAATATCGCTGTTGTCGACCAGGGGGGGAATCTCGTCGCCCATGTGCGCATGGATAAGGCCTGGTTTGGAAGCGTCGATATATCCATCAAGAAGGCGTGGACATCCAGAGCATTTGACATTTCCACGAAGGAATTGGCCGAACTCAGCCAGTCTGGCGATCAGTTCTTCGGCATTCACGCCTCAAACAACGGACGCGTGATGATCTTCGCCGGCGGCATTCCGCTAAAACGTGGCGACCAGGTAATGGGTGGAATCGGCGTAAGCGGCGGCTTGGGTAAGCAGGATCAGGCCGTTGCCGAAGCAGGCGCGGCAGCGTTCTAGACTAGGGCCGGCTGGATCAGCTCCAGATAGATTCACATCGCCGGCGCCGTTGGGGCCCGAATGAAACGCAGAAGGTTTATTTCCACTGCGCTGGGCTGCGCGGTTGCGCGTGCCTCGAATACGTTTTCTGGCATTCCAGAAGACGTTCCAATTATCGATACGCATATTCATCTGTTCGACGTCTCGCGTCCGCAAGGCGTGCCGTGGCCGCCGAAGAATAGCGCCATTTATAAGAGCGCGCTTCCGGAACGCTTCCGCAGAGTCGCAGCATCTCACGGCGTGGTGGGCGCGATCGAAATAGAATGCAGCCCGTGGCTGGATGATAACCAGTGGGTTCTGGACGTAGCATCGAAAGATCCAATCATCGTCGGCACCATTGGCGATCTGGAACCCGGCACGCCCGGTTTCGCACGACAACTAGACCGGCTGCACAAGAATCCGCTGTTTCGTGGCATCCGGTATGGGAATATTTGGGATCGCGATTTGGGCCGGGGAATCTCGAACCCGGGATTTGTAAGCGACCTGAAATTACTGCTGGCGGCAGGCCTGCTGCTCGATACGGCGAACCCGGACCCCGCATTGATTCACGCTGTTGTTCGCTTGAGCGATCGCGTTCCCGACCTGAAGATTGTGATCGATCATCTACCCGAATTGACCCCGCCCGATAATGCCGCCGCGCGGAAGGCGTGCGATGCCGATCTGGGAGTACTCGGGCAACGGCCTCAGGTCTTCGCGAAGCTCTCCGGGATTGTTCGACGCGTTGATGGCCGCGTGCCACTCGACCTGAATTTCTATCGGGACCGCTTGGATCACATCTGGGGAACATTTGGGCCCGACCGGCTGATGTACGGCAGTGATTGGCCCAATAGCGATCAATGGGCGACGTACTCGGATGTTTTCCGGCTCGCTAGAGAGTTCATTTCCTCAAAAGATCGTGCAACTGTCGAGAAGTTCTACTGGAAGAATTCACGGAAATTCTATTCCTGGATCCAGCGCGATCCGAGCCAGAACTGTTTACGGTGCCGTTAGAGACGACAACGCTGCGGAAGTCCCTTAGACTTTTCTGGCGGAGAGGGGGGGATTCCGCTCCCGACCCCCTTGCAAGTTTCTGAGTTACTTACTAGATCCTTGTAACTCGCTTGTTTGAGAGAGGATAGCGGATTTCTATTCCGTCTCTCCGTTCTCCCGTTTGCTCCCGGATTTACCGAAAAACCGACACCAAAACCGACACCAAGGCGGCTGGGAGGCTCGAAATCGAAGCCGAATGCGCGCGCAGATCGTATCGTCTGTTTGCCGCATAAGTGCTCCAGACTCCTCGCCATGCCGACAGCATAGCAGGCTCGAAGGTGTGCGGTGCCGTGTGCGCGAGTGAATTTCTTTTAGGGAGGTCAATGAACCGAATGCAGCTTCGCAGTTCGCCTGCGCGAATCGAAGCAGGCGCGCGCCTGCAGCCACTCAGCCACTTCGCGCGGGCGAAAACGCACGTTTGCTCCGATCTTGTAATGCGGAATGAGGCTGAGGGATACGTACTTGTAGAGAGTCTTTTCGCTTATACCGACGAGATCGTGCACTTCCCGAGCAGTCAAGAGCTTACGACACGCTGAGAGCTGCTCGAAGATATCGGCTGGCTCCGCAACCCGTCGCGACCAAAACCCCGCTCGCCGCGGCGCGTGAGCTTTTTCTGAAGCACGTCCAGGCGCATTCCCCCGATAAGCCCGCGACCGCGCAGCGCTACGGACAAGTGCTCCGGCATTTTCTCCGGCTCTTCGGTCACAAGGAATTCGTCGAGAGCATTACGCGAGCGGAGATTGACGAATACAAGATCCGGCGTCGCCAGGAGAAGAGCGAACAACACGGCCGGCTGATCACCGCGCCCACTGTCAACTTCGAAGTCTGCACCTTACGGACCTTCTTCTACTACTTCGTCAATGAGCGCGGCGTCTCGATGAAGAATCCTTGCGCGCGCTTCAAACACCTGCGGGACGCCAAGAAAAAAGCGGGCCGCCGGCCGCCAGTCTATAGCCAGGCGGAACTCGATGCGCTATTTGCCCACTGCGATGACTTCGAGAAAGCGGTGTTTGCGACGCTTCTCCTGACGGGCTTACGGGAACAGGAGCTCTGCTTTCTGACTTGGCGTGACCTGAATTTTGATGCAGCGTGCCTGCGCGTGAGTGGCGAGGGGAAAATCGGTTTTTCTCCCAAGGACTACGAAGAGCGAGCCATCGAGATGCCGCCCGACCTGGTTCTTGATTCCTCAGCGGGCGCTCTACCGCAGGAGCTGGTTGCGGTTCCGGTCTGGCTGGCGCACCTTGCGGAGCCCGCAGTCCGTCCTGTTTGCGCCGTTTGGCGGCAATCACTTCCGCAGGCGTTTGACCGGCCGTCTCGCGGCGCCGCTGGACGCCTTCCCACCATTCCACAAAATACGTTCCCGGCCGGTCGTCCCAGACATAGCGGGTGCCGTTTTGCTTCAGCGATATGTAACGCCATACCCCGCCTTCCTGAATTTTCTTGATCACGCGAACACGCTTCAGACTTGCCATTCCAGACTCCTTGAGTAGTATGCCCGAGCCGCCGGAAGTTGTCGTTTTTTGGTGTCGGTTTTGGTGTCGGTTGCAGTCTCCGGGAAGCGGAAAACGGCGCGGCTTGGTGTCGGTTTCTGGCCTCGAAAACCGACACCAAGGCGTTATTGCTCTTTGTAAGTAACTGATAAGAAAGGCAGATCTGAGAATCTGGCGGAGAGGGGGGGATTCGAACCCCCGGTAGAGTTTTTGACCCTACGACGGTTTAGCAAACCGCTGCTTTCGACCACTCAGCCACCTCTCCACATTGAGTCTTCGCCTCGCTGAGAAGCGCGGGCTCATCCAAAACTAAGTCTTCGCCTCGCCCAAACGCGCAGGCTCATCCACATCGTTATTCTACTGGATGCCCGGCCAAAGGGCATTCAGAATCCGCGCTCCATCGGCATCGCAAACGGCGATTCCACCAGAAAATCCGCATCGCGGATCTCGAGCAGCGCGTCGCGAACCGCTTGCTCCCGGGCCGGCTCAGTGGTTATGACGAACGGCAGATCGCGCCAGTCTTCCCGTGGAAGCTGGAGCACGGCATCGATCCCAATCTGGTGCTTGGCGAGCACCGTTGCCAAGGTCGCGATAATGCCGGCCTTGTCTTCGACGCGGAAGCGGAGATAATAGGGCAGCTTCTGGGTCGGAATCGGCAGAGGCTTGTACTCGCCCAGGCGTTCGTGAGCAAAAGGACTGACCCGCTCGGGACTGCCGAAGCGGATCTCGCGGGCAACGCGCATCAGATCACTCACAATGGCAACGCCGGTGGGCTTTGAGCCTGCGCCGCGGCCATAGTAAAACGTATCCTCGCCATAAGCTCCGCGAATCCAGATGGCATTGTATGCGCCTTTCACTTGAGCCAGGATCGCCGATTGGGGTATCAGACTCGGGCGCACCGAAAGAAGCAGCCCCTGCTCATTCTGGCGCGCCAGGCACAACAGCCGGATCGTGTGCTTCAACTGATGCGCATATTCGAAATCGACCGGCATGATGCGGCGAATACCCTCGGTATAGATATCGGCAGGCGTGAGCTTTTCTCCAAACGCAAGCGCCGCAAGAATGGCAAGCTTGGAGCGGGCATCCAGGCCGTCGATATCGGCTGAGGGGTCGGCCTCCGCATAACCAAGCTGTTGAGCTTCCGATAGAACCGATTCAAAGTTCGCGTTGCTCTTTTCAATCTCCGTCAGGATGAAGTTACTGGTGCCATTGAGGATCCCATAGAGCTCGACAATACGATCCCCGGCGATGCCTTCACGAAGCACGGTATGAATCGGAATGCCGCCCGCAACGCTCGCCTCCATCGCGAGGTTTACGCCATTCTGATTAGCCAGCGCCCAAAGCTCCGCGCCACGCAGAGCCATCAATTCCTTGTTGGCTGTAACCACGGATTTGCGCTGGCGGAGAGCTTCTTCGATGATGTGAAAAGCCGTGCCGGTACCGCCGATAGCTTCGACCACGATATCGATTTCGGGATCACAAACCACCTCGCGCCAGTCAGGAGTGCGAAGCAGCGGTTCGCCTAGTGGAGGAAGCTGCTTCTGCTGAACATTCCGGCTGCAGACTGCTTTGACGTTGAGTGCGAAGCCGAGCTTGTCATGAATCGACCGGGCGCTTTCGGTAAGAATCTGAAGCGTGCCGAGGCCAACGTTTCCAAGGCCGATGACGCCGACCGTTACCTCCATTGCGCGGCCCTTGCATCCGCCGTTTGACTGATCATAAGTGGCTTATGATAGCAGCCAGATGAGCATTAACCGCCGATTCGCAGTTTTGTCGCTGCTAGGCTCGGCTCTGTTAACCGCAAGCGGCCAGACTTCACAATTTCCGCAGGATCAAGATGAACGAAAGTTGCCGATTCCTGAGCCTGGAGATGAAGACAAGAAGCTACCAAACGGGAAATCGCAAAAGAATGCGATGGCAAAGGAACAGCACGAGCAGGCATTGAAAGATGCCAACGAGTTGATCTCAATTGCGCAGCAGCTGCGGGATGAACTGCAGAAAGCCGGAGACTACGTTGTGCCTTTCTCTTCGGTAAAGAAAACCGAGCAGATCGAGAAGCTAGCGAAACGCATTCGCGGGCGCTTGCGATCCTGAGCGCCGGACGCGGGGAACACGGCAAACCCGTGCGTGATAATCTGACGTGACAGTAGGCCCACCACATTCAATTCCATGGCAATTGTTCGAGAAAAGAAGCAGTTGATGAGCGCGTCGGAGATCGATCGCACCCTGGTTCGCCTTGCCCACGAAGTATTGGAGAAGACGAATGACCTGGACCGCCTCGCTTTTGTAGGAATCAAGCGGCGTGGGGCCCCGCTGGCTGAGCGGCTCGCGGCCAAAATCGAGAGCCTGGAAGGACTGAAGATTCCAGTGGGGATTCTGGACATCAACCTCTATCGCGACGATCTTTCAACGGTGGGCGAACGACCGGTTCTGCACGCGAAGCAGATCGACTTCCCAATAATCGGTAAGGATGTCGTGCTCATGGACGATGTCCTTTATACCGGACGAACGGTGAGATCAGCGTTGGATGCGTTGTTCGATCACGGGCGGCCGGCACGCGTTCAGTTGCTAGTGTTGATAGACCGCGGCCACAGGGAGCTTCCGATAGAGGCTCGGTATATCGGACGGATGGTTCAGACCAGCAGCAGCGAGATCATCGAAGTCAAACTTGAGGAAGTCGATGGTCAGGAGAAGGTGATGCTGGTTGAGCGCGTAGACGAATTGGCACCGCAAAGTGTCAGTTAGCGGTATGAGACGTGGGCTGCTGGATATCGAGTCGCTGACGCGAGCTGAAATTGAAGCGGTCCTGACGCGCTCGAAGGATTTTCAGCCGGCGCCCGGGCAGAGCTTTAAGCGATTTGACATCCTGCGGGGCAGGAGCCTGGTGAATCTGTTCTTCGAAGCCTCCACGCGTACCCGCACAAGTTTCGAGATGGCGGCAAAGCGGTTGGGCGCGGACACGGTTTCCATTACAGCCTCTAGTTCTAGCGTTTCGAAGGGCGAATCGCTGGTCGACACGCTGAACACGCTTGCCGCGATGCGGCCCGATGCCATTGTCATGCGCCACGCGGCTTCCGGCGCGCCGCATTTTCTATCGCGTTATCTACCCATCCCGATCGTGAACGCCGGGGATGGAACGCACGAGCACCCAACGCAGGCGCTGCTGGATGCCCGAACCATTCTGGACCGGCGTGGGACGCTCGAAGGATTGCGTGTGGCGATTATCGGCGACATCGCACACAGCCGGGTGGCGCGCTCAAACATCTTTCTGCTTTCCAAGTTCGGAGTTCAAGTGGTACTCTGCGGGCCGGCATCCCTGCTGCCGCGAGAGATGGCGCAAATGGCCCCCGGCGTGGAACTGACTTGCGATATGGAAACCGCGATTCGGGCTGCCGACGTGATTATGATGCTGCGCGTGCAGCTTGAGCGGCAGCATTCCGCAGCATTTCCGGCCGGCGAGTATTTCCAATTCTTTGGCTTGCGGCCCGAACATGTGGAGCTAGCGAAGCCGGATGTAGTGGTGATGCACCCGGGCCCAATTAACCGCGGCCGCGAGATCTCATCGGAGGTAGCAGACTCGCAGCGGTCGGCAATTTTGAACCAGGTCGAGAACGGTGTGGCGGTGCGCATGGCCGTGCTTGAGCGGGTGCTGGCTGCATGAGCAAACTGGTAATTAAGAATGGGCGGGTAGTTGATCCGGCGCAGGGGCTGGATCGCATCAGCGATATTGCAATCGAAAACGGCCTTATCCGCGAGATCGCGGAAGACATCGACGCCACGGGAAGCGAGGTGTTCGATGCTTCCGGGCTGGTGGTTGCGCCCGGATTTATCGACATGCATGTGCACCTGCGTGAGCCGGGCTTCGAGCATGCCGAGACGATTGAGACGGGATCGCGAGCGGCTGCAGCGGGAGGGTTCACCTCGATATGCTGCATGCCGAACACGGAACCGATTAACGACAACGCCACCGTGACCAGTTATATCGTGGATCGCGCACGGCGCTTCGGCGTAGTGAACGTTTACCCGATCGGCGCGATCACCAAAAACAGCGCGGGCGAGGAACTGTCGTCCATGGCCTCAATGAAGCAGGCCGGCATTATTGCAATTTCGGACGACGGTAAGCCGGTCATGAATGCGCGCGTGGTTCGGCGAGCCATGGAGTATGCGCGCGCCTTGGATCTGCCGCTGATTGAGCATTGCGAAGACTTGCATCTCAGCGCGAACGGAGACATGCATGAGGGGCTGCAGTCCATTCGGCTCGGGCTGCGCGGCATCCCACGCAGTTCCGAAGACGTGATGGTCGCCCGGGACATCATTCTAGCCGAAGTGACAGGCGTGCGGTATCACGTCGCACATATCTCATCGCAGCACTCGGTGGAGATGGTCTCGTTTGCGAAACAGCGAGGCCTTTCGGTAACCGCGGAAGCAACACCGCACCACTTCCTATTGTCCGATTCGGATATGCCGCCTTATGACAGCAGCTACAAGATGAAGCCGCCCCTGCGAGAGCGGCGCGATATCGAGGC
The DNA here is from genome assembly GCA_035475915.1 of Bryobacteraceae bacterium. GTDB lineage: Bacteria > Acidobacteriota > Terriglobia > Bryobacterales > Bryobacteraceae > Bog-105. The sequence goes on from DATIMA010000164.1 coordinate 21,186, forward strand.
AATAACGCAAGGTTTGGTGAGCGGCGCGATTGACGCGATCGCAACGGATCACGCTCCGCATCCCGGCGCCGAGAAGATGCAGGAATTCGAACGCTGCCCGTTCGGGATCATCGGACTTGAGACAGCGGTCGGACTTGCCTTAGAGAGCCTGTATCACACGGGTAAGCTGCCGTTGTCCCGATTGATTCAGGTATTCACGCAAAATCCGGCGCGGATTCTTTCTCTTGATCGAGGGACACTGCGCACCGGCGCGGTGGGAGATGTTACGATCTTGAGTCTTGATCGAAAGTGGATCTACGACGTGAACCAATCGCCGTCTAAAAGCCGCAATACGCCTTTCAACGGGCATAGATTCCGTGGCGGACCACTCGCGACGGTTGTGGGCGGAAGAGTTATCTGGAGATGCGGCAGCTAAGCTGCCATTCACCTACGAGCGCTCTCCAGCGCTGCAGGCGGCTTTAATCGCCCTTATCAAATCTGCCTCTTCTTCGTTGCGAACGGTGCGCAAATCCACCAGGATCTTGTCCTGCTCGATGCGCGCGACTACGGGCACAGGAGAGTTCCGAAGGCGCCGTTCGAAGGCGATCGGATCAGGTACGGACAGTTCGATGACCCAAGTAGGCAAGACCTGTCCCGGTGTCGATCCGCCGCCAATCGCCGATTCCGATTGACGAAGCTGGAGTGGGGCTTCGCTGATCTGCTCCGCTACTCGTTCCGCGCGCCGGCGAAGGTCGTCGAGGGGTATCACAATCATCCGCAAAGACGGGATAGACTGCCAATCCTGGATCAGCAGGCGCTGAAGTGTTACCTGAAGAGATTGCAGGATCAGCTTGTCGACCCGAAAGGCGCGATACATCGGGTTCCGGCGTACGCGCTGTATGAGTTCGGCATTTCCCGCGACGATACCTGCCTGTGGTCCTCCCAGCAGCTTGTCACAACTGAACGAGACGAGGTCGACGCCGGCCTGAAGGCTGTCATTGACCAGTGGCTCGTCGAATCCATAGGGGCGCAGATCGAAAATGCAGCCGCTGCCAAGGTCTTCGTACAACGGAATACTGTGCTCTCGGGCCAATACCGAGAGATCCTTGCCCGCTGGCCGCGAGGTGAATCCACTCATGCGGAAATTAGAAGGATGGACCCGCAAGATCAGACGGGTGTTCTCGTTGAGCGCACGGCGGTAGTCATCCAGACGTGTGCGGTTTGTGGTGCCCACTTCGCGTAGAATTGCCCCAGAGCGAGCCATGATGTCCGGAATGCGGAAGCCATCGCCGATTTCGATCAGCTCACCGCGCGAAACGATCACCTCATGCCCAGCAGCCAGTTCGCTCAGAACGAGGTAAACCGCCGCGGCATTGTTATTTACGACGATGCCGGGTTTGCCGAGCAAAGATTCGAGTAATGGTGCGATGTGCGCATCGCGTTTGCCGCGCTTCCCGGATTCAAGGTCGTATTCGAGATTGGAGTAACCGGCAATCGGTTCGAAGGCCGGTAGCGGAGCGCGCCCCAGATTGGTGTGAAGAATCACGCCGGTCGCATTAATCACCGGCCGGAGTGAAAGCTCGGCGAGAGCTCTCAATCGGCGCTGAACCGTCACTTCAATACTTTCCGCGCCGGCCGGAACTCCTGCCATCAACGCTTCGCGCCGCTCGGCCAGCGCGTTACGTACTTCATTGACGATGACTTCACGAGGCAGTTCATTGCCGGACTGGAGACTCCGCAATACCTGATCGACAGACGGCAGATCGTGCAGCGAATTCATTTAGGCAATCGCGCATCGTGCAAGCGCTTGTTTCAGGTACTTGCCGGTGTATGAGCCGGGCGCGGCCGCAATAGCTTCGGGCGTGCCTTGCGCGATGATGCGGCCTCCCGCTTCCCCGCCCTCCGGCCCGAGGTCGATGATCCAGTCAGCAGCCTGAATCAAATCGATATTATGTTCGATAACCAGAACGCTGCCGCCATTATGGATCAGGCGTTCGAAGGATTCCAGCAGCTTCGCTATATCGTCGAAGTGAAGCCCGGTTGTCGGCTCGTCAAAGAGAAAAAGCGTTCCTTCGCAGGTGGAGTGTGCGAGGTGAGCGGCTAACTTCACCCGTTGCGCTTCTCCGCCGCTCAACGTGGTAGCGGATTGACCGAGCCGGAGATAGCCGAGCCCGACATCTTGCAGCACCTTTAGACGCGCAGCCAGGCGAGGGGTCCCGGCAAAGAACGAAAGCGCCTCGCGGACGGTCATCTGCAGCACTTCATGTATGTTCAGGCCCTTGTAACGAATGTCGAGTACGCTCTGCTTGTAACGCGTGCCCTTACACTCTTCACAGATGAGCTCAACGTCAGCCAGAAACTGCATTTCAACCGTAACCGTGCCATCTCCCTGGCAGTTCTCACAGCGGCCGCCGGGAACGTTAAAGGAAAAGTGTCCGGCCGTGTAGCCGCGGCGCTCGGCTTCAGGAGTACGAGCAAACAGTTCGCGAATCAGATCAAAAGCTTTTATATACGTGACCGGATTCGAGCGCGGAGTACGGCCTATTGGTGATTGGTCCACCAGAACAGCACCGGTGAGAAGATCGGCGCGTTCGATACGCTTCAGCGGGAGTTTCCGGGCGCTCGCTTCGCTGTCAGAACCGGTACTTTCTCTTGCTGCCCGCCTCTCTTTATTCACCTCGAGATCGAGAGCTTTGTAAATAACATCGTGGATCAGGCTCGATTTGCCTGAACCCGACACACCCGTGACCGCGACCATCATTCCCAGCGGAATCTCGACGTCTATGCTTTTGAGATTGTTTGCGCGCGCTCCGATAAAGCGAACCGTGCGTTTTCGATTGACCTTCCGGCGATCATGCACACGAAACACGGAGAGCTCCCCGCGAAGGTAGCGGCTGGTGAGCGAATGAGGAAGATCGCGGTCTTTCCGTGACTCAGGCGAGAGAAGTTGAGGATAGCTTCCGGAGAAGATTACCCGGCCGCCGTTTTCCCCCGCGCCAGGGCCGAGGTCAATTATATGGTCGGCTTCAGCCATAATCTCGGGATCGTGCTCAACCACAATGATGGTATTCCCAAGCTCGCGCAGGTCCTTCAAAATGTGAGTCAGACGCGCGGTGTCGCGGCTGTGTAATCCAATGGAAGGCTCATCGAGAACATAGGTGGTTCCGACGAGGCGCGAGCCAAGGCAAGTAGCAAGCTGGATACGCTGGGCTTCTCCGCCCGAAAGAGTAGCGGAAAGACGATCGAGGGTCAAGTATTCGAGGCCGACATCGTTCAAAAACTTGCAGCGTTGACGGATCTCGTCAAGAATGCGATCCGCTATCTCCGATTCTTCGGGACTGAGTTGAAGGGTATCGAAGAATTCTTGTGCGCGCGCGATGTTCATCCTCGAAATCTGCGCGATACTGCAGCCGTTGAGTTGTACCCACAGCGCTTCCGGCCGGAGGCGCGCACCGCGGCACGCAGGACACTCCGTGTACGCGCGATACCGGCTCAAGAACACCCGCACATGCACTCTATACTTCTTCTTTTCAACCTCGCCAAAAAAGCGCTTGACGTGTGTGCGGACAATCTCCCGTTCGTCCACGCGCAGTTCAGCATAGGGTATGTTCAGGCGGACTTTCCTGCGTGTTTTCGGTTCGAAGGTTTCCTCGTAATACCAGGAGTACTGCGGCTTAGTCCAGGGGTCAACGGCGCCCTGTTCCATCGTCAAAGTAGGATCGGGAATAATCAGGTCGAGATCGTAATCGATGGTGTTGCCGAAGCCCTGGCACACCGGGCAAGCGCCAATCGGATTATTGAAGCTGAAGAGAGTTGGTTCCGGGATGCTTGCGACAAGGCCACACTTTTTGCAGGCGAACTTCTCGCTGAAATGCAGCGTAACGGGATCGGCAACGCCGGCCTGCTCAAAGAAAATCTCCCCGGCTTCGCGGTAACAGACCTCGACAGTGTCGACGATGCGGGAGTGCGAATCAGGTCGAATCACGATGCGATCCGCCAGCGCGTAAACCGGCCCGGCGAAATCGATCCCGAGCAGCGATTCGGGCGTGGAGAACTCGAACGTTTGTCCGTTCTGGAAGAGGCGGTTAAAGCCTTTTTTGCGCAGGTCGAAAAGGCGGTCGCGGAGGGCGGCGGCTTCGGGCTTGCCGGCATGCTTGGATTCCGCCGCAACCGGAAAAAGGGCATACCAGCGCGATCCTTCCGCTTGTGACAGCATCCTTTCTGCAACCTGGTCGACCGTATCGCGCTGGATTTGGGAGCCGTCATTGGGGCAAAAGGTGCGGCCGGCGCGCGCCCATAACAGGCGCATGAAGTCGTAAAGCTCAGTAGCGGTGGCAACGGTCGAGCGCGGATTGCGCGTCTGATTCTTTTGCCGGATAGCAACGGGAGGAGCGATGCCGAGGATCTCATCAACATCCGGCTTCTCCATTCGTTCCAGAAATTGTCGCGCGTAAGCAGATAGGGATTCGACGTAGCGGCGCTGACCTTCGGCGTAGATGGTGTCGAACACGAGCGACGACTTGCCCGACCCCGACACGCCCGTAACCACGGTCAATTGGTTGTGCGGGATGTCAACGTCGATGTTCTTCAAGTTGTGGACGCGAGCACCGCGAATGGCAAGTATAGGACGGGCAGCCGCCTCGACCTCTTCCGATGCGAACGCTTCGCAAGAGGTTAAGCTAGAGGTTTCCGGCATTGAGAATAGAGGGTGGCAAAACGCCGCGATTGGACAAGCGCACGGCGGGCAAACGTTGTAAAGGGTACTCCTTTATTATAGATACTGGCCTCGCCTGCCGGATCGTATCAGGATGCTTTCAGAGCAGGAAATCCAACAGCTTCGGCGCGATTTACTCGACTGGTTTGACCAATACCGGCGCGATCTACCGTGGCGGCGCACGGGCGACCCGTACGCAATCTGGGTTTCCGAGATTATGCTGCAGCAGACTCGCGTAGCCGCAGCCACGCCGTTTTACGAACGATTCTTGAACCGCTTTCCGGATTTCCGATCGCTTGGCGAAGCGACGCAATCGGAATTGCTGGCATTGTGGGCGGGTTTGGGATATTATCATCGCGCGCTCAATCTGCATAAAGCTGCGGTTCAAATGCGGGAGCGCGGCGCCTTTCCGGACACGTATGATGAGATTCGAGCAATGCCAGGAATCGGTGACTACACGGCGGCCGCGGTAGCGAGTATCGCCTTCCAGCTTCCTCACGCGGCGGTGGATGGGAACGTTCTGCGGGTAATCAGCCGGATCTTCAATGACCAAACCGATATCGGGCCGGTAGCCGCACGAAAGCACTTTACGGTGCTGGCGGATCGCATGCTCGACCGCGCACGACCGGGAGACTTCAATCAGGCGATGATGGAGTTGGGGGCAACGATTTGCCTTCCGAAGAAGCCGCGGTGCCTGCTTTGCGCTATTTCCCAAGTCTGCGAATCGCGCAAGAGAGGAACGCAGGAGCAACGACCAGTGAAAACGACGAACGCAAAGAACGTGCAGGAAGAGCGGGTAGTGTTTTGGATTGCACAGGCCGGCCGGGTTTTGGCTTGGAGGAGGCCGGCGGAATCGAGACTGATGGCCGGATTCTGGGAACTGCCGGAACGGGCTCAGTTGCCGGCCGCCAGCGTGGGCCAACGGCTGGGGGCATTTCGGCACGGGATCACGTTTCATAACTACCGCTTCGAGGTTCGCGAAGCAGCAGCGACCCGGAACATTGGCCCTTGCGAGTGGGTGGGCATGGACGCACTCGCAACTATGCCCATCAGCACGGTTTTCACGAAGGCAAAACGGGTGGTCGAAAAGAACCGAGCCCAGAACGCAACGGCGCGTTCCAGTACTGCGTCCGTTTGAGGGAATCCCATGATTCCTATAGACTGGGCGGAGAGGATCGGGGAATGAGTAAGCTCCTTGGTATCGCCTCGCTAGGCGTGATCGTCTGCTGCGCTGCGGCCGCGCAACAGAGTGACTCAAGCCGGCCGGGACAGCCTCCGCCTGCACAGCAACGAGAGCAACTTAAGCAACGGACGGAAGCGCAACCACCCAGCGGAAGCTATGAAGTTGCGGCGGGCACGCACATCCTGCTGAACATGATCAACAGCGTGAGCACGAAGCAAGCTGCGGTTGGAGACCGCATTTATCTGGAAACGGCGTTTCCGGTGCTTTCGAACAACAGAATCGTTATCCCACAGGGAAGTTGGGTAAGCGGGACCATTACCGAAATCAAGCGTCCAGGGCGGCTGAAGGGCCGAGGCGCTTTACAGGTACGGTTCGATTCGCTGACGCTGCCGAATGGCATCAGCCGGAACTTTCGCTCCGATCTGGGCGCGCTTGATGCGAGAGATGGCGAGACACTCAAACGCGAAGATAGCAAGGTCACCAGCCGGGGAGATAAGAAGGGCGATTTAGGCACCGTGGTCGGGAGCACGACGGCTGGCACCGTGATCGGCTCCGGTATTGGCGCGGCGGCAGGAGGTGTAGCAAGAGGCGCGGGCATCGGCGCCGGCGCGGGTGCGGCGGCCGGTTTACTGGGCGTACTGCTCACCAGAGGTCCGGATGCGACCTTGTCAAAGGGCTCCACTGTAGAAATGATTCTGGATCGCCCGCTCCGGTTTGGGCCGGCCGATCTCGACTTCAACAGTGCGCCCGCGCACGCGCCGCTTAGTGAGGGCGGTCCGCGGCAAGAGCCGAAGAGTCGAGGTTGGGAGCAGCACTCTCCATTTTGAGTTTCTTTGTGCTGCCGAGGGGGCGACCTATAAGTTCAGAGGCTCGTCCCAATGGCCGCGGAATACAAGTTCGTTTAGCGGCTTCCGCACGCGCTTCGCTACTTCCCACTCGCGCTGCTGCTCATTGGTAAGCTTATCGGGCGAATCACGGTAGCCGACCGCAACGGCGGGGCCAACCTCGTAATCTTCGGGAATACCCAGAACCTCCCGGGCTCGCTCGCGATCAAAGCCCGCCATTCCATGAGCATGCATTCCGAGCGCGTTCGCTTGCAAAAACAAGTGAGAACGCGCCGCGCCGGTATCGTGGAACGCATAGGTGTTCGGTCTCCCGTTATGGCTGAAGGTTCGTTTTGCGGCCATGATCATAAGCACAGGCGCGGTTCTGGCCCATTGCTGATTGCTCGGAACCAGCAGATTCAAAATACGCTGATATGCCTCGCCATCCGATTTCTTCGCGATCACAAACCGCCACGGCTGCTCGTTGTTGGAGGATGCCGCCCAGCGAGCGGCTTCGAGCATCGTCTTCAAATCTTCGTTTGAAACGGGGCGATCTGAAAAGGAGCGCGGACTCCAGCGGGTACGAATCAGTTCATGAACGGTGGGAAGTGTGTCCGCGTACTTGCCTTGCAATTCGGGTGCATCTGATATCACAGCTACACCTCTGGATGCCGGAAGAGGCGTTTTAGATGCGAAATGGCTGACTAAGAGCGCTCAAGCAGCTATTTCGCCGTAGTATCCGCCGGCACATTTTCTTCATCTTCCGACGCTAGGCCGGACTCGAGTTCAGCAGTATCGGATGGGTAATAGTAGTCGTGATAGTAACTGTACTTACTATAGAGCTCACTGCGGCGCGCTCCGTTCACCACGACGCCCAAAACGTTGTTTTCACAAAGCGACTGCATGGCGCGGGTTACGGAGTCGAAGGTAGTTGTACCGATGCGCACAACCAATATTGTTGCGTCGCACATAGTGGCAAGCAGGTTCCCATCGGCAGCGAAGAGCAGCGGCGGGCTGTCCAGGATGATCCAATCGAAATGGTTTCGGAGGCCATCGATTAATGCGCCGCACTCTTTGAAGTTGAGTAATTCAAGCGGATTTGTCACCGGCTCTCCAGCCGTCATGGCATAGAGGTTTGTGTCGCCAACCTTCGTGATGATATCCCCGATACGGGCTTTCCCCAGCAGATAATCGGTAATGCCTGGCGCGGACGGCAGCCGAAAAACCTTATCGAGCGTAGGCCGCCGGAAATCAAAATCGGCAAGCAGGACTCGCTTGTCGGCAAGTTGAGATTGCGTTACAGCAAGGTTCGAAGCAGTAAACGACTTTCCTTCGGCGGGAGAAGCACTGGTGACTACCAGGGTGCGCAGCGGCTGCAAAGTCTGTAGGTGATTCAGTCGGGTGCGTAGAGACCGAAATTCTTCGGCGGGCGCCTCTCGAGGCTTCGAGGGATTCACCACCAAAGCGTCCGGCATTGGATCATATGGCACCTGGCGAACGTTCCGGATGATCTGCTCGAGGTTGTCGATGTCGTTCGCTGCTTCCTCCAGGCACGAGACCGTAACCGCGGTAACGGACACGTTCGAATCGGCTTCGGAAGAGGGAAACACAACATCCGCACGTGGCTCGCTCGCCGTGAAAGTATCGGTTGCGCTTGCGGGTTCGGGCCGAGCCGCAGGGTCGACATACGCCGCGGGAGGGGGATTGCGGGGAGGCGGTGCTTTAACTGTCTGACCGCTTTCCTGTGGCGGTCTTCGCAAAGCGTCTTTTTCTTGTGCCGCTTTTCGCAAAGCGTCGTGGACTCGGCTCATTATTATGCCTTTAAGTAGTGGTGCGCAATCGATCCGGCGATGATTGCCAGACCGAGCAGGGTTCCGGTGGCCCAACTAACCCACATAACCTGTTTACGACGCTGCACGACAACATCATTCTCCAGCAATGGAACGCTGCCAAGAATGGATAGTTGCGTATATAGCCGCGCGTCCTTCAGGTTCTTCAACGAAGTATCCCGGACCTCCCGGATACCGACCAGGAGAACGCCGAGAGCGAAACCGATTCCCGCTCCAATTGGAATCATCATGCCGCGTTTCGGCGCAGAAGGAGCAGGCGGCAGAGAAGCCGCATCGATGACCTCCAGCGTCTCGCCCTGTTTGCGGCGCTCGAGTTCCATGGATACGCCCGACTTTTCCCGCTTGAGTTGAAGCGTAGTGTATCGCTGCCTGGCTAAGTCGCGGTCGTGCAGCAAGTCGGTATACTCTTTCTCGCTAGCAGGAACGCTCTGAATTCGACCGGAATAGTTGCCAAGAGCTGCATTGACCGATGCCATTTGCTTATTGATGTTACGCAATTCCATGGCGTTTGCCTTCAACTGCGTCTCAAGCTGTTGGACGACGGCCTCGGCGTTCATACGCTCGCGGGTAAGGGCCGGATTGTAGACCGCGGCTGCTTTCGAGGGGTTATCTTTTGCGGTTTGTTCGCGAGCTGCTTGATCTTTGATGGATTGTTCACGCTGCTTCTTTAGCAGCGCAAGGCGGTCGCGAGCATCCTGCAAACCAGGATAATCGTCCGTATAGCGGCCCTTCATCTCCTCAATGTTGTCTTGCAGTTGATCAATCTCGCGATCCAAGACGCCCGCTTTTTGATTTTGGGATAGAGCTTGGGGTGAGTTTAGCTGAAATGTTGACAACCGGTCTTTGGCAATTTGAAGCTCTGACTCAAGCATCATCCGCTGTTCTGTGTTTCTCATCGATGCATCGGACAGCCCGCTGGCGCGATTCTCAAGCGCATTCATCTGCGAAATATTGGTTTGGAGTTCCTCCGGTAAATGCCCGGCGTTCTTTTCACGATAAACCGCGATTTTGCTTTCGATCTGATCGAGGTCGCGCTTGGCCCGCTCACTTTCGTCGCTCAGAAAATCGTTCGTGACCTGCTGCAACTGCATATTCTGTTCGTTATTAGCCGTCATGAACCGGGACACCAACTCGGCGCAAACCTTTTGCGCCGTGTATTTGTCCGAATAGGAAAAGCTAACTTGCATGGCCGGAAGCGACTTGCCCTCAATGTTCGTCCATCCGGCAAGCGGGCGGATTCGTACCGCGGATTTCATCTTGTCAATCACATCCTGCAACGGTTCGCTCTTCATCTCGTCCTTGTAGAGCCCGTACGTGTTGATGATGGAAGTCAGCGTATCCCTGCTTTGAATCTGCTGCGCCATGCCGTTGATCCGGTCGACAATGTCCTGCGCGCTTACGTTCTGAATGAGTTCGGGTGAAATCTGTTGAGGAACGATACGGATGGCCGCCTGAGAGACATACGTGTCCTGGAGAAAGAAAGCAACAACCGTGACGATAACCAGGCCGGCAAAGGTAGGCCCGATGAGCCAGCCCAGGTTCCGGCGCAGCATGTCAACGTAATCTCCAAAATCCAGTGCGCGGCGAGGTACGGATAATCGGTCTAGCATGGTCGTTTTCTAATTCTTATGGCACCACGACGTGGTCGCCCGGTTTTAACTCAATGTTCTGGTCCATGTGTTTGCCGCGCAGCACATCCTTATAGTTAAAGGGAATGCGCTGATCTCCGCGAAGGACGTAAACGTGCTTCTCGTTGGCAAACTCCTGTAGTCCGCCGGCCTTACTGATCGCCTCCAGGACCGTCGTCGGGACAACCAGTGGATACTCGCCGGGGCGATTAACATGGCCGTCCATGTAGTATTTCTTGCTGCCGACTTCCTGCACGATTACGGTAACGAGCGGCTTCACAATGTACTTCGAGAGCGCGGTGGTAATAGTATGCTCGACCTGGACGGGCGTTTGATCTCCGGCTTGCAAGTCTCCAACCAGTGGCAGCGTGATTTTGCCGTCCTGGTGAACCGCAACCGGGCCGGAAAATTCCGGTTCGTTCCAGACCCGGATGTTTAATATATCGGCAGGTCCAATCTTGTAAGCATTCGAATCGACGGGCGCTCCCGCAGTTGACGGCGCCGGAGGGTTCGCGTTCTTGCCTTCCTTAGAGCGGTCGGAAGGAGTTTGCGATTGCCCGTTGGGTTCCGTATTCGGTTGCGTAGGCTGCTGCACCGCCGGCACGGGGGCCGGCGCGACGGGGGTTTGCTGAGCAGCGGCCGAGAAACAAAAACCCAGCAGCGCGCACAGACCGATGATGGTGGATCGATGTCCGGAAATGAATGAAATCATGAGTATAGAAGATTGCCGACGAAGCCGGACAATAACGATTTTACAAGGTTACGCCTCAATAGAGACTCAACTTCGGTTATCTCGTTTCGGTATGGTGCTCCGGCGTAGCCACGGAGGCCGAGATTGTGCCTGCATCGAATTTTGAAATTGGGACCCATACTTCCATAGGTGTCGGTTCCCGGTTTCCAATCGCATAATAAGGTACAAATATAAGGTTTACGGGTCGCTTCGCTCGATTTAGCGCACTGGATAGCGGTTCGTATAACGACTCCTCCTCAACAGGTTTTTCGGCAGCCTGACCGGAAACCTTTAGAATCGTGACCCCGCCGAGGAGATCCTTACGCGTTTCGGTAGCAACTGGAGTACCAGAACGGTAAAAGATGTCCGGCAGCGTGACGCCGTTCTGATCTATCTGTTCGAGAGCATACACAAGAGGTCCACGCTGCAGGGCAACGCGGCCATATTCGTCCGATACACGCGGATTTGCCACAAGCACTGTTGGCTGCATTGGGAAATCAAGGGTCACGCTATCGCCGGAATTCCAGTTCCGCGAGATGGGCAAATACGAGCCTCGTTTACCAGGCGCGGAGATTGGACGTCCGTTCACTTGAATGTCAGCCGACTCTGCCCAGGAAGGCCAGCGGACATACAAGGTGAAGCCGGTAGGGTGGGCCACGGTCACAGTCAGCTTGACATTCCCTGTCCATGGATAAGAAGTTTCCTGAGCCAGCTTGAACGGAGTGCCGTCCTCAAGACGCCAATCCAGTTCCGAGGTTTGGTAAAGGTTGACGTATATGCCGTCCCGGCTGGTGGCGTAAAAATAGCCCGGAAGCGATTCGAACAGACGTTCCACGTTCGGAGGACAGCAAGTCGTGTCATACCAGGGGTTCCGCAGTTTCTCTCCGGAGGAAGCAAGCGGATTGCGATAGCAATAGAGGGTTCCGGAAAGAGACATGCCCGAATTGACGCCGTTATACAGGGCGCGCTCGAGTACATCGGTATAACGCGCATTACCGGTAAGATTCAGCAGCCGAAAATTCCACATGACGTTGGCGACTGCGGCGCAGGTTTCTGCATATGCCTGCTCGGCTGGGAGTTCGTACGCATCTCCGAAGCTTTCGCCCGCGGCGCGCGACCCCACGCCACCCGTGATGTACATCTTGCGCATGGTGAGATCGGTCCACAGCAGATCGAGAGTTCGCTTGTAGGCCGGTTCTCCGGTTTCCGTGAAATAATCGGTAGCTCCCGAGGCGGCATATAGCGCTCGCACCGCGTGGCCTTCGAACTCCGTGCGTGATGTGAAGGGCTTTCCGCTAAACATGTAGCGAACGTCGGAATCCTTCAGCTTCAGGCGGTCCTTTTCAACACCACTGAAAAGATAGCGGGCAAATTCCAGATATTTAATCTGGCCGGTAGTGCGATACAGCTCCGCCAAAGCCATTTCGAGCTCCGGGTGGCCGGTGATAAACGGACGTTTGGTAGGCCCGAAGTTATCGACGACATAGTTCGCGAAACGAATGCCGGCATCCAGCAGCTTGCGGCTTCCGGTGGCACGATAATAAGCGATGCCCGCCTGGATCAGATGGCCGAGACAATAATCTTCGTGAGAGTGGGCAAGATCGGTAAAGCGAAGGCGCGCTTTATCGCCGACGAAGTAAGTATTGAGGTAGCCATCCGGCTCCTGGGCTGCGAGGATATGCGATGCGAGCGATTCGATATCGCCGCGCAGTTTCGGCTTATCGGAGTCCGAAGTCTCGTTGGATGCCAGAGCCCAGGCGGCAGCTTCGATCCATTTATAGAGGTCGGAATCGGAAGAGATGCGCCCCTTGCGTGGCAGGTCGGGGCGGCCCGAAAGCCGGCGAAAATTGTCCACCACACCGTGTTCTTCGAGTAGATCGAGCATGGTGGGCAGGCTACGCTCGGTAGTCACCTTGCGGCGAGCCGTCCAGAAGCCATCGCCCAGATGAACGGCCTGAATGGGAACCGGGTGTAATCGTGCGTTGAGGGAATGGTTCAGGTAGAGAACGCCCTCGGATTTCCATTCATCCGGTTGCGGCGATTGCGCGTTCAGCACCAGCGTCCAAGCGGCTGCCGCCGCGATCGCAAACAACCACTGTTTCATAGAGCCTTCAAATAACGATAGACGAGCGAGACGGGTAATCCGACGACGTTCTGGTAGCAGCCTGAAATAGAAATCACGAACTTGGATGCCAGTCCCTGGATGGCATACGCGCCCGCTTTGTCCCGAGGTTCTCCGGTGCGTACGTACTCCTGAATCTCCTCTTCCGAAAGATCCGCGAACCGCACCCGTGTGGGCGCTACATCAAGGATGCAGCGACCGTTGCACAGAATACAGATACCAGTGTAAACCGAGTGTTCGCGTCCAGCCAGAAGGCGGAGCATACGGCAAGCGTCCTCATCGCCCACAGGCTTCCCGAAAACTTCCTCGCCAAGAGCGACGACGGTATCAGCACCCAGAACGATTTCGCCGGCCCCCGGAACGGCTGCCCGGGCCTTCTCTTCCGCGAGGCGCTGAACAAATTCGCGAGGCGATTCACCGGGACGGCGATCCTCTGGGACCGCCGACGGCCTGACTGTGTGGGGAATTCCGGCTGCGAGAAGCAACTGATGACGGCGGGGCGACCCGGAGGCAAGAATCAGCACTCATTCAGAAGATAGCTGATTAGACCTTGACGTTCATCTTCTTCACCTGATCAACGATGTATTCGGAGGTGCGCCAGCCCAGCGCCGAAATCGTTAAGGTCGGATTTTTGTCCGCATTGCTGACAAATGGCGCCGCATCCGTTACAAACAGGTTCTTGCAGTCCCAGGCCTGACAGTACTGATTCAAAACTGACGTTTTCGGATCGGCTCCCATTCTAGCCGCACCGACCTCGTGAATAATCATCCCGCCCGGCGCGATGCCCCAGTTATCACTCGCGTCGGATTTTGAGACGACTTCGCCGCCGCAGGCCTTAATGATGTCCTGAAATGTCTCCTGCATGTGCCGGGCCTGAAGGATCTCATCCTCGCTCCATTTGAAATGGAATCGGAGCACGGGAATTCCCCACTGATCAACCGTATTGGGGTCGATCTCGCAGTAGCTGTCGTTGTTGGGAATCATCTCACCGCGGCCGGAAAAATATACTTCGCAGCCATAGATCCGACGGAGATTGCGCTTCAGTTCCAGTCCGTAACCGCCGCCTAAATAGACGTCCGAACCGCCTAAGATGCCCGCGTCCGGCAGTCCGCGGCCGCCGCCAATTTCGATGTGATAGCCGCGCGCGAACGGTAACTTCCCGGCGACCTGCTGTTTGTACAGCCACCACGGCATGTAGAGATGCATGCCGCCGATGCCGTCCTCATTTTCAGGAGGCAGGTCTTGCAAAATGGGCAGAAAGCCGCCCACATCGGAACCCACCGTGTCCATCAGATAACGGCCGACCAGTCCCGACGAATTACCCAGCCCGTTCGGAAACTGAGTGCTCTTGGAGTTCAGCATGATTCGCGCTGTCTCACAGCAACTCGCCGCCAGAACCACCACCTTGGCCCGAACGGCTATTTCCTGGCGAGTCTTGGTATCTATATAAGACACGCCATTTGCCAGCCCATCGCTCCCGACCGAAACCTGCCGCACCATTGCACCGGCGCGCACTTCGAGATTACCGGTCTTCATGGCGGGAAAGATGTGTACGCCTGGCGAGTTAAAGTTCGCGTTGATTCCGCATGACCGGCCGCATTGGCCGCAGTAGTGGCACGCGGGGCGGCCATTCAAAGGCCGTGTCAGCATGGCCATGCGCGATGAGACGCACGGAATCTTCAGCTTTTCGCTGCCCATCCGGATGATTCGCTCATAGGCGCGCGGCGCAGGCGGCGGCAGAAACTGTCCATCCGGAGTATTCTCGAGGCCTTCTTTCGATCCGAATACGCCGATCAGCCTCTCAGCCTTGTCGTAATACGGCGCGAGATCGTCGTATGTGATGGGCCAATCGAATCCTTTGCCATCGCGGCTGTAGGGTTTGAAATCATACGGCCCCATGCGCAGCGAAATCCGACCGTAGTGATTCGTGCGGCCGCCCAACATACGCGCCCGCCACCATCGCCAGTCGGAACCGGGAGAATTGGTGTACGGCTCGCCTTCTACCTGCCAACCACCCTTCAGAGTGGCATCGAAGTAGCCAAACGGTTTCGCTTTCGTGGATGCTCCACGATGAGGCGCATTGTAAGGCCACTCGAACATCGTCGATTGCTTTCGATAGTCGAACCAGTCACCCGCTTCGAGCAAGCAGATTTTGGCTCCCGCATTGGCGAGCACCTGAGCCGCCACGCCGCCGCCTGCTCCCGAGCCGACGATCACGACATCGTATGTTTTCGGCGTTTTCCGTACCTGGGCCATGTTGGTAACTTCTATTCCTACCATTACGCCGAGGGAACATACTGCGTGAGGTAACGCTTCGCCATAATGAACCCCATTTTGAAGTCGCTGCTGAAATCCGGTCCGGGATTGTTATCGGCGCCGTATAGCGGATCCTCCTGCTCTACGCTCATAGCGCCGGTGTAACCCGCGCCCTGCAACACGCTGAAGAACTCCCGCCAACTGATGGAACCCATGCCGGGAATCCGATAACGCCACCAGGAAGCATCGTTGACCGGATTGATGCCGCCGGCTCTTAATACGGGCCAAAGGATCTCGGTGTCTTTCAGATGCACGTCATAAATTTTGTCCGCGAAGTCGCGCGCGGTTTGTATAGGGTCCATAAACTGACGCACCAGGTGAGAAGGATCGTACTGCAGCCCGACATACGGCGAATTTCCGAATCCCTTGAACAGCGCATCAAATCCCACCGGACTGGTAGCAAGATTCGGACCTTCCGGCCAAGGCTCCCATAAGATGCGGACGTGATTGCGCTCACAGGCCGGAAAATACTTTTCGTTATACACGCGCACAATTTCATCAATCTGCTGCTGAAAAGGCTTGGAGGGGTCTTTGCCTGAGGCCGTTCCAATGTACGGAACCCCGAGCTTGCCGGCAAGCTCAATCGCTTTGACGAAGTAGGCATTCTCGCGCTCGCGCCTTTGCGGATCTGCCTCGATATGATTTTGCGTAACCTGAAACGCAGATACATGCATTGGCGCCTTCTGCAGCGTTGCCCTGACCTGTTCAACCTGAGCATCACCGATGGAGCTGGCGTTCAAGGTAGATCCGGATCCGCCATCGAGGATCATGTTCGTAAATCCCTGCGCTTTGGCAAACTCGACGTTGGCCGGCGTGTAGGGGCCTAACACTCCGAGCCTTGGCTTCCATTCATTAGGCCGATGAGTCTCCTGAGCGTTCGATAGAGATGATGCCGCTGCCGCGCTAAGGCAGCCAATAAGTGTCCGTCTGGTCATATAAGCAAGGTACGCTACGTCAGGCGATCATAGCGGTGAAGCGGCTGACGCGCGGACCCGGCAAGATGATTCCGCTCAAGTTTAAGGGATCGGCATTCGAGACGGCGATCGCCGCAGTCTTTTCCGGCTGGCGGCGTAGTAACCGCAAAAGATCGAGGGCTTCGGGCCTGGCAAACTGTTCGCCGCCCGGGCCTGACACAAATCTTCCTCCTCGAATCTCGCCGCGCGCTTCCATTCTGCGAAGCACCGGCAGGAGATCGCGCCAGGGTGGAGCGAGTGTTTCACGAACCAGCAGGTCACGCACGAGCACGCCCCAGCGCAGGAGAAGCTGAGAGGCGAAATGCTCCGCGCGTTCTTTAGAGGTGACGGCGGGGGAGATAGAAGGCAGTAACGCCCACCGGCCAGCGGAGTGCCGCGGGCGCTTTTGGCTACTTCGACCTTCGCCGCGGCGGCGTTTTGGGTCGATCAGCGCACGGAGATTGTCAAATCCATCCGCTGTGACAAAGCCTCCGGCGAGCAGTTCCCACAGGCCGTCTTCCACTTCGCTGGCCAGGTGGTGGGTTTGCCGTGTGAGGTCGATAAAGAAACTCGCGCCATTCCGTTGCAACGCAAGCAGCACATCGCGGGCGGCTTCGGACAGCGACGACGAATCCCGGTCCTTATCCACCGTCATGAGCCAATCGGCATCCTCGCGAAGAAATAACGTGACCGGCGCAATACGGGTCGGCCTTACCCGGCGGTTCTCAGCTATAGCAGGATGAGGAGACACTCTTGCCCACATCACGTCACCTGAAAAGCAGAGCTCATCGAGAAAAGCGGGATCGTACTTTGCAATTCTTCGACCGAGAATCTCGGATTCCCAGGATGCTGCAGGGATTTCATAGCCCTGCAGTTGACGAATAATTTGGAGAGTCCCATCGGCTCCGTGCAACTGCGTGCCCGGCGCGACATGCTGCCAGGTCTGCAGAAAAGCTTCAAATTCGAGAGCAGTTACCGGTTCGATTTCACGCCGTAAACGGCCGAGCGTGGCACGATGAATGCGGGCCAGGATGCGCCGGTTGCACCATTCGGTTTCGCCCTTTGAATTGCGAAAATTTCCTCGAAGCACGCGGCCTTGCGCTTCGAGGCGTAAGAGCGAGGCTTCGACCTGCTCAGAGGTCAACGCAATTTTCTCAGCCAACTCCGGCACGGTTACCGGGCCAAGCGACTCCATCCAGCCAGAAACGATTGCTTCCGGATCGTCGGCCAGCGGCACGCGCTCGGCTGCGACCCAAAAAGTTTTGTCTGCACGGATAATCGAGGAGACGCGCCGCACAGCGCATAATTCGCCGAAAAATCCTTCCCACTCTGGAACCGGGGGCAGCCGCACCAGCGTAAGCAGGGCATCGTGTAACTCATCAGCATCGCGCGCTTCAGGCCAAGCCTCAGCCGAAGTGGCTTCGATGATGGCGGCATCGAGCACACCTTCGCCAGTGACATCGGTCCCGATGGTCTGGCGCAGTTGAACGGCTCGCGTCCGGCGCTCTTCGAGCGGAGCATCGTCGAGGTAGGCGTACGGATTCGCATTCAGGATCTCGTGCGAGAACTGCGAAGCTTGCGGAGTATCGATTGCAACGGTACGGATTCGCCCGGCCTCGATGTCCCGAAGAATCCGTTGCAATCCGCCGATGTCCATACCTTCGTGTAGACAGTTGTCAATGGTCTCATTTACGAGCGGATGATCCGGTATGCGAATGGGCCCGGTAAGGTTCTCGGCACAGGCAACCTGGTCGGGAAAAACCGCCGCGAGCAGATCATCGGCCCGCATTCGCTGGATGGGAGCAGGTACGCGCCCTCCGGCTCTATAGCGCAAAACAGCCAGTGATCGCGTGGTGTTCCAGCGCCAGCGCGCACCGAACAGGGGAGCGGTCAATAGCGCCTGGCGCAAAACGTCTTCCACTGTGGCGGATTTCAGAAACGCAAATACCAATTCGAGCGGAAACGAATGCTGATCGCTAAGCGACAGCACCAGCCCATTATCGGTGGCCGCCGCTTGCAGTTCGAAGTTGAATGTGCGGCAAAAGCGCTTGCGGAGCGCGAGTCCCCAGGCACGCATAATGCGCGATCCGAAGGGCGCGTGCAAAACCAGCTGCATGCCTCCGGCCTGATCGAAGAATCGTTCCGCGACTACTGTATCGCAGGAAGGGAGCGCGCCCAATTCAGCCGTTCCGGCACGGACGTAACCGGCTGCCTGCTTCGCTCCCGCTTCATCCAACGCACAATCGTTCATTAGAAATGCAGGAATGAGCTCAGCATCGGAAAGTATCTGCTCCCGCACGAGGCTGACTTCACGAGATAGCTCTGGAGAGCGGCCCGGCGCCTCGCCCAGCCAAAACGGAATAGACGGGGCGGCCCCATGCGCATCTTCAACGCGTACGCGTCCCGATTCCACGCGCTTAATACGCCAGGAATGGGTTCCCAGCAGAAAGACATCGCCAGCGAGGCTCTCAACCGCGAAATCTTCATCAAGGGTTCCAACGATCTTGCCATCCGGTTCGGCGATTACGGCGTAATTTGCATTTTCCGGAATTGCGCCGCCGGACGTGATCGCCGTAAAACGCGAACCGCGGCGTCCTTTGATGCGCCCGTTCACACCATCCCGATGCAGCAGAGCGCCACTGCGGCCGCGTGAAGTTGCTATGCCTTCCGAGAGCATTTCGATGATAGAATCGAAATGCGCGCGAGGCAGATTGCGATAGGGATAAGCCGAGCGGAAACGAGCGTAAAGGTCATCCTCGGACCAAGACTCGGAGGAAGCGGCAGCTACGATCTGCTGCGCCAGAATGTCGAGCGCGTTCTCCGGAATGTTGATCCGTTCCAGCTCGCCTTTTCGAATCGCCGAGACCAGCGCAGCGCATTCAATCAGCTCGTCGCGCGTGGTGACAAACAGCCGGCCCTTAGGCTTCGCTCCCACCCAGTGTCCGGAGCGTCCGATTCGCTGCAAGGTGGTCGCAATGGAACGAGGCGATCCGATTTGGCAGACCAGATCGATGG
>DATIMA010000165.1:0-31091 GCA_035475915.1 Bryobacteraceae bacterium
CCCGGAGCGGATTCCACGCGGCGCAGCTCCAGCCGGTTCTCAAACGCTCGCAGGATCGGCAGCAGGCGGCCATCGGTGTTCTGATCGACTACTATGACTTCGAAATCGCGGTGCGTCTGGCGATCCAGTGACTCAAGAAGCTTCTGAACCTCCGTGCTGCGGCCGAGTGTGGCAACGATGAGAGAAAACCGCATGGACCTCCTGCACTCAATTCTACGAACCCATAAGCTCCGCTGTACTCGGACGAACTCGTCGACCACACGCGCCTGCTGGGGATGACGCCCGTTTTCGATTACCGGTTTGCCAGCAACAAAGGCATCCCGAATCGCGCTCCGGCCGCCGCAGAACACAATATGCGATAGCAATGAGACCTCATTCGCCCCGGCTACGGATGGATCATTCAGACCGATGGTAAAGAAATCGGCGGGATGACCCGGCTCCAGGGGGCTGCCAGGCTCGCAATTTCCCGCCAACACACCGCGGCTGCAAATCGCGCATCCGCAAATGATATTCCAGCTCGCGGGCATCTTCCAGCAGATCGATTTGCGCAGTTCCCATGCCTCTGTTCGTACCGCAAAGCGGCCATATAATCGCGGTGATGCTGTTCCGTTTCGATGTCGTACTAAGAGAAACGCTCATCACGCTCCGCGGTTTGCGCCGGGAACGCGCGTTTACGGGTATCTCCGTTCTGCTCCTCGCACTTGGAATAGGCCTGACCTCAGCGGTTTTCACGCTGCTCTGGCAAATCGTGTATGCGCAGTTGCCCGTCCCGGATCCTTCGAGTATTTATACGCTCGCCACGAATGTAAATCATATGGGCCGCGAAGACAGCGACGCCGGCGTTAGTTCGTTCAGCGTGCCAACCTATCGCTACCTGTCCACGCACTTCACCGCGGCTTCCGGCATGATCGCGCGCCATGGCGAGATGGTGAATATCGAGACTCCGGACGGCCCGCGGCATTTGCTATCCGCTTTCGTATCGGGCAACTTCTTCGACGTCCTCGGGACGAAACCGGTTCTCGGACGCTCCATCGCGCCGCAGAACGGTGTGCTTTCCGACCACCGCTTCGCCGCCGTTCTCTCGTACAGTTTCTGGCAAGAGGCCTTCGGAGGCCAGGTAAGCGCATGGAACAGTTCGATTCGCGTGAACGGATTGCCATTCCGTGTGATTGGCGTGGGCCCGCGGAATTTCACGGGGATCGTGTCCGGCCAGGCGCCACAGATTTATGTGCCACTGGCTGCCTTCGGCGCGGTTAATCCCGGATGGCACGCAATGGACGACTGGAGCATTCGATGGCTGAACGTTTTTGTGCGCGTGCCCGGCAACATGGCGCGCACGCGTGCCGAGGCCGAACTCCAGCCTGTGTACCACGCAGCCACGCGCGAAGAACTGGCAACCGAGGGTGTTCAGCAGCCGGATTACCTCGCCGAACTTGCACACGAACATCTTTCTCTCGTCCCGGCCTCCCAGGGTGTTCACGGCATGCTCGATCAATGGCAGCAGCCGTTGCAGGTGCTGTTGTGGATGACCGTGGCGGTGCTGCTGCTTACTTGCCTCAACGTAGCAGGACTCGCCATTGTCCGCGCGATTAAGCAACGGCAAGAGGTGCTGGTCCGCTACGCTCTGGGCGCAACCCGCGGGGCCGTGATGCGGCTGTACTTCATACAGACTTTGGCTCTGTCGGTCGCGGGCGGCGTAGCCGCGCTTTGGATCGCGCGCTGGGGCGCGAAACTCCTTCTCCATTTGGAACACATGGACCGCAGTGGCGCACTGGCCGTGCAGCCGGGCGCTTACGCGCTTGGAATGCATTGGATGGCAGTCGTCGTGGCCGGCCTCCTCGTCGGTTTGCTGCCGGCCTGGTATGCCGCAAAGGTTGATCTCGCTACCGGACTCCGCGAAGCAGCCTCGACACATTCCTCAGCGCGATCGCATATATTCGGGCGGCGCGGATTGGCCGCCATGCAGATTGCCCTTTCGCTTGTCCTGCTGATCGCCGCGGGATTATTTGCGAAATCTCTGCACAACCTGATCTCTGTACCGGTCGGATTTAATCCGCAGAATCTGATGCTCTTTTCGGTCGATGCGAAGCTGTCCGGCTCCACAGTGGAAACGACGGAAGTCCTGTACTCCCAAATCGAACGCCGCTTAAAAGAAACTGCGGGCGTCACATCAGTCAGTTATGGAACGGGCGGCCCGTTCCCTCAAGGCGCAGATGTGGCAGTGATGATTCCGGGCGTCAAGCTCGCCGGAACGAAGCACCAAAGCGGAATACGCTCCGTCATCGGCCCGAACTACTTCCGCACGCTCGGAATTCCTCTTGTTGCCGGACGCGAATTCGATGCGCGGGACCGGCCGAATACGCCAGAGGGCGTCATCATAAACCAAGCGCTTGCCCGTAAGTTATTCGGGACGACGAACCCTGTTGGCCAAACCGTCACGATGTTCAACGGCCTCGATCCCAACTGGCTCGCAACCATTATCGGCGTCGTCGAAGACTACAACGTCTCCTGGAAACGCTCGAATGCGCCGCTTCTTTATACGGCGGCGCAGCAGGAACGCCGTATATCTGAGATGACCTTCTATGTAAGGACGAAAGCTGGCTCTACGCTCACGGACCAGAACATTCGCGCGCTGGTTCGGCGGGAGACGCCATCTCTATCCGCATACGATGTGCAAACCATGTCGTCGCGCATGGAGAACTTTGCATCCGGCGAGCGTGCGATGACGCTGTTGACCGGCATCTTTGCCGTCCTCGCCCTGGTGATCGCTGTGGTCGGCATTTACGGCGTTGTGGCCTATTCCTCTTCGCTCCGTACCGCTGAATTTGGGGTCCGCATTTCCGTAGGCGCCCAACAATCCGATATCGCCTTATTGATTCTGCAGGAAGCTGCGCTGGTTATCGCAAGCGGTCTCATCCTCGCGCTGCCTCTGGGATGCCTCGGCCTCTGGTTGATTCGAACGCAACTCTACGGAATGACGTTTTACCAGCCCTATATCTATCTGGGACCTGCCGTTATGCTTGCTGGCTGTAGTTTCCTGGCGGCTCTTGTTCCGGCGCGCCGCGCGACGCGCATGAACGTACAGGCCGCACTACGCTGTTACTGAAGACGCCTCTCGAACAGGTAATTGCGAATTGCTAAATCCAGTTTGCCGGTGTTTTGAGACGGATCTCCGGCATCCGTGTTATAGACCACCAGGTAGGCGCTGCGTCCCGGTAGATCCAGATAGAAGTGGCTGAGAAAGCCGTTTTGGTCACCGCCATGCCCGACGTACAACCGTCCGCCTTGTTCGTGCCGGAAAAAACCCAACCCGATCGAATCAATACCGCCCTCTCCGGCAAGTTGCGAAGAATCGCTGGACGAAATATTCATCTGTTTCGCAAACATCTCTTCGAGCGTGCTGCGCTTTAGAACCGCCTGATACCGGTTCTCTTCCGGGTTGCCCAGAAGAAAGCGAAGATACTTCTGCATGTCCGGAACGGGCGCGTTCAATCCGCCGTTAGAAACTGTGATCCCCGTATCGAAATTGAAAGACGCTTCCGTCAGCTTTCCTTCTTTAAGGAAGTAGCTATGCGACCGGTATTGCAAGAGATGATAAGGCGATCGATCGAAGTAACTTCGATGCATCTCGAGCGGCTCAAAAATATTCTTGGCTATATATACTTCGTAATCATCATCGGTTAACCGCTCGATAATTTGCCCGAGAAACACAATGCCCAGATTTGAGTAACTGTGGCGGCTGCCAGGACGAAACTCAACGTTGGTGTAGGGCAGCATCGCTACAATTTGCGACCATTTGGTTGGCTCGAAGGGCTGCCACGGCTGGGTGCGCCAAGGCCAGGTGGGGCTCCGGAATCCGGCGCTGTGCGTCAGCAGTTGGCGAATCGTGATCTCATCAACGGGCCCATATGGGTCGTAGATCTGGCGCAGCTCCGGAACATAGCGGCTGACCGCGTCATCCAGATTCAGCAGACCACGGTCGCGAAGCTGCATAACGGCAATAGCCGTGAAAGTTTTGGTGATCGAAGCCCAGTGGTAGCAGGTATCGTGGTCGACAGGCGCTCTCTTCGACAGGTTGGAATAGCCGTACACAATTTCAACGGGCGTCGCATTGGGGTGAGTTAGCAGAAAACTGCTGCCCACAATGCCGTTCTTCTGAAG
Organism: Bryobacteraceae bacterium; assembly: GCA_035475915.1. GTDB lineage: Bacteria > Acidobacteriota > Terriglobia > Bryobacterales > Bryobacteraceae > Bog-105. The sequence continues at coordinate 4,162 of DATIMA010000165.1, forward strand.
ACCGGCGGAATAGAAAGCGTGAAAATCTCTCGCACCAGTTCCCGCCAGGCTTGCGGAAGCAGCACCGGCCGTATACAGGAACTCTCTCCTGCTAGGACTATCCTTTGCCATTGCTACGATTCTCTCGCAGGTACTTCTACCTGCAATACGCTTTACAGCGGATCACGGCGCAGCGCATCCACCTATAATCGAAACATGAATCGCACGGACTGGCTTGCATCTCGTTCTAACGATCCCATCCGGACTCAGATACATTACGCCCGAAAAGGCACTATCACAAGCGAGATGCAATCCGTTGCACAGCGCGAAAATCTCGCACCCGAGCTCATTCGCGACGAAGTGGCGCGCGGGCGCATGATCATTCCCGCAAATGTCCATCACAGCCGGCTGGAGCCAATGTGCATCGGCGTGGCCTCTCAATGCAAAATCAACGCGAATATCGGGAACTCATCAACCACGTCCAACATCGACGAGGAACTGGAGAAGCTGCGGTACGCGGTTACGTTTGGCGCGGATACGGTTATGGACCTTTCCACCGGCGGCGACATTCCGCGCATCCGGCAGGCCATTATCGATGCTTCCCCGGTACCCATTGGCACGGTGCCCATTTACGAGGCCCTGAACCGCGTGCGCCGGGTGGAAGACCTCAACCTGAATGTGATGCTCGAGGTGATTGAGGAGCAGGCTGAGCAGGGAGTCGATTACATGACGATCCATGCCGGCGTTCTGGTGCAATACGTTCCGCTTACAAGAAATCGGATTACCGGGATCGTCAGCCGCGGCGGAGCAATCCTTGCCGAGTGGATGGTCAAAAAGCACAAGCAGAATTTCTTGTACGAATACTTTGACGAGATCTGCAAGATTTTCCAAAAACACGACGTGAGCTTTTCGTTAGGCGATGGGCTTCGTCCCGGCTGTTTGGCCGATGCCAGCGACGCCGCTCAATTTGCGGAACTCAATACGCTTGGAGAGCTGACAAAGAAGGCCTGGGGATACGATGTGCAGGTCATGATAGAAGGCCCCGGCCACATTCCGCTCGACCAAATTGCGCTGCAGGTGGAGAAAGAGCGCGAGGTCTGCTTTGAAGCTCCGTTTTACACGCTGGGTCCGCTGGTTACGGACATTGCTCCGGGATACGATCACATCAGTTCCGCGATAGGAGCCGCCATGATCGGATGGCATGGCGCATCCATGCTTTGCTATGTCACGCCAAAGGAGCACTTGGGACTTCCGAATCGCGAAGACGTTAAGCAAGGCATCATTGCTTATAAAATTGCCGCGCACGCCGCCGATGTTGCGCGTCACCGTAAAGGCGCCCGCGATCGCGACGACGAACTATCACGCGCCCGCTTCAACTTCGATTGGAAGCGCCAATTTGAGCTTTCGCTGGACCCCGAAACAGCGCAAGCCTATCACGATGAAACCTTACCCGAGGAGGGCTTCAAAGATGCGGCGTTCTGTTCCATGTGCGGCCCGAAATTCTGCTCTATGAATCATTCGGCGAAAACCCGGGAATTCACGGAGGCCGATGCCGAAGCGATTCTGGTCAAGATTCCGCATCCGTCTGGCCAAGGCTGAGCGAAGGCATTTCGCAGAGAGCCGTTCCTCAATCGAACACTGCCCGGACCTGCATATTATTCTTAATTTCAGCATCGCTGGGCGAAATGACGCGGTCGGCCACGCGATCGCCAAGCTGTAAGCCGGACAAGATCTGCACCGAGTTGATGTCGCTGATGCCCGCCTTCACCGGGGTCCAGATAATCGAATCCCGCTGCAGCTTGAACACGCCGTCCGTCCCGCCAATGGTGCGCAGGGCCGCTTTCGGGATACTCACCGCGTTCTCTTCTACTTTGGAAATGATGGTCGCGTTCACCGTAACTCCGGGCAGCAGATCGTGATTCGGGTTGCTGACCACGGTTGTTACTTCACCTACTGTGCGTGTGCCAAGCGCAACCACTTCGGTCGGCAGTTTATCCACCCGTCCCCACCACTTCTGTCCAGGCCGCGCATCCCAGGAGATGCTGACCGGCATATTTAAGCCTATCCGCCCCAGGTCGGGCTCATCCACGTACACGGTAACCTTGACTTCATCCAGATCCCCGACCTTCGCTACCAGGTCGCCGGTCTGCAGATACGCGCCCATCTTCAAATCGAATTGATAGACCGTCCCAGCGATTGGAGCCCGAACCTGCGCCAGCGCGATCTGATGCTTCGCAAGAGCAACCGCGGATTGAGCATCATGCAGCTTGGCTTCCGCCACTGTGCGGTCGGTGGCCGTTACCAAAGTTCGCTTTTGATCCTGGAAGGCGGAAAGCTGTAGTTTAGCGCGATCCAGGGCGTCTTTGGCTTCCTGCACTTGCAATTTCGTAGCGGCTTCCTTCGATTCAAGGCGTTGGAGCGCGTCGTAGCTTCTTTGTGCTACCGCCTCGGTGGCCTGGGCGGTTCGGATTGAATCGTTCAGACTTGCCAGTTGCGCGGCCTTTCCGCCTTGACTCAGGGTTGTGGTCTCCGCCTGCGCCTCCTGTTCGTGAGCGAGCGCGGCGGCCAGCTTCGCCTGCGCAGCCGTGGTATCCAGCGCAATCAATAACTGTCCGGCCTGAACGCGCTGACCTCGCTGTATCGAGATTGTCTTCACCACACCCGGGGTTTCCGCCCGTGCGGCCGCCCAATGCGCCGGTTCCACCTTCCCATTCGTTGAAACGGTGCTCTCGATGCGCGCACGGCGCACGGTTGCAAAATGAATCAGAGGCGCCGATCCGCCACGATCCAAACCCCACCAGATCAGAAGCGCAACGGGCAAGATCAAGAGCAGCCAGTATCTCTTCATTTCGCGCGTTTTCGAGTCAACTCCCCGTCAACATTGTGACAGACGTTCCATGCTTCACCCTTTTTTGCTTCCGCTTGGGCGCGCATTCGCGCTAGACTGTTTCGTTAGTGACGCGCTATCGTATTCACCGCATCAAGGATACGCCAAGGGAGAGCTTCCGCTGGGCCGCCCATACCGGAGGAATCGCTGTCGTAAAGCTCAAAGATTACGATTGTAACGAAGAAGTGGAATCAAGCACACCCTATGCGGCGTGGAAAACCTTAGCGTCTCAGGGACTGCCTCTTCGGCCCGGCGACGTGCTGGAGTCGCTTTCTGCCGAGGACGCACCGGCAGACCTCAAAATTGCCAAATATATTGGCTTTGAACCGGCTAAATGGTGGATTCCGGAGCCAAAACCGGTTGCCGAAGTAGCCGCTGTCGCCGAACCAGCCCTAGCGACTGCGCAAGTCCAGCGTTCCTGACCGGCTTTCCACGAGCAAGTTGATGGAAAGCTGTCATTCCGACGCACTGGGTTGGGGCTGCCTGGCGCTCGTCAGCTACATACCCGATCCGCTTGGGACGTTTCTGCATACGCTGCGCCGTTTTCTTCCAGGGGAGCACAGCACACCGCACATCACAATTCTGCCGCCGCGTCCTCTCAGGGGAAAGCTTGAAACCGCCTTCCTGGAGGCGCAAACCATGCTCCGGCAGTTCCCTTCTTTCGAGGTTGAGCTATCTCAGGTCAAGTGCTTCCCGCATACGAACATGCTGTACCTGGATGTCACCCATGGAAGCTCCCAGCTTCATCAGTTGCACAGTGCCTTGAATACCGGCGGATTAGCCCATACCGAGAAATTCGAGTTTCTTCCCCATCTGACTTTGGGCGGTCCCGTTCCAGAGTGCTCCCTGAGCGCGGCTCGGGATCAGGCGGATTCCGCTTGGCGCGCTACGCGCTGTTCTCCCCGCTTCCGTATCACGGAAGTGGTCTGCCTCTGGCTGAGTCCCACCGCTGCCTGGAGCGACTGGCAGCGGATCTCGTCGCAGTCGTTGGCCGTTGGATCGCGCGGCGCGAAGGAGGCGGCGATTGCGGCCGCTTACGGCTCGAACATACTGAGCTGATTTTCGGGACCGGCTGACTTTCTTTTTCGACTGGCAGACGCACCCATCGACGTGCCAACCACGCCGCGCAACTCCGTACCGGTGAGGGCAGCGCGCGGGATAAAAACGCGCTGGCGGTTCACCCCGGCGCGCGGCGGTGTAATGAAGAAGCCGGATTCTGGCCAGTCCAGCAAATTATGCGAAAGAATCCCGTCCAGCCGGTCTCCATCCCGAAAAACGAACCGGGTCCACAATCCAGGTACTTTTGGCCGCCTTTCAAACAGATTGTGGTCGGAGAACAGGTCTGGTTGTAGGGCCTCAGACACAAAACAAAGCGCTTTGAACTCGTTGTAGGGGATGTTTTGCAGCGTTCCGTCCAGTGTGATCAGTTCCACGCCGTTCTTTAGCAGGAACGCAGCGGGGTTGACGATCCCTTCCAGCGGCTGCCGGTCGAACCGGTACAGAACGACGCGTTTGGCGGTACTAGACGACAAGGTGTAATAAAATTAGTACTTTGTTTCAAACAATTTCGCGAATATTGTATCATTAGCAGCATGATGGGGACGGCCACATTCGAGGTCAGAATGCAGTCTTACCTGCACTTCTGCCGGGCCGAGAAAGGGTTAGCCAAGAATACCCTCGAGTCGTATCGCCGCGATTTGAGCCAATTCGGGACATTTCTAGGAGAAAAGCCCCTCATTTTGGTAAGCCTGGATACGCTTCGGTTATATTTAGATGGACTGCAATCGAATGGCTTATCAAACCGCTCCATTGCCCGCCAAGTGGCCACTCTACGCGGGTTCTTCGGTTTTCTGTTAGACGAAGGCGAAATCACGCTTAATCCCGCCGAACTTCTGATTGCGCCCCAGATCGGTTCTACTCTGCCGAAGTACCTTGATTCTCTTAACTTAGAGCATCTGCTGGAATCTCCCGACGAAAAATCGGCGACCGGTCTGCGCGATCGCGCCATGCTCGATCTTCTGTATGCGACCGGAGTACGAGTCAGTGAACTTATCAAGATTCGCGTTGCAGACCTGGATGAGCTGCAAGGGACGCTCCGAGTGATCGGAAAGGGCAATAAACAGCGCCTGGTACCGGTTGGGAGCCAGGCCCTCGCCTCGGTTGAACGCTACCGGGCGGGGCTAAGACCCCAGCTGCTGAAGGGCCGCGTAAGCCCCTATTTGTTTGTCACCGGCCGGGGCACGGCCATGACTCGCCAGGGTTTTTGGAAACTGCTGCGTGGTCACGGAAAAACCGCCGGCATTTTCCGGAATTTGAGCCCACACGTGCTGCGGCACACCTTCGCGACGCACCTGTTGGAAGGCGGGGCCGATTTGCGAAGCGTGCAGGCGATGCTGGGACACGCCGACATTGGAACTACCCAGATTTACACTCACGTCATGCGTTCCCGGCTACGCCGGACCGTTGACCAGCACCATTCGCGGGCGGGGCGCAAAGCCGGAGCGGCACGCCAACCCGGGGTGAATCAAGGATCCAAACCGCTATGAGCGATTACATGTTCGTCCTCGAAAGCCACCTGAGCGCCGACCAGAGCCGGGCAGTGGCTGCCGTTCGGGAAGCCGCCGAACTGGCCAACCTGAATGTGTTCCTCACCGGCGGCGCGATGCGCGACATGATGGGCGGATTTTCTATCCGCGACCTCGATTTCACGGTAGAGGGCGGCGCGACAAAATTCGCCAAATCGCTCGCCCTGAAAGTACCGGCGGAGATTCTGTCCATGGACGAAAATCGCCGGTCAGTGGAACTGCGCTTCCCCGGAAACGTTACGGTTTCGATTGGAATGGCGCGGCAGGAGCGTTACTCCAAGCCGGGCGTCAAGCCGCATGTTCAGCCTGCAACCATTCATGAAGATCTGCGCGGCCGCGATTTCACCGTGAATGCGATTGCCCTGTCTCTGGGTAAAGCATCCCGGGGGCTGTTACTCGATCCATCCAATGGCCTTGGGGATCTCAGCCGTAAAGAACTCCGCGCGATCAGCAACTACAGTTTGTACGACGACCCGGCACGCATTCTGCGCATGATCCGCCTGCGCACACGACTCGGATTTGCCATTGACGAGAGGACACTTTCCCAATACGGCAACGTGCGCGAAGCCAAGCTCGAAACCAAAATTGCGGCCTCGGCTCTGGAGCATGAATTGCGCGAGATTGCCTCCGATCCCCTAGCTGGCGACATTTTGAAGGCTCTCGAAGAGGAAAATCTACTCTACATCTTCTCGCCTGCCCTCGCTGGGCCCAAGCTCAACCTGCAAGGCTTCCAAAAGCTCCAGAAGGCCCGGCAATCTCTTCCGTTCGGTACAGATATCGGAACCAATTCCTATTCGCTGTTCCTGTTTCTGCTCCTTGAAAAACTGAATGCGAAGGAACGCGGTCAGCTTGCGAAGGCAGTTGGTATCCCCAAATCTGATTTGGATTCGGCCGCCAAGCTGGAAAGTAAAGCTGGCAAGGTGGAAAAGGAATTGGCAGCAGCGAAAATCACCCGGCCTTCCGCGTTGTACACACTGCTTTCCAGGGTGCCTGGCGAAATTCTGCTTTTCCTGCTGATGCGATCTGGTCAGCGGCTCGTGCTTGACCGGATCAAGAACTACCTGCAGAAGTATCTTCCAGCCGCGCAGGAAATCACCGAAAAGGATGTCATTGAGCGCGGCGTCCAGCCTGGAACACCTAAATTCGCCAAAGTGCACCAGCAGATGATTGCCGCCCGCCTGGACGCGCGGCCCAAAAAGGCGCCCGTGGAAGAACCCGCTCCGACGCCGCCTGGCCCTGGGCGTCCCTCCTCCGGCCCCGGAAGACCACCTTCGGGTCCAGGACGCCGCTCCGCCAGCAGTTTCGGCCGTTAAACTTCGTTGTACCTATTCCCGATAGATTTACTTTCCGTTTTGCTCCAGCTGCGATACTCTAGTATCTAGATGGACAAAGCTCCCTCGCCCGCCGAAGGCGCAAAGGTTGCCAGCCACTATCTGCACGGCACGCTTGCGGAAGAACTTCGCAACTCCGAGCGCCTCTTTTCAAAGTCAGCGATAGGTGTCCTCAAATTCCATGGAGTTTACCAGCAGGATGATCGCGATCTGCGCAAATCCGGAGAAAAGCAGTATTCGGCCATGGTACGAGTCGGCGTTCCCGGCGGATTGCTAACCACCGACCAATACCTTACGCTGGACCGGCTGGCGGATATTGGCGACGGCACCCTTCGCATCACTACACGCCAGGATATTCAGTTCCATTACGTTCCCAAACTCCGCTTGCATGAGTTGATTCGGGGTGTCAACGACAGTTATCTCAGCACGCTGGCAGCGTGCGGGGACGTGGTGCGCAATGTGATCTCCTGCCCCGCGCCTTTCGAGAGCGATCAGCGCCAGGAACTCTTTCCCATCGTCAAATTCATCTCGCGCAGTCTGAAGCCGAAAACGACTGCATATTACGAGGTTTGGATCAACGGCGAGAAGGCCGTAAGCGCCGAGGATTCCACTGAAGTAGAACCCTTGTACGGCGCTGCCTATTTGCCCCGCAAGTTCAAAATTGGGTTTGCTTTTCCCGGCGATAACACCACCGATGTTTATGCCAACGATGTGGGCGTTGTACCGCATTTCGAAGCCGGAAAACTGGCCGGATTTACTATCCTGGCGGGTGGTGGCATGGGGCAGAGCGCCGGGGTTAAGGATTCACACCCTCGCCTTGCAGATCCCATCTGCTCGATTGGTCCCGATCCCGAAGAATTACTTGAGATTGCGAGCGCAATTGTAACCATTCACAGGGATTTCGGTAATCGCTCGAATCGCCGGCTCGCGCGCCTGAAGTATGTAATGGATGAATGGGGACCGGCTAAGTTCAAGCAGGAATTGGAGAACCGCATCGGGCGCGAACTTGCCGCGCCCAGGACCCTCAGCTGGACCCGTTCGAACGATTACCTGGGATGGCATCGTCAGGGGGTCGATCCGGAGGGCCGCCCAATTTGGTTTGCCGGCGTCCGGATCATCAGTGGACGAATTAAGGATTTTGATGCCCAGCGCCGTATTCGAACCGGCCTGCGAACGGTGATCGAGAAATACCGCCTTGAGGTTCGCCTGACGTGCCAGCAGAATCTCTATCTGAGCGGCATCGCCGACGCAGACCGCGAAGCGATTGCGATGCTCTTGCGCGAATACGGAATCTGCGAACCTGAGGCGCTGCCCCCGGTCTTACGCCATGCTATCGCCTGCCCTGCCCTGCCCACCTGCGGCCAAGCAATTACAGAATCGGAGCGGATTATGCCCGAGGTAGTCGCCGAGATCCAAGCTGAGTTAAATGCCGTCGGACTCCGGAAAGACGTCGTGCACTTGCGAACCAGCGGCTGCCCGAACGGCTGCTCCCGGCCCTATACGGCTGAAATCGGCATCGTAGGAGCAAGCGTGGATATGTACTCTATTTACCTGGGAGCCTCCCCGCTTGGCACGCGTCTGGGCACGCTGTTCGCGAAGAATGTAAAACGCGAACAGATTCCGGAGCGCCTTCGACCGATAATTGAGTACTATCGGGATTCCCGCCGCCCAAGCGAGACGTTCGGGGACTTCTGCCACCGCATCGGGGTTGCAGCACTACAGGATTTGGCGACCTGCGCGGCAGCCTAAGCGCAGATCAGTGCGTGCCTGTTGAGCCAGTCCTATCCGGGCACTAAGAAGCGCTGCCCATTATCGAAAGATTTGGTAACCGCTTCAGCCGCCAAATATCCGCTGCGTACCGCGCCTTCCATGGTAGCGGGCCAGCCGGACTGGGTCCAATCTCCGGCAAGAAAGAGATTTCCACCCGGAGTCGCGCTGGATGGCCGCTGATTTTCCAGGCCGGGCGCAGCGGAAAACGTTGCGCGCATTTCCTTGATAACGTGAGCACGCTCCAGTTTTGCTTCCTGAACGCGTGGGAAAAACTCCTTGAGCTCGGCAAGCGCAAGCGCGATCACCTCGGCACGAGGCATCTCCGTTAGGCTGCGCGAAGCGCTCACTACCACCTGGATATGCTTTCCGTCCCGCTTATTAAACATCCACTGAATGGTGCGCCCCAGCAGCGTAGCGTGAGGCAAATCGGTAACGGGCCGGTCAAACCATAGGTGAATACCGGTGATGGGCGAGTGTCTGAAGCTCGAAAAATCCATTTCCAAACCGGGCGCAAGGACAGGGAGTCTTTCAAACGGCACCGCAAGGATATAGGCGTCCGCTTGCACCGCTTCCCCGTTCACCAGCAGGGCCGTCACACGGCTGTTTTCGATGGAGACCTGCTGTACAGGTGCGCGGCGCCGGATTGTAATTTCGGGATATTGCGACCACGCCTCTTCCGAATAGAGCTTCGCGAGCGGGACGGCGGGCACGCCCATTTCATAGGCATCGGCCTGGGCGAGGAAACCGCGGTAGAAAACCTGTAAGCCGTGCGCAGCCGCCATGCGGTCCAAATCTTCGTTTACGGCGCTCACCAGCACCTGACGCCAGAACCGCTCAATGGTTCGCGCTGTCTGCCCCTTCTCATAGAGCCAGTCAAGCATGCTGATCCGGTCCAGATCCGTTCGCTTGCCATATTCGTACTTCAAGGCGAGCAGCCCGCTGGCCAGACTCAGCTTGTCGGATATAGAAAGAAAACGTAGCTTTACGAACGATTCCGTGAAGTGCAGCGGAGCCGGAAGCAGCCCACGGCGCAGAACAGAGGTTCTGCCGCCCGGCTCAATCCAGTAGAACTCGCGATAGAACCGGATCCGGTCCCGCACGCCCAAACGTCCATAGAAGTTCAGAAGGTTAGTGCAGCAGCGAAGCAGCACATGCTGGCAGTTATCAATGGTTGTACTGCTATCGTCGCCTGTGTTCAGTGGATAGGACGTGGCGCGCCCACCCAGAAAGGGCCGCGCCTCGAAAACGGTGACGCGATGATTGGAAGAACCAAGGGCAACCGCGGCAGCCAGGCCCGCGAGTCCGCCGCCAACGATCGCAACCGTGCGGTTCTCAGGCAAGCGGCTAAGTGCGCTCCGCGACTAGTGGTTGATGAGCATACATCTCGATCATGTTTTCCATCAGCAGCAGGCCGCAGTCGCGGTCGAGAGTAAGGATCGATTCCGGATGGAACTGGACGGCTTCAATCGGCAGATCGCGATGACGGACGCCCATAATGATTCCATCTTCCGATTCGGCGGTAATCTCCAGGCAGGCGGGAAAGGTATCTCGGTTCGCAAATAGCGAGTGATAGCGGCCGACTCGAAAAGGCGAGGGTAAATTGTGGAATACACCACAACCGTGATGCGTGACAAGCGAACCTTTTCCGTGCATCGGGTAATCGAGCACATCCAGGCTGCCGCCGAAGGCTTCCACAATCCCCTGTAAGCCCAGGCAAACGCCGAAAACCGGAATGCCGCGTTTCGCGATTTCCGTAACCAGCGAGGGAAGGCCAAAATCCCCAGGACGCGCCGGACCCGGCGAGATCAGAATAATATCGGGCCTGGTGCGGTCAATCATCTCGAGCGCTACATTCGAGCGATAGGTAGAAACCGAAGCCCCGCTCTGGCGAGCGTAATTCGCCAGAGTATGGATGAAACAATCATCGTTATCAACCAGTAGCAGCCGGACTCCGGCGCCAACTCTTCGAATCTCGCGAGTCTCCACGCCCGACGCCTGGGCGGGATAGAGCGCGCGAAAAAAGGTGGTCGCCTTCAACCGGCACTCCTGGTCTTCCGAGCGCGGATCCGAGTCGTAAAGCAATGTCGCGCCGGCAGCATAGCGCGCCATCCCGTCTTTCAAGTGAACGGTCCGGATGGTAATACCGGTGTTGATATCGCCATTCAAGCTGAGCATACCGATAGCGCCTCCGTACCAGCCCCGGGCGGTTTTCTCCAGGTCCTCAATCGCCTGCGCCGCAGCCTTCTTGGGCGCGCCGATGATGGTCACGGCCCACATATGGGTTAGAAAAGCATCCAGCGAATCGAAGCCATCCATCAGCGTTCCGGTTACGTGATCGACCGTGTGAAAGAGTCCGGCGTAGGATTCAATGAGTCTGCGCCCAATCACGCGCACTGAGCCGGGCACGCACACGCGAGACTTATCGTTCCGATCCACATCGCTGCACATGGTCAGCTCCGACTCTTCTTTGGCCGAATTTAGCAGCTCGCGGATACTCTCGGCATCACGCAGCGGATCGCCCGAGCGCCGCGCCGTTCCAGCAATCGGGCAGGTCTCGACGCGATCGCCCTCAACCCGGACGAACATCTCTGGCGAAGCCCCCACTAGCTGCTCGTCTCCCATTTGCAGAATGAACTCGTAGGGACTTGGGCTCGATTTCTGAATGCGGCGGAAGAGTTCAGACGGGCTGCCGGTGAAGGGAGCGCTGAAGGTCTGACGCAGCACAACCTCGTAATAGTTGCCCTGGCGCATGCCTTCCCGAACGGTTTCCACCTTCGCCATGTACTCTTCGGGAATGTGATCGGAAACGATCTCGACCGGCTCAGATGCCCGTGCGCGCGAACTTAACTTCTCCCCGCTGCGCGGCAGTCCGGCGGTGTCTCCCGCCTCACCCGAAAAATCGTATTGAAACCGCTCGATGACTTCCTTTTTGCGATCCATGAAGTAGATTTCGTCGCAGAGGAAGAGGTGAAGATTTTTCTGATTTTCGCGGGGGAGGCGCAACCGGATCGGATCGAATTGAAGCAGCAAGTCGTAGCCGAATGCGCCGATCAGTGCGAGACGCGAATCGCCGGTATGGTGAAACTCCTCGACGAGTGCTCGCACCAGTGAAAAGGGCGATGGCTGCTTGCTGCGTTCTTCTTCCGGAAATCTGTCTGCCAGCGGTTTCAGGTCGAGGAATAGCGCATCGGGCAGTTTGTCCTGGGCTTCCCAATGCGTATGCTGCATCAGGATCGGCGTCAGCAATTTCAACAATACCTGTCCACGCCCGTTTAGGGCTCTCAGCGTCAGCCTACGTCCCCGGCCTACAAGTTCGAGCGGAGGAGCGACAGTCGCGAAGTCCCAGCGCGAATAGCGCTCCGGGTACTCGTATCCGGACGAGAAATAAGCGCCGCGCCTGGTGTCGAGCTGGTTCAAAAGGTGCTGCAAACCACGCGTGTAGGAGACATTGGAGGTGCGACGAGTGACGGTGATCCCGTGAGGGGTGACATAGCGCAACTGCGGCATGGAACGGAAGAATTTAACCTGTGATCTTTACAGATCAGGATAACAGCCGGAAGGCTCTGCCCCGCGTGCTGGAGTCACCATTCATCCGGCCAAGCGTCTCACAAGCGAGAGAGGTAGTAAGAATATGTCTCCAGATGAACCATTAACCTCCTTGGACGAACGTCCGAACAAAGCGGCATTAGGAGCCGTCAGAACGGCTAGTACCATTGTTTTGCTCGCGGGCATCTGGCTATTCGTTTCACCATGGGTTTATGGCGCGTATCACAATCCCGATGCCTGGAACAGTTGGATTATCGGCGCCATCATCATTGGCGTCGCCTGGGTTCGACTGGTATGGCCGTTGAGCATGCCAGGGTTGAGCTGGTTCAGCATGCTGCTCGGGATCTATGTTTTCATTTCGCCTTGGCTGTATAACTACACCGGCAATACCGGACGATTTATTAACAGCCTCTGTGTCGGCGTAGTGGTTGTGGCAGCGGGAATTGCGAGCGCGGTCAATACGAAGAGGATGGTGACGCAAGGACCAGTCACGCGCCCGATGTAGCGACTGAGAAGAAGCTCTGAACACTGCCTGCTAGCGCGCGTGTCTCAGAAACGCATCCGCGTAATGCCACCGATCGTTTTGTGGGAAGCTGGAATTATGGCACGCGGCTGGGAAAGCAAGGCTGTCGAGTCACAGATCGAATCCGCCGAGGAACGTACGCATCACACACCGTTAGCTCGCGCGAATCCTGAACAAGTGCGGCTCGAACGAGAACGAGAAAGTATTGAATTATCCCGCAGCAGGGTTCGCCACGATATGGAAACAGCAGTCCACTCGAAATATAGAGAGATGCTCCAGCGATCGTTAGATCACCTGGATGGCAAGATTGCGGTAATTGACGATTGCCTTAGCAGATTAAATCGTCACGAGTGACTTGCACGCCGCCGAGCCGCCCTAGCATCGCAAGGGCGATGTTCTCGGTGCGGAAAAACTCGTGGGCAATGGCTTGTACCTGATCGCGAGTAACGGTTTCGATGCTTTCCAGCATTTCATCCAGGGACATGAAGCGGTTGAAATAGAGCTCTTGACGGGCCAGGTTCGACATGCGGCTGGAGGTCGATTCCAAGCTGAGCATTAGCGAGCCCTTCAGATGATCCTTCGCCCGGCGCAGTTCCTCTTCCGCGATCAGTTCGCCTTTCAACTGCCGAAGCTCCTGAATGACCGACTCGACCACCTGTTTGGCGGTCTCGATTGCGGTACCCGCGTAGATGGTAAAGCAGCCCGTATCGCTAAACAGATTCAGTTCCGAGTACACCGCGTAAGCCAAGCCTTGCTTCTCGCGAATATTCTGGAACAGCCGCGAACTCATACCGCCGCCCAGAACCGTGTTCAGGACATACAACGGGAAACGGAGTTCGTGGGCCAGCGCATAAGACGGCACACCCAGCGCGATATGCACCTGCTCAAGCGATTCCTTTTTCTTCAGAATCAGCGGCGCATGCGGCTGCGGGATGGTGTCCTGCGGTAGCGCGCCGCGCTCCTGCAATCCCTCGAACTTGTCGCGCACCAGGCGCACAATGCTCTCGTGGTCCAAATTACCCGCGGCCGTCACGAGTATATTTCGCGGCGAGTAAACGCGGCTGTAGTAATCGCACAGCATCGCTTGCCCGAACTTCTTGACCGTTTCCTTCGTACCGAGAATCGGCTTTCCCAGGCCGTGGCCTTTCCAGAAATTGCTGATAAAGGTCTCGTGCAAAACGAATTCGGGTTGATCGGCCTCCATCTTGATTTCTTCGAGAATGACGCTCTTCTCTTTTTCGATGTCACCCTCACGAAAGAGAGGATTCAGCACCAGATCGGCCAGAATGTCCAGCGCCAGCGGCAAATGCTCATCCAGCACTTTAGTATTGAAACTGACCAGTTCCTTACTTGTGAAAGCGTCCAGGCCCCCGCCCACCGAATCGACCGAGCGCGCGATATCTTCGGCGGACCGATGTTTGGTTCCTTTGAAAACCATGTGCTCGATGAAATGCGAAATGCCGTTTTCCGGGCCGTGCTCAATCCGGGACCCACTTCCGATCCAGACCCCAAGTGAAACCGAGCGTACATAAGGCATGGCTTCCGTGACGATACGAATCCCATTCGGGAGAGTCGCCCGCTCAATCTCCCGAACCTGAGTGGCTGCCAGAACCATTTAGTATGCCTTTCCAAGTGTACGAAGGTACACTAAAACTTAAATGCTGCAAGTAGTTAAGGGCCGGACCCTGGTCGGAATGGAGCTTACCGACCTCCGGCAACTGCTCGGCCCAAAGCAGCCCACGTACCGCGCACGACAACTATTTGACGCGCTTTACCGGAAACAAGTGGCGGATTTGTCCGAAATTTCCACTCTACCACAAGCCCTTCGCAGTCAGCTACTTACGGTGCATACTATAGGTCTTCCCGAGGTGGAGCGGCGCTTCGATTCGAGCGATGGAACCCTGCGGTATCTGCTCCGCCTGCAAGACAACCGGACCGTGGAGGCGGTCCTGATGCCGGAGGCCGGGCGGGACACGATTTGCATTTCGAGCCAAGTGGGCTGTCCGGTCGATTGCAAGTTTTGCCTGACCGCGCTGATGGGACTGGAACGGAACCTGACGGCGGGTGAAATTGTGGGTCAGGTTCTGCACATCTCCCGTGAGAACCGCCTGAGTCCTACTGGTTCGCGGCTGAACGTCGTCATGATGGGCATGGGCGAGCCTCTGCTGAATCTGGACCATGTTTTGAAAGCGACCCGGCTCCTGGTCGATCCGGCCGGCATCGGCATGTCACAGCGCAGGATTACCGTTTCTACTTCCGGGATCGTGCCGCAAATGTCGGAGTTGGGTCGTGCTGAAATTCGACCGAAGCTGGCCATCTCGCTCAACGCCTCCACCGAGGAACAGCGGCGTGAACTGATGCCGATCACCCGCAAGTACCATCTTGCGGATTTGATGGCGGCTTGCAGGGCTTATCCGCTGCGGCCTTGGGAGAAGTTGACCTTTGAGTACGTCTTGCTAAAAGGAGTAAATGACACCGATGCAGATGCCCGACGCGTGGTTCGTCTGCTCGCGCATCTGGATTGCAAAGTGAACCTGATTGCTCTGAATCCGGGCCCGGGCATTCCCTTTGAAACGCCCGAGCCGGAGCGCGTAATTGCATTCCAGAGCATCCTCCGCAAATCGGTTCCCTGCTTCATCCGCAAACCGCGCGGCCGCGACATTTTCGCGGCTTGCGGACAACTGAAGAGGATTGCTTCCGACCTGGTGAACATGAGCTGAGGCGTCGCTCCTCAGATTCAGCCTATTGGATTGCTTGCAAGTCCAGAAAGCGCGCCCCGAGCAGGCGACCGCTATTATCGAATTCGAAACTGTAGCGAACCCGTGCGAGGCGCGCGCAAGCATGGCAGCCTTCCAATACCAGGTATCCGGCAACGAAGCGCTGGCCGCCGCCTGGCAGAGGCGTTTCACTCACTCCCGTCATGCCGCTTCGATCATCGGGCCACAGCATCGCTTTAGGATGGCTGGCCAGGAGAGCTTTCCAGACCGGATCGGATTTCAGCTTGGCGCGCGGCAACCGCGAGAGATCGTCAATATCGACCACCGCAGGCAGTCCGTTGACAAGCAGGCAAGCGGTATTCGAATTTGCGCGGAAAGGGTAAATTACCCAAGCGATGCTCACGCGGCCGGTGTTCTGGAACTTTGCTAAATAGGCGTCATCGTGCAGAAGATGGGCGAAGGCGATGGCCTGCTGTGAAGCTCCGTTGTCTTGCATCTGCCGAACGAAGCATTTGCTCACGGATTGGGGTGGCGCGCTGAGGCAAGCGGTTCTGGCTCTTTCGAGCGTCTTCGCGTCCGGATGCCAGACGGCGCGAGAGGTCACAGCAGAATACTGCACGGTTTCCGCCTGAAGCCACAGAGGAGCAGCGGTTGCGATAAAGCTCAGCACCAGCGCGATGGAGCATGAACAGTTGGGCATAGGATGCGGCTTTTAGTATCTGCCGAAACCCGCAACTCCGCAATCGCTGACAGGCCTTACTTGTTCGCTTCAAAAAAGCTTCAAAAAAACCTGGTATTCTTCCGCAACCCATGTTAGTCTTTCCTCATACCAATTGCTAATAGAAGTATTAAGCGCAACCGCGCTGATACTTTTCGCTAATCATTGGACGGCCCGCCGCGCCTCGGACGCGGCGGTTGTGCGCACGCACACTTCGTCGAAGCGAAGCTGAGATCGATTGCTTTTCCGGTCTCATTCCGGAAGCCAACGCTTCCCAAAACTGGTTTAAAATCTTTCACTCTTTAGGAGGCAGTTATTCGCCCTTATATCACCCTTGCGCTCGCAGCCGTGAGTTCGTTCACGCTGCATGCGCAACTACCAAAGATTCAGAACTGTACTGTATTTCCAGCCAATAACGTCTGGAACGCGAGAGTGGATTCTTTACCCGTCCACCGGAATTCTGCAGCATACGTGCAGACCATTGGGCCCAGCAACCCGGCTCATCCCGACTTCGGAAAGGATGCCGGGAACGGCATTCCCTTCAATCTTGTGCCCGGAAGCCAACCCAAAGTCAGCGTTTCGTTCTATTACAACGGCGATCCAGGCCCGTACCCGATTCCGTTGAACCCATTGATTGAACAAGGCCCGCAAAGCACAGGAGACCGCCACATTCTGCTTATTGATACGGATAACTGCGTTCTCTATGAGTTGTTTAACGCCTGGCCGATAGCGGGCGGAACATGGTCGGCTGGTTCCGGCGCTATCTTTCCGCTGAACTCAAACAACTTGAGGCCTAGCGGTTGGACCTCCGCCGACGCGGCCGGTCTGCCGATTTTTCCAGGCTTGGTTCGCTACGACGAAGTAGCTTCGGGACACATCAATCATGCCCTTCGATTCACCGCGCCTGCAACCAACGACACATTTGTATGGCCAGCGCGTCATTACGCATCAACCCTTAACGGAAGCCAATATCCGCCCATGGGCACTCGCTTCCGGTTGCGCAAGGATTTTGATATCAGCTCCTTTCCTCTCCACGTTCAGGTGGTCCTCCAGGCTCTCAAAACATATGGCATGATCTTGGCCGACAATGGAGCTTCCTGGTTCATTTCCGGTGTGCCTGATTCGCGCTGGAATGACGATGAGATGCATCAGTTGACCCGCGTCATCGGGGCCGATTTCGAAGCCGTGGATGAATCCTCCCTGATGGTCGACCCAAATTCGGCGGCCGTAACATCCGGTTCATCTGCCGCTCCTCAACCCCCGCCTCCTACCGCTTGGGTGAATGTCATTTCGAAAAACAGCGGCAAATGTCTCGACATGGCCGGCGGCCAAACCGCAACTTGGGCGAAAGATCCGGCTCAGCAATGGACCTGCTGGGGCGGCGACAACCAGAAGTTCAAATTCACACCCGTTTCAGGCGGCTATGAGATCACCGTGATGAGCAGTAAGTTACAGCTTGATGTATTGGGCGGTCCAACTGTTATCCAAAATGGAGCGCGCGTAATTCAATATCCGTACTGGGGCGGCTCAAATGAGATTTGGAAACTTGTCCCCACCTCGGACGGGTACTTCAAGATCGTTGTGAACAGCAGCGGTTCGTGTATGGACGTGAGCGGCATTTCCAAAGACAACGGCGCGGCCATCCAGCAATGGACATGCTGGGGCGGCGATAACCAGAAATGGAGGCTTGTCCAGACCCAGTAGAGCAGGCGCAGGGCTGGCGCATCCAACCCTGCATCCCTCATCGTAACGGAAAACATGAAACATCCATGATGCCGGGGCGAGTCCCCTGAGTGTCATGCCGCCAAACGATCCAGTTGATCCCGTCGATCCAGTAGTTGACCCAGTAACTCCCCGCCGGCCTTTTTATCGACGCCATTGGGACACTTATAACCGTCCATATTCAGGATGCGGCTGTCTCTGGGCAATCCTCATCATTCTCTTAATTTGGTGGATTCTCTCCTGGGGCTTCGGCTGGGGCGGCGGCTGGTGGGGCTATGGCCACGGCGCCGGCGTGCCCAGATAATATTCGCGCACGCGCGTCGTCGCGGCGGTTGGAACTCGCAATTGCGTGGGCCGTCTTCGTGGCTCTTGCCTATCTCCCGAATCTGGCACCGGAGCGCAGCGTAGGATTGGTGGGCTTAATGATCTTCTGGTCATTTTTTTCGATGACCCTGATCATTTTGTGCGACCAGATAACGATTGTGCTCCAGCACGGCTCGCTGCTGCAGCAGGCGACCGCCAGCGGTAAAGCTTGGCTTTCGTTTCTCGGAGTCGGAGCATTGAGCGGACTCCTGTTAGATGGCATCGCACAATGGCTCGGCAAGCTATGGATTTATCCGTATTGGAATGAGGCCGTGTATGCCGCCACTTTTGTAGTCGGGTTTTGTGCCTATTGGCTGGCAACCGCGGAAAGTTATCTGGCAGTTCGCGCCATTCTGGGCCGCAATCACCACCCTCCCGTTCCGTCCGCCACTCGGCCATATGAGGCGGTGCTGTTCCGCGCGCTCGGAATACTGGGCGCGGTTCTGACACTATCGGGAATTATTTTGCTGGTTTACGATTACCAGAGCTCGGGTGGCTATGTGTTCGATACGCGAACCGTTCTGCCTGTAAAGAATCATTTCAGCTACTTTTTTATTACCTTTGCCGGAGTGTGGCTTGTATTGGAATGGGTGCAGTTCGCGCGCGGCAGATTATCACTGTTAAGAACCATTCTGAACGGCAACCGCCTGCCGCTCTACGCGCTTCTGCTTGCGTCGGCTGTCTTCGCGCTCTTCTGGGAGACCGTGAATGCCGCGCATCATTTTTGGATCTACACGAATTGGCCCTTTCCTCACCTGCAGATCATGGACATTCCCGTAGCAGTCCTGCTTACATGGCCGCTCCAATATGTTGTGTTTCTCTCGCTTGGTTTCCTGATTGGCCGCGACCTCTGGGCGTGATCAGCGGAGATTTTCAAGTTCAGCGTGGCATGCTCACAAGAAGGAGATTTTGTGACCTGTTCCCGTAGAGACCTGAGATTGCTCTTTCCCGCCCTTCTGGCCGCAGCAGCGAATGCGGACACTCCCGCCCTGCCGTCGAAGTGCTACAACTTCGATGACCTGCCAGTGAAAACGAACGCAAAGACCGGCATGGCGATTCGCGATGTATTTCGAGGCAGAACACAGACTGGCTGCCCCCTTGCCATGCATATCAGCACATTGCCACCTGGACAGATGCCGCATCCGGCGCATCATCACGTTCACGAAGAAATGATGCTGATCAAGGAAGGCACTCTGCAAGCGACCATCTCCGGCAAAAGCTCGCGCGTCGGCCCGGGCTCCGTGATTTATATTAATTCCAACGAGGAGCATGGATTGAAGAACGTGGGCAAGGTGCCGGCTCAGTATTTCGTAATTGAGATTGGATCGGACAAATAAGGCTGAAGCGGCTACGGCCGCACGGCGCTTCAAGCCTGCGCAGGCAGCTTGGAATCAGAGATTGCCGTTCCCGGCTGCGACCAACGATCGCGCACGTTCAAGAACGGCAACTCTATCCAGGCAAAGGTCAAAAAAGCCAGTGCAGAAGTAACAGTCAATGTCACGCACCAGCAAATAGCGAATCCTATTGGACTTTTTCCGACAAGCAGTTGAAGCGGTGAAACCACGTGCTCAACCACGCCGAAGTGATTGAGATACATACCATACGATAACCTCGACAAGACGTAAAACCCGGGCCAATTAAGAAGCTGTGGATGTCGCTTGGTGCGCAAGAGCACGAACGCCACTCCTCCGTAGCTCAACGCCAGCGCAGTGAATGCGAAAAGATTCCGGCTGATACAGTTTCGGATTGTAAACGCTAAGGCGAGCATCAAAACTAGCACCACTAGATTGGACCGAGTGCTAGCTCTCATCGTGGAAGGCCGCATAATCGCAATCCAGGCAATGATCACGCCGATAGCCAGCCCATCTGAATGTGTGTGCAGTGGAGTATAGGTGAGCTTGTGGATCACTTCCTCGCTTGTGGTCGCAGCGGTTAATATGGTGAGCCATCGCAGCAAGGGAAGCGCAATAAGCCACGCTATCGGGATCAGGACCAAACGCTCAGGACGGACAAAACGCCAAGCGACGTAGAGAATAGTTGGAAACAGCAAATAGA
The DNA here is from genome assembly GCA_035475915.1 of Bryobacteraceae bacterium. Classification (GTDB taxonomy): domain Bacteria; phylum Acidobacteriota; class Terriglobia; order Bryobacterales; family Bryobacteraceae; genus Bog-105. The sequence goes on from DATIMA010000165.1 coordinate 24,358, forward strand.
ACTGCTCTTCCGTCGATAGAGACCAGCCACCGCCAACCTTGCAGCGGAAATAGTTCGATAGAAAGAAAATGTCCGACGAGAAGCCCCGAAGCGGAACCTTCAGTATTAGATCCCGGAGCATTAGGCCAATAACCACGCTGAAGTACAGTGGCCAGATCCGGAATCCACGCCGCACGATAAATCGCCGGACGTTAATGGTACCGGATCGATCCAGTTCCTTCCATAACTGTCCGCCAATCAGGAAGCCGCTAAGCACAAAGAACAAGTCCACTCCGGTCCAACCGAATAAGACAAATGGCAATTTCTGAATGTGGGGATCAGGAAAGGATCCGCCCACATGGCCGGTGATAACCAGCAGAATAGCGATTGATCTCAGGAAGTCCAGACAGGGAATATTATTGGCGGGTCTGTTGCATAAGTTCGCTCTAGCCGCACGCAAGGATTTCATGTTCCAAATCGGGTATGCTGCGCTCCATCGGAACTCCAGGGCCTTAGCCAGTTCGCGACTTAGACTCTCATCGGCTAAGGCGGGCCAAACCTTAACGCGTTCTAACCGAAAAGGACAACACAGATGAATGCCAGTTGGGGGCGAGAAGCTGCGCGCGATGCTACTCAGCCGCTCCCCAGCAGAGATACATCGGCTTGCGGGCTCGATAGAATAACAGGAATCCAAGATGATGCGAAGACGCGACCTGCTGAAAGCGATGGCCTCTGCACCTCTGGGAGTAGCGGCGGCCCGCCAATCATCAAACTCCCGGCGCTATGAACCCAATTGGGATTCGCTCGACAAACGGCCTATTCCGCAGTGGTACACCGACGCGAAATTTGGCATTTTCATTCACTGGGGCGTGTATTCGGTCCCGGCGTTCGCGGCCGTGAATGTGAAGGATGAGAACCCGTATGCCGAGTGGTATTGGAATTCGCTCACCAACGGAATGGATGCCAAGGGTCCGGTTGGTAATGGCGCGCTCACCTGGAAATTTCACAAACGCGTGTACGGCGCGGATTTCCCCTACTTTAACTTCGCGCCCATGTTTCGCGCCGAACTCTTCGATCCGGACCATTGGGCCGATCTGTTCGTCCGATCCGGCGCAAAATACGTCGCGCCTACTTCCAAGCATCATGAAGGCTTCACGCTCTGGCGCAGTGCGGAAGCGAACCGCTCCTGGAAGCGCCCATGGAACAGCGTGGATGTCGGCCCCAAACGGGATCTTCTATTGGATTTGACCGAAGCGGGCCGCAGAAAAGGTCTGCAGATGGGAATTTATTATTCGCTTTACGAGTGGTACAACCCCTTGTGGCTTTCGGACAAACCGCGCTACGTGACGCAGCACTTGTTCCCGCAATTCAAAGATGTCGTTAACCACGTAAAGCCCGCCATCATTTTTTCCGACGGCGAATGGGAACTGACCAGCGCGGAATGGCATTCTCCAGAGCTTCTGGCTTGGCTTTACAACGATTCACCGGTTGCCGATACAGTCGTGGTTGACGATCGCTGGGGGAAAGACACACGCCACAAACACGGCGGATATTACACAACCGAATACACCTCCGGCATGCAGCAGTCCGGCCATCCATGGGAAGAGAGCCGTGGGATGGGCTATTCGTACGGGTACAACCGGATGGAAACCCTGCGCGACTATCACACCGACCGGCAGCTCATATTGATGTTGATCGATATAGTCAGCCGTGGCGGAAACCTGCTGCTCGATATCGGCCCTCGTGCGGACGGCCATATCCCGGTCGTGATGGAAGAGCGCCTGGTCCAGATTGGAGACTGGCTCCGGCCCAACGGCGAAGCTATCTATGGCACGCACGCCTGGAAGCAGCCTTCCCAGTGGAGCAGCGGGACCAGGCCACACATGGAAGATAAAGAATTTCGCGCCGAATACGACATCACGAAGATGGTGGATCAGCCCCCGGCCGGATACGCGCGCATAGAGGCGTTCTTCACCGCAAAGAACAATTCGGTTTATGCGATACTCCCGCGTTGGCCGAACGGCGAGGCCATCCTAAACAACGTTGCCGCAGGGTCCGGGGCGAAAATCAGCCTACTAGAAACCGGCGATGAATTAAAGTGGCGAACGCAGGGCCAACAGCTCATCGTGGAAATTCCAGCCGCGCTGCGGTCGAAGCTTGGCTTCCGGCAGGCGTATGTTCTAAAGATGACGGGCGTGGCAGATCACGCATAACTCCAACCCGGCAAGAGCAGCGCGGCCCGGCATCACCACACCATAGACAGGCTGATAATCGGTATTCGTTACATTCGTTACCCGCAAATAGGGATGGAACCGCGAGCGTGTCCACGCCGCGTAAGCGTCCACCAGCATGTATGCATTCCGTTGATATTGATCGGTGATGCCGACGCGCACCCTCGCGATCCATCCCGTTGGAGATGTCCGCTGCCAGCCGATAACCGCCTGTTGAGTCGGATAATTGAAAACGTACTTTGATTGATAGCCATTCAGAGCAGCCTTCGCGCCGTATAATCCGGTGTACTCGAACTGCACGGTCTGTGAATGCGGCAGCGACCCGAAGAGTGACGCTTCCCATCCGGTGAAGGTCACACGTCCGAAGTTCATCGCCTGCCAGATGTCTGATGAGTTCGCCCGCGTGTAATCGATATCGTCTGTTTCATGACGCGAAAAAACAGTAAGCGAGCTTCGCCAGTGACTCGCCGGATAGAGATCCACGCCTGCTTCATAATTCATGGCCCTCTCCGGTTTCAGATTCGGATTTCCGATGTTCGCCGGGTCGTGATAAAAGAGGTCCGTATAATTCGGCAGGCGGAATGCCCGGCTGGCTGAGGCGCGCAGCTTCGCTTTCGAACCGATCCAATAGCCACCGCTAAACGACGGTACTGAGATGGTTTGAGCCCGGCCGTAGAATTCCTGCCGCGTTCCGGCGCTGAACGAAAAACGATGCCACGAGCGCACATCCAGGTCGCCATAAACCGCGCCTCTCCGGCGCGAATGAACTCCCAGATTGTTACTATCCACGTGATCCGCCAGGAATTCTGCCCCGTAATAAACGTGAAAAACTTCGCGAACCGTGTCATGGCGGCGCAACGCAACATCCCAAGTTTCGTCCTCGTGCCGGTTTGTGTAAAAGCCCGGATCATCCCGCAGCAGCTCATAAAGGTCCGTATGCCGCCGGTACCCAAGCGAGAACAGTGTGTTCTTTCCCAAATCCTGCGATATGGTCGCAAGCCAGGTTTTCGTGCGCTCCCACGAGTTGAAATTCCCGTAGAACTGGTCCGCTCCAAAGGGCCGGTCAAGCAACGAAAGATAGACACGGGTCAGCCCGAGTTTTGTGCGCAGCCAGGTCTGTGAGCCAAGGACCAGGTTCCGGTACTCGCGATCGTCACGGAAGCCGTCGGAAAGCTCGCGCTCGAACGAGAATCGCTGCGACAAGAAATCTCTGCCGAACGAGGCAGTGCCGCTCTCTTCGTTCGTGCCGAAGCTGCCATATCCGCCGCGAAGAATTAATTCCGGAGTATCAGTGGTAGTCAGCGGGCGGGTAACAACATTGATTACGCCCGCTACCGCATCGGATCCATAAAGGGTTGATCCCGAGCCGCGAAGAATTTCGATTCGATCCACTGCGTCCAGAGGAACTGGAATATCGAGATTGTGGTGGGCTGATTGCGCGTCGCTCAACCGGATGCCGTCCAGAAGCACTAGAGTCTGCCCGAACGAACCGCCTCGTATCGAGAGGTCGCCTTGCACACCGTTCGGCGCCCGCCCCTGGACCTGAACGGAAGAATCAAGATCGAACGCATCGGTGAGGCTTCCGAACAGCAGAAACGGATCGCGAAGAGGATAGACCTCGACAGATCGGTCCGATTCCGTGAGCGGAATCGGCTCCCAGGCGCCTGTGACAACCACCGTCTCCTTCTGCGCCGGAAAGGTCTGATTCGGATCTCCTGGCTTATTCCCAGTTGTAGTCTGAGCGGCAAGTTGCCAGGCAAGCGCCAGCATGGGCAGGCAGTGAGCACAAAGCTTCCGTATCAAGACTTCCAGAATATAAGCCTTGAGATATAGGCCCGCGGTTCAGCCCAGCTGCCCCGAAATTGTACCAGTGTGATCGTTGTATCGATTTTTTCATCCTATCCGAATGAGCGGTTGAGTGGCTCGATAGGGGTTTCGAGCCGCCGGAGAAATGCTCTTGGAAAAGGGGTTAGCGAAATGAAAATGATGCGCACCATCTGCGCTATTTGTGTGTTCACCCTGCTTGCTCAGCTTTCCGCGAAAGCGCAGGCGGTAAGTGGGACCGTCGTCGGCACCGTAACCGACGCAACTGGGGCGGTTCTGCCGGCCGCGACCGTCACCATCACGAATCTCGGCACTAACATCAGCCGTTCAATCACCACCGATGCCAACGGCTTTTACACGTTCCCCAATCTTCCGCCGGCCACCTACAAGGTGCGGATTGAGAAGCAAGGTTTTGCCACAGCCGAGAGGAGCAATGTGCCCTTGCAGGTGAACAGCACCGTGCGCGTCGACCTCGCGCTCCAACCCGGACAAGTCACCGAGACCATTAACGTCGCAAGCACCATGCCGCTTTTGCAGACCGATACTGCTAAAACGGGCGCAACTCTGACCGCGGCGCAGGCTTCACAACTGCCCTTGGGCAACAACCGGAACTTTCAAAACCTGTTGAACCTGGTGCCCGGCGCGACACGCTCGGAATTTAACCACTCACGCTTCTTCAATCCGCAAAACAGCCTGAATAACCAGGTGAACGGCTCATCGAGCCTTGCCAATAACTTCCAATTCGAAGGCGTGAACGACAACGAGCGCACTGGTCTGCTGCAGGTCTACATTCCGCCTGTCGAAGCGATCCAGGAAGTGGATGTCACCACCAGCAACTACGATCCGGAGCAAGGCACGGCCTTGGGTGCGGTGGCGAATGTGATCTTCAAGTCGGGCACCAACCAGTTTCACGGATCACTTTATGAGATCTGGCGAGGCAACCGTCTGGACGCCCGGAACTTCTTCGATTATGGGACCGCCGGAAAGCCTTTCGTTAAGCCGCGCCTGGTCACGAATTATTACGGCGGCACGATTGGCGGCCCCATCATCAAAAACAAAACGTTCTTCTTCTTCGATTTTCTGCGAACCACCGATCACGAGGGACAATTCCAGCGCTTCGGCGTCCCTACCGCTGCCATGAGAAGCGGCGACTTCTCCGATTCCGCGCTGACCAAAATCTTCGACCCGCAGACAGGCAATACCGCCGATTGTCTCCCGGGCGGAAACGCCAGCAACTGCGGCAAGGGCAGGACACAATTCCCTGGAAACAGAATCCCCGCGAACCGCATTGATCCCATCTCCGCTGCACTGCTCGGCCTGGTTCCAGTCCCGAATGCAAATCTCACCGCAGGCGGCACTCAGAAGTATTCAAACAATTTTCTGGAGACGACAAACTTTCTTCAGGACAACAAAAGCTTCGACGTGAAGATCGACGAGAACGCCGGAGACAACAATCACATTTCGGGCCGCCTCAGCTACATGAACCCCATCACCAATCAATCGCCCGCCTATGGTCCGGTAGCGGGTGGCCCGATTGGCGGCGGATTTCAGGGTACCGGTACAGATGCCACCTATTCGGCCGGAATCAACTGGAACCACATCTTTTCACCTTCCCTGATTTCACAAACCCGTATCGGCCTCAACCGTTACCGCAATGAGGCCAAAAACTCTGATTACGGGACCACCAGTTCCACGCACTTTGGCATACCCGGAGTGAATGTCAGCGATTTCACCAGCGGCATCACGGGACTCACTGGTTCCGGGTTTTCGGACCCGATTATCGGCTATTCAGCCAGTCTGCCCTGGGTGCGCGCTGAGACGGACATCGATGTGGTCAGCAACTGGACCAAAATCAAGGGGAACCACACCTTTGAATTCGGGGGCAATTTCATCCGTATCCGCGATGACCTGTTGCAGGAGCAAACCTTCAGCCCGCGTGGTTTGTGGACCTTCGCGTCCGGCCAGACGTCGTTAAATGGCGGTCCGAAGAGCGGCTTCGCCAATAACTTTGCGAGTTTGCTTCTGGGCGTACCTAGCCAGGTAGGCCGCGATCTGCCTGTCTACTTTCCGGCTTACCGGGCGTGGCAGCTTTTCTTATATGGCGGCGATAAGTGGCAGGTTAGTCCGAAATTGACCCTGAATCTAGGCATGCGATGGGAATATTATCCGCCGGCGACCCCGCAGTTTCGCGGCGGCTTTTCGAATTATGATGGCGCGACGAATAGTCTGGTCGTTGCCGGAGTTGGCGGCAACCCCATGGACCTGGGAATGAGGAAGAGGTATCGCGATTTCGCCCCTCGCGTGGGCCTTGCCTACCGCATTACCCAACACGATGTCATTCGGGCCGGCTTCGGAATCAGCTACCAGCCGTTCGAAGACAACACCTACGCCTATAACTTCCCCGTGAAGCAGAACAACGCTTTCAACTCGTCGAGTGATTTTGGGCCTGCGATTCTTTCCGACGGTACTCCAGCCACATTTTCAAAGGGCTTTCCCGCGCCGCTTGTCGCGACCGTCCCCTCAAACGGCATTATTCCGGTAAACACCCCGCTGCTGAAGAGCCAGTCCTACGTCGTGATTCCCAAGAACTATGTTGATCCCTATGTCGAATCGTGGAATCTAACCTACGAACGCGCGCTTCTGGCACAGTTCGCGCTGGACGTTGGTTATGTCGGGAACCGCGGCGTTCACATTCCGCTG
>DATIMA010000166.1:0-13565 GCA_035475915.1 Bryobacteraceae bacterium
TCAGTGCTTCCGGCTCCGGCATTCCCGCCTCGATGAGCCGGTCTACCGTTTCGGCCAGATGGTACGCTAATTCGGCGTCCAGCTCCGTGCTGAGTGCATCGTCGCGAAATACGTTCCGCCACCGCCGGTACCAGGCCATATTTCAAAAGCCACTTTACGAGTAATTCAGCACTCGCATCACGCCCCGCGTCAGGCGCACAAGGGACCGAACACGATCTCCTCCGATCCGCTGTGGCGGTCGCCCTTTGGCGTGAGTGTCTATCTTTATGGAACGCTGCCCATTCTTTTCGCGCTGGCTTTGGTGCTCTTACTGCTCGCCTGCGCCAATCTGGCGAATCTTCTGTTGCTGCGTTCGGTGGCGCTCCGGCGCGAATTTGCCATTCGCCTATCGATAGGGGCAACCCGCTGGAGGCTGGTGCTTCAGTTGATGGTGGAGAATGCGTTGATCGCTCTGGCAGGGGCCGGGCTCGCGCTGTTGTTGACTAAATGGACGGCACACGGATTGTCTGCGTTTCTGCCGCCCCCGACGCTTCCTCTTACGCTGAATGGACGCGTTGACCGAACAGTGCTCGTGGCCGCCATTTATGATTTCGCATCTCACTGCCGCGGTGCCCCGCGTTTTGCCTGCGCTTCGAGCTTCCCGCCTCGCCCTCGCTCCAGTGTCTGCCCTGAAGGATGAAGCACTCAATACTTCCGGAGGAATCCACAAGTCGCACCTGGCAGGAGGACTGGTTGTCGGGCAGATTGCGCTGTCGCTGCTGCTACTGCTACTGGTCTGTGCCGGACTATTAGCCCGCAGCCTGCAGAGAGCACAGGATTCCTATCCGGGGTTCGATCCCAGCCACGTCTTTTTTGCCAGCTTTGATCTGAAACCCACGGGCTATTCCAGAGCGCAAGGCATTGAGTTTGACAAACAAATGCTCGTGCGCCTGAAATCGCCTGGCGTCCAGTCGGTCACGCTGGGAGATTTCTCGCCGCTGACCTAACCATTCATACGGATTTTATCCAGCCTGAAGGCTATGTGCCCGGGAAGAACGAGTCCATGGAGGTCGACAGGGGTGTGGCGAGGCCGGAGTACTTGCGGACGGTACGAACAGCCTTGCTGGCGGGACGGGACTTTACCGACAGAGACAATGCCAGCGCGCCGCCGGTCTCGATTGTCAACAAGGCATTGGCCGACCGCTATTGGCAGGGACAGGACCCGATCGGCAAGCGGCTGCAGGTTGCCAGACAGTGGACGACAGTGGTTGGTGTGGCCGCCAATGGGAAGTACCGGCGTCTGGTTTACGATACTGCGCCGCTGGTGCTGATTCCGATGTTGCAGAGTTACAGGACCGACCAGATTGTATATGTGCGGGTAGCCGGTGATCCTATGGCCTATGCTTCTGCTGTGGAACGAACAGTTCACGGACTCAATTCTGATTTGCCGCTCTTCAACGAGACCACGCTCGCCGGGGACATGCGGATGGGGAATGCCTTTGAGCGCATCGCAGCAGTCTTCGCAGGTTCATTCGGGCTGTTGGCTCTTATCCTCGCTGCCATCGGAGTTTATGGTGTGGTTGCCTATGCCACCAAGCAACGCACTCATGAAATCGGCATTCGCATGGCGATCGGTGCAGGCAAGCGGGACATTTTTCGCCAAGTCTTGGGACGAGGTTTGCATTTTGCGGGCTTGGGGCTGGTCCTCGGTCTGATGATCTCATTTGCGCTTACCCGCTATCTACGTGGCATGCTCTATGGCGTGGAGACTGGGGATTGGCTGACATTTGTTATAATTGCCATTCTTCTCTGCGTCGCTACACTGATTGCCTGTTTTGTTCCTGCCCGCCGCGCAGCATCTGTAGATCCCATGCAGGCCTTGCGGACAGATTGGCCAAGGTAAACCGACATCGGACTTACGGCATGACACCGGAACGGCGCATCATCGCCGAGTCACTCATCGACAGGGTTCTGGGCGGATGACGGGCAATCCGGAAATTGAGCGTCCCGTCGCTTAGATCGTGTGTGACGGCCAAGTATAGATCTACACATGGCGACTTATGCGGACTAATGCTGCGCTTTGAGCTGTCGGCTAAACGCCCCAGAGTGCGGCGGCGGCGCAAACTGTTGGAATGGCCAAGAACAAACGTAAACGCAATCCGAAAACTGTCTTGAAGCTGCAGGGTCTCGAACAGCCGAAATCCGCACTCCTGAAGTCTGACCTCTCGGAGTTCGTTAAGAACCGATTACCTTCGCGATTGCACGAAGCTTTCGCATCCGTCGAGAACAGTGCTATTGTCGTCTGAACTCTTATCCGGCTGGCGGATGCAATAGTGATCCAAGTCAGCGGGAGCAAACACCGGACCAGAGAAATGTTGTTTCACCTTGGCGACGTAAGCTGCCGTATTGAGCGGACTGTAATGATAGAGCACCACTGATTTGACCTGCGCCTTAGTGGCCATATTTCCGACTTCTGCTTCGTCAATATGCTCCCTGCGCATGTGCTCCATCATTGCGGCCGCGCGTTCGGGCGGCCAACGATTTTTCTCCGCGAACCCATTCACGAAGTTGTTGATTTCGTCGAGATCCTGGACCTCGGTAACCAGCACGTCAGCCCCCTTTGACAGTTGAGCTACCAGATCGCTTGGGCCGGTATCTCCGGTAAAGACAATGACACCATGTGGTGTTTCGATCCGGTATGAATACGACCTTATCCGCCGGCGCGATTGCGTGGGCATCAGCGCGTAATGGGTATTCTCGGCGGCTGTGACTTGAATGATTTCGTCCTTATAGACGAGGCCGTCGCGTTGAATTTCATGCGCCACGAACGGATTTCTGAGTTGGCCATCCCTAAGGCCTGCCCTTATAGCGCCCGGCTCTGCCGCGAATGCAGTGAACCCAAACGTAATGTAGCGGAAGCCGGCGTCCACCAAGTCTTTGGTTTGCGGCGGTCCGTAAACGTCGATTGTTTGCGCCGATCCGGCGGTATTCAACCTGAAGAAATCATTGCCCATTACATCAGCGAGGCCGAGATCGTGGTCCGCGTGAAGATGGGTAAAGAAAATTGTCCTGACATCTTCGGACGCGATGTGGGCTTCGAGCATGCGGCGCATCGTTCCGATGCCGCAGTCAATTAGATATGGACGGCCGTCCACGATCAGCAGAGTGGAGGGCTCGGAGCGGTCGACACGCAAAGGCGGTCCGCCAGCGGTGCCGAGGAAGAGAATTTCGGTACGACGGGGCACGCCGGCAGAGGAGCCAGTCTGACTTGTCGCTGATCCGCTTATCACGGCGGCCAAGATGATTGCAGCAAGACCCCGAGCTACGTTCGCGAGCGGAAGTGACCGTTTGAACCGAAGATGAACCATCTGTGCCCGGCCTCCCTAGCCGTCACGCAGCTTCATCACAAGACACACACCTGTGAAACAGCAGCTCACAGTGTACTACTTCGATGTGATCGGATGCTGCGATGTGTTTACCTTCGAGCGACCCCGAACAATCGGGCGTAGCACCTGTCGTGGTGCTCACTGTTCTCTTAATGCGTCCAACCTTGAACTGATATAACCTTTAGATCGACAAGCAACATTCACATGACGACAGTTTTCAGTTCAATGTCAGGAGAGGACTGCTGTGCCCGGCCGGTGTCCACATCTCGATAGCATTCTTGGCGTCACGGAATCCATCACTCGGCGCGATTTCCTCGATGGCGTTTTGCTCGCTTCGGGAGTGGCCCTAACAGCTTCCGCTGTATCGCCCCTGGCGGCTGCGCAAGAATCGCAAACGCCTGTCCCGGGGTGGAACGGCTACGCTGGCGAAGGGGATTACGGTAGTTCGGCCGGTAACACGGAAGAAGTTATTGCAAATGCCCACGCCGTTCGCGATGGCATCTATAACGCGCTCCCGTCGAACATCATTGAAACCAACGAAGTCTACGATTGTGTGGTAGTGGGCGGCGGCCTTTCCGGTTTGTCCGCCGGTTTCTTTTTCCATCAAAGGGCAAGCGCCAATCGCAATTGCCTCATCCTCGATAACGCCCGTATCTTTGGCGGAGTCGCCAAGCGTAACGAATTCTTAGTCGATGGCCATCGCCTCTACGCGCCGCAGGCTTCCGTTCATTTCCAACCGCCTTATCCCAACAGCTTTCTCGAAACCGTGTACGACGGCATGGGCCTCGAGTGGAGTCAGTTTCGGTCCTACCAGGATTGGGATGGACCTAAGCCCGAAATTCAGCTCCCACGCAGTCCGTACGGCCAAGGCAGCATCCATGACAAGCCCGCACTCGGGTTCTACTTCGGCGCCAAGTACGGAAAAACGCCCGGCATCTGGGTTGTCGACCCCTGGGACAAGAATCTCGAAGGCACTCCCTTTTCGGAGCGGACCCGCCGGGACCTGCTCGCGCTGCATCACGATAAGCCCGTCGAGCGTCCGCTCGTCTACGATTATCCCGGAGATCCCATCTCGCGCGAACTCGACTCGATGACGTACGAGGATTACTTGGTCCGCACCTATGGTGTCACCCGCGACAGCGCCCGCCTCTTCGCTACCAATGAAACCGGCGGCGGATTCGGTATGGGGCCAGATGTTCTCTCGGCGTTCCTGTATTACGAATGGTCGAAAACTATTCCTACCGTCGATGACAGCATGAAGTCTGGAATCCAGATGTTTCCCGGCGGCAACTCAGGTATGACTCGCCTGCTGGTGAAGACCATGATCCCAAACGCCATCGAGGGTCCGAAAACAATGGAAGAGGTCTGGAAAAATCTGGTGAACTTCGGAGCACTCGATGCCGCCAGCCAGCGCGTCCGTCTGCGCGTGAACTCGACCGCCGTTCTCGTCGAGCACATCGGCGAGCCAACCAAGTCGGAGCTGGTTTCCATCACTTACATTCGAGATGGCCGCCTCTACGGTGTCAAAGCCAAAACAGTTGTGATGGCCGGTGGTGGATGGGTCACGAAACACGTGGTCCGCGATCTCGATGAGAATCGCCGCTCTGCTTACAATCAGTTCTATTACGCGCCTTACATGACCGCCAACGTGGCTGTCCGCAATTGGCGTTTTCTTTACAACATGGGCCTTTCGAGCGCACAATGGTTCGATGGTTTTGCTCGTTATGTGAATATCCGCAAGTGCGCCAAGTTTGGCGTCGATTCACCCGTTGCCGGCCCGGACCACCCAACCGTTCTCACCTTCTTCATCGATTTCGCAAAACCCGGTCTTCCCATATTTGAGCAGGAGCACCGTGGCCGCATGGAACTTCTCAACGCTCCATTCGTCGAATACGAGCGGCAGATTCGCGAGCAGCTCTCCGAAATGTTGCAGGCTTCAGGCTTCGAAGCGAAGCGAGACATCGCGGGGATCGTACTGAACCGCTTCGGCCACGCTTTCATCAATCCGCAGCCCGGGTTCTTTTTCGGTTTGAATGGCAAGCCTGCGCCTCGGGAGGCATTGCGCAACGGCCCGTTTGGCCGAATCGCCTTCTCGCACTGCGATCTCGCAGGGGCCATGGACCATCGAAACGCATTTATCGAGAGCAATCGAGCTGTTGGACAGTTACTCGACCGTGTTCTCGTATAGGAAAGTAAGTGGACTTTCGCAACACGGATCGTGTGTCTCTCATATTTGTAAACACATCCCGACTACATGCGACGTATAGGCGTTCGATGAGTTCTGTCCGGATGGCCGGCCATCCATGTAGAGGCCTACGCAAACTTCGAGCAACTTACACAAAGATGGATAGGCTTCCGCACGCGTTCGACCTTGGCTTTTAATCCTCATCCAACCCTCAGACAGACTGCTATCGCGATTTGCACGCCCTGGCATTCTGCTGCACAGGGGAGGATTGAACTTCCGCGCCCATCTAAAAAGCTAAAAAATTAGCCAAGGGAAGAGTAGCCGTGATATCCCCAAGGGTGAAAACTTGCAGGTTCAGCCACGCCTTTCTCCGATGAGAGTCCGGTGGGCTCTTACATCAATGTTGGTTTGTCGGATCAACACCGCCTCGGACGGGCGCCAGGCCCGGAAGGCTATGCTTGCGGCTGGTCCGTGCCTCCATTTGGGCCATGATTTCGTTTAAACCGAGCCCGGTAGTCCTTGGTTTTCCGCTCTGAGCTGTTGCCCCGCTTGTCACTGTCACTATCTCGTCGGTGGGCTGCAGCACAAAAGCAATACCACAGGCACGAGCATTCTCACAACCCGAACCAGGCACTATTCCGATACCCGCGATTTCTCCGTCCTGTGTGATCGTGAGTGGATCGGTTAAGTCAAGACTCGAGTCTGCAGGAACCAACGCATTGAGATCAATGATGGAACCGTTTTCCCAGAGGAACGCGCGGGGCCTGCCGGAATCACACGAGAACGAAGTGCCTACAATCTGACCGTGTGAGTTGATGGCCCGCGCGATGCTGAAGCAGTCCCCATCCAAAGCTCCCAGGTCGGTTAGGGCACCGTTCCGCCAGGCAGCAGCGTCGAAGTCGCGCCCGGAGAAAGAAGCCCCTCCTACAATCTGACCTGTATCGCTGATGCCTCGGCGTCTAACAATGATCCGCCGATGCTTTGGGTGGTGAGATCGGTGAGTTTGCCGTTATCCCACAAAAAAAGTCAGCAGCTTGATCGCCGGCAAGATTAGAGATGCCTAGTACTTGACCTCGATTATTTAAGGCAATGGGACCGCCGACCGTTCCGCCGAGTGTGCCAAGGTCTATCATCTTGCCGCACTCCCAAAGGAACGAGTGCTGTGTTGGGAAACCAGTGGTTGGATTAGGGTCATCATTTGTGTAAGACGCGCCTGCTACCTGGCCGCGATCGTTGACTAGGTTTGCGCCAGAATCAAGTCCACCCAGAGTACCGAGGTTGCGCATGTGACCGTTCTGCCAAAGGAACGCTTGGGTCTGCGTTCCGGTACTGACTCCCCCGAGTTGGAAGTAAAGAAAGGAGAAGGGATCGGGCTTGGAAGTTGCAGCCCATCCGACGACCTGGCCCTTATTGTTAATATCGCTGGCTAGGCTATGGTTTCCGCCGAACGTTCCAAGATCCTCGATCCGACCATTCTTCCAGAGGACAGCACGAATTTCTTTGACACCCACAATGGGGTCGATGACGGCAATTTCAGAGGTACCGGCGATCAGTCCACGATCGTTGATCGAAGTAGCGACGCTGCAGTACTCTGGACCCCCGAGAGCGCCAAGATCACTCACAACACCATTCTTCCACTGGAAGGCATGGTTCACGAACGGCTGCACGCCCTCAGGCCCGAAGCACACGGTACCGTTGCTAAGGGCGGTCGTGGGGATTGGTAAATCCGAGCCGCCGACAGCTGTGCCGAATGAATTGACTTGATCTGCGCTACCGAGATCATTTGAAGGGTTAATGTAGCTCGCGGGCCCCCCGAAGGTGCCCAAGTCGACGAGTTTGTAAGCAGTATGTGACTGCGGCGGTATTGGCGTTTGCTGGCCGGCTGCCTGCGTTGCGAAAACGATGCTGAAAAAAGTCCATCCCACGAATGACGACCGCATTTTGGACGACATAACAAAATCTCCTGGCCTTCCTTTTTCACTCGCTTCAGCACGCAACGCAATGACATAATGCTGATTTTTTCATGACACTCTTCTTCCATGGCGCTAAGTTCTTAATCGTGAGCAGCTTACAGCAGCCGGAATGATCTGTGTTAAAATCCCGCAAATCAGGTTCTTCCCATGCACGGCCGAGCTGGCCCAAAGCGCCAGGTGTATTTCAGTGAGTTCCAGCTCGACCTGGACACCGCCGAGCTCCGAAACAATGGCAACAAGAGCAGCCTTGTGGGCCAGCCGCTGCAGATTCTGACCGAGTTGTTGGAACGTCCTGGTCAATTGGTCACGCGAGAGGAGCTGAAGAAAAAGCTGTGGCCGGACGACACGTTCGTAGATTTCGATCAAAGCCTCAATAAGGCCGTGAACCGATTGCGGGAGGCTCTGAAGGACTCCGCCGAGCACCGACGCTTTATCGAGACTTTGCCAAGGCGAGGGTATCGGTTTATTGGGTCTCTGAATCCTGCCGAGACAGTTGTTCACGAACCAAGCGAAGAGGCGCCGGTCCGAGTGGACCGTCACAAACTGACCGCCCCGAATCGCCGGCATGCGCGAAGGACTGCGGTCGTTCTTGGGGCGGGTATTAGCGTCGCGGTGCTGCTGCTGGCCATCGCTTACCATTTAGGCCGGCCAGCAATGCCCCGGGTAATTGCTTCGACGCGACTTACAGACGATGGCTGGCGGAAATTCGCGCTTGTCACCGATGGGGTGCGGCTCTATTTTTCAGAGCGTGGAACGATCGTTCAATCCTCCGTTGATGGTGGTGAGGAGACGGAAATCCATACCGGACTGAGCGAAGTGGATATCTATGATATTTCGCCGCACGGCTCGGCGCTACTTGTAGGTGCAGGCACTCAAAGTTCGCCAATCGCGGAGCGACCGGTCTGGATCATTTCGTTGCCGGCGGGCACGCCAATTCAAGTCGGGAATATCACGGCACTTCATGCCAGCTGGGCACCGGACGGCAAGCATCTTGCCTACAGCAAGAATGGCGGGGTGTACACCGCAAAAACAGATGGCACGGAAATTCGCAAGCTGGTAAACGTTGCCGGACCGGCCTGGAAGGTCCAATACTCTCCTGGTGGCAGCCGGATTCGGTTCAACGCGCTCGATCAGACCAGAAACTTGCCATCTATCTGGGAGGTCGCGACAGACGGCAAGAATCTTCACTTGGTTTATCCGGAGTTGACCAAGCCATTGAATGTGGGTGCCTGGAGTGCGGATGGCAAATATTTCTTCTTCCATTCACACGACCCGCAGAAGGACCGTAATGAAGACGTTTGGGTCTCGGCCGAGGCGGGATTCGTTGGGGCGAGGAAGGCACCTGTCCGACTGACGCATGACGCGATCGTTTTTGGATATCCTGTACCCAGTCCCGACGGGAAGAAGCTGTATGCGCTGGGCACTCAGAGCCGCGCCGAGCTGGTGCGGTACGACAGAGACTCCAAGAAGTTCGTGCCCTATCTTTCCGGCATTTCGGCATGGGAGACCAGAATCTCTGGTGATGGGCAGTGGGTGGCCTATGTTTCGTATCCTGACCTCACATTGTGGCGATGCAGCACAGACGGAACTCAACGGCAGCAGCTTACTTTTCCGCCGCTGGAGGTGGCCCGGCCTAGGTGGTCCCCAGACGGAGCTCGCCTCGCTTTCACGGACGTCAGGTACGGTAAGATCTGGAAGACCTACGTCATCTCGTCGACAGGCGGTGCTCCCCAACAAATAATGCCAGATGATACCCGGGCAGAACTTGATCCGTCGTGGTCGCCGGATGGAACTTCCATCGTGTTTGGTGGATCGGTAGGAGACGCGAAGAGAGGTATTCATCGCCTCAACCTCCAAACTCACGCGGTGTCGACAGTACCAGGGTCGGAAGGACTGTTTAGCCCGCAACTATCACCCAACGGTCGGTACATTGCGGCGTTCCCGACAGATGCATCGAAGCTAATGCTTTATGACCTCAAAACCGGGGAATGGCAACAAACAGGCGGCGGCACCTTCCAATTCAACACCTGGTCGCGAGATGGGAAAAGCATTTATCTCCTCGATGCTAGCCGAGGTTCGCGGATTCTCCGTTTCGACGTCGCCGGCGGCAAGCTTGAATCGATTGTCAGCTTGAAAGATGTCGAATAAGGCGCCCGCGGCTGGGTAGGCTTGGATGAAGCCGAAACTCCCATGCTCGTGCTCGACAAGAGCATTACCGAAGTCTACCGTTTGGACCTGGAACTTCCCTGAAGGTTTCCGTCGCACGCTCCGCGAGTACACGCAAAAGTACACAAGGACCGCTCATCGTACGCTATTCGGCGTGGACAACCACAACAGGTACCCTTTCGCGCCCGCAACTCCAGCAAGTTCAGCCGGGCCGCAATCGCCCGCAGTGTCTCGCCCTGTCAACGCATCTGATGCATGACTGCGAAGATCTCGGCGGGAGCGGCCGGCTGAACTGGGCGATCTGGTATCTGACCGCCGTCTGCCAGCATCGCTTTGCGGACGGTAGACGCGTACCACAGTTTTCCGCTCAGAGTGCGGATTCCGAGTTCGTTCAAATAACTAGCAATCGAGCGCAGAGTGCATCCCTCTAAGCGTTTCTCTCGCATGATTTCGATGAGTTGGGCAGGAGGGGGTGCCGGCAAATTCGCAGCTCTCGCTCTAGCGATCGATTCCCACTAGCGCGGATTGCCGAAGGCCGAAGAACTGCGCCGGTCTTGCTGATGCGAAATCCGTTTACCGCGATCTCTCTTTGGGCAGCGTCCATGCCAGCTTGCGTCCTCTCGGAAATCATCTCACGCTCGTATTCGGCCATCGCCGCCATAACACGATCTGCTATCACACACCTGACTAGGCCAGCTACCGGTTTGTGAGTGAGACGGTTGTGCTCACGACGACGAAATGCAATTTCGGCGGAGAACGGTATTGGTTCCGCTGCCCCACTTGCGACAGGCGAACCAAATCTATCTATATCGTCGGCCCGCCTTTTCAATGGCGGGTGTGCTTCCGGCTGAAGTATCAAACTCAGAGGGAAGGCCGATCAACTCACGAGACGCTGATCAGAAGTTCTCCATCACCCACACGTTTGAGCTGTTGTCCGAGCTTTGAATTGCCATATGGCGCCCGTCTGGAGACGGCAACCCGGGAGCCCAATCGCCACCTCGGTTTTCCCAGAGTAGAGTGGCGTTGTCTTGCAGGTCAACATGCCAGAGTGTTCTTCCGCTGCGGGCACCAGTAGAGACATACAGGCCGCGTCCGTTCGCAGCCCAGTGCATGAACTGGATGTTGTTCAAACCTTTCGGCTGAAGGATCTGAACTGGTTGGCCTCGGAGTGTAAAGACTTGGATCGGTCCCGCAGGACTTGTCAACACGGCAATGCGTTTGCCATCGGGCGTCAGATCGACCGCCCAAAAATTTATGCTTGGGTCTACTTTGAATCGCATGAGCTCGGAACCCCGTCCTCGCAAAGGGTCCAACGCGGTCACGATGACCTCCTTGGTATCGTGACTCGGCTCCGCAATTGCACAGATAGCAGCGGGAGCTCTGGCGCACAAAGGCAACTTCCCCAGCTCACCGGAAACATTCGTTCCGAAGGCCCGCCGGAAATCGGCACTCGAGCGAGCTGCGGCCGGCGCGCTTCCCTTGGATTTGTGTCCATCAGATAAAGGATCCAGTTGCCATCCGGAGTCTGGCGCGGGTGCAGCATACCGCTGCCCTCGCTGACGAGGAGTTCCGGCGTTTCCTGTTGCAGAGTTTGCTTGTAGATCCCGGCGCGTCCGGTCCGGTTAGCTCGATCTCTTCCGCGCGGACGTGCCGCACCAAGGCGAAGTACCAGCGCGTCGTCGTCGCCAAGTATCGAACGAGCTGTCCCGATTTCAGGGTCTCATCGGCACTCATGATGGTCTCCGGTGAGGCGCACGAGGCTCAGGGCGTCATAGACAACTGAAGTGATCACGACCGTCTGCCGTCTCCCAAGCAGGGCGAATCTTCACGTGCTGTAGGCGCCTCGTTGTCCGTTCCGGCTAACTTCTATTTCTACGACCTCGATAAAACCATTGCCGGCCTGCCTAAGACGCTTCCACAACTCGGTGATACAGCCTCGGCGTCGGCTGACCAGGCAACAAGCCCAGTGGCGAGCACGACCGACCGCTGCGCATGGAGTTGCTTATGACGTATCCCGTTCCTTAGAATGGAGAGCTTACCATACGCAAGAAGACCGCCCCAGTGCACCGAGTGCCGAGACTCCGCGTGTGGGCACGGAGAGGTGAGTGCAAGTCTTCGCCCCAGGCATGTTCTCATCGCTCTCGCCATTCACAGACAGGTGGGACACTCATGGCAAGCGCTCATCTGGTCCCGGATGTTGAGAACTAGGGTGGGTTTTCCAAAAGGCCCTCGCGAAGTTGCAGAAGAACAAGATTCATGATTGTGATCTTAGGTGTCTTCGGAAGCTCTCGTCAGAAGACGTGAATTAGGCCGCCCATTATCCCGCGGTATGAACGTAACCGTACGAGGTGCTTACAAGACGTGAGTATAATTGGAGGCTCAAATTCGGAGGCTGGAGAGTATGGCGAAAACCAGTGACATGAGCGGCGGCTACGAGCAGCGAGCGGCGCTCTACTATCCGTATATCCATATCCGGAGCGAAAACTGGCTGAAATCCACTATCCTCGCTTTTCAGAGCGTCAAGCGGATCGTTCCAAACCGGTACGAGCTTGCAGACTCAGAGAGAATCCAAGCATACGCGACCTTGACCGATAGAAACGGAACTCCCCTACTCGACAATGCTCGAATTTACGGCGAGCGCGTGAAGCAAGCACAAACGGATCTATTTGAGACCTTGAAAAAGCACCAGACGAAGCTAGTCAGCCGCTACTCAGAGACGAAGACTCCTGAGCAATTTCGCTGGGGCCCAGATGTTTTTCAGGTGAATCGATATAAACTTCTCGATCCGGTTTTCTCTGACTGGCTAATCAAGAAGGGCCTCGCTTGGAACATCCGCGGATTTCAACGTCACGACAGCTTCGAGTGGCTAGCGATGCATCCACAAATGGGCGCCGCGATAATGTCCGTCCTCGCATTGGCTGTTGCCAAGCAGGACGCATTGAACGTCGTGACACCCTCGACCGAGGTTCATAATACGCTCCTTGCCAACACTCATGAGCAGGTTCTCAACAGGCTCTTGGGGTTGCGGATCTCGCCTGACGATGAGGTGGCGGAGAAAGTTAGCGTTCAAGCCTTGTGCCAGATTGTCCTTACCGCCGGATTTGACTTGACCCGCCTCACCCCGGACGACATCCGCGACATGGTGGTCGAGGGCCGTCATGAATTGCGAACGTTCTACGGTAGAATGAGCACCTTCGTTGGCAATATACCGGGCGATGTCGATAAAGGGGGACGCCAGCATCTGCTCCGGCTCAAGGCAGAGGAGGTACTAGAGGACTGGCGTCAATGCGTGGCGAAACTGCCACAGTTGAGAGAGGCCGTCCGTGAGGCGGCGACTGAAAAAGGTCTAGAGATGACAATCGACGCGGTGAGCGTCTCATTCGGAGGTCAACTTTCTTGGTGGGCTCGAAGCCATCGCGATCGCAGTCGTCGTAAAAGCAGGATCAAAGATGCTTCATGCCAGCGCATCACCGTATCCCTTCCTGAATCGAGTGAAAAAGGTCGTCGACAAGAGCATCGGCTACCTTTACGTCCCACAGTGGCGTGCGTTGTCCAGTTGAGGATGCTGACTTTCAGCTATTCTAGCTGCACAGGCGATTATCCAAAACCGAACCGGACTCACATCGGCTCGAACTCTCCATCTGGGACATTACCACATTACCCGTGTGTGACGGCCAAGTATAGATCTACACATGGCGAATAAACATGATTTGGAGGTCTCATTTGGCCTCGCCAAAGGCAGATTCATGACAAGGTCAACAGGTCTTGGGAACAAGGAATTAGCCTAAGGAACCGGTGTGTAACCGAAGGGGAAAACTCCGACTCGAAGCCTCACTGCGCCGAGGGATTATTTCGGAACCACGCAATCTGTCCATC
>DATIMA010000167.1:0-11009 GCA_035475915.1 Bryobacteraceae bacterium
GGGGCTGCCGCCAACAAGACCAATCGATTGATTTCACCTGATTGAGAGTGGATTGAAGCATCGGCGGCGGCGCTGCCGCCCATACTGCCTCCGACCACCGACACAGTTTTCGCGCCGTGCTCTCTCAAGTAATGAACGGCGGCAAGGACGTCGATGTATAGTGGAGCGCTGAGAGGATCGGCTTGACCAGGGCCTCGGGACTTGCCGTAGCCGCGGAAGTCGATTGCTAGTACGCGAAATCCGGCTGCTGTAAGCGCCCGCGCCTGCTCGCGCCAGCTCTCTTTGTTGAACTGCCCGCCGTGAGCCAGCACAACACTGCGATTACCGGTTCCGTACAGATCGGCATAAATTAGTCCACCATCTCGGGTTGGAAAGGAAACCGTCTGCTGCGCCACAGCAACGCACGCTAGCGCAAAGGCGGTTGTGATAGTGCGACCCACAGGCATGCGGGAAGTGTACCGCGGTAATGGAGGCGCTGACGCTAGCGCGGAACTAGAAAAGGCCGTGAGTCTATCCGGCGGAAGTCCGGTTTATCTGGTCTCTTTATGAGATCCATCAAGCGGCGCGCCTGTAGACCTCCAGAAAGGCTGTACCGTCCGCGGGATCTCGAAAGACCACCTGTCCGGCAATTTCTCTGTCGGGAAGCATCGCGCTTAAGCTCGCCAGGTCTTCCTCGTCCGATGGAGGCGGGCTGCCTACCAATAGCCGGCCTCCGGGGTTCAACCCGGAAAACAGCTCTGCCAACAACTCCCGCGCCTTTCCGGCTCGTATTTTTTCAACCAGATTATCCACGCAGATGAGGTCGTAACGGCCTTGCTCGTCTGCCTCAGAGGGCGTCCATGGGAGCGAGTCACGCAGATCACGGCCTTCGAACGACAAGATTCTGGCGCACGGCGTTGCTGCTTCTGTTTCCCGTATCTCGTTTGTCACAAAGCGATCGCTGCTGCAATTCATGGCACTGTCTGTTTTATCGGCAGTTTCCGGGCGGCCTTTAATTTTCGTAATACCGCGGCACTTGCTCGAGAAGGAGTCCATCTCGAACTTGTGGGGCGAAGTGCGGCTCCAGCCGACGGTCATCTACCGCTGGCAGAAGGAATTCTTCAAATGCCGTGTTTGAGGTATTCACTAGGGTTAGCCCCAACAACTCGCTTGAACGCCTTACTGAACGCAGCGTCGGAATCGTAACCGACCGACCGAGCGACGTCTATGAGCTTCTTGTCACGCTGTTGTAGTAGCTGCATCGCCTTCTGCATCCGCCACTCGGTCACATATTCCAGTGGTGTTTGTCCGAGTAGTTCTTTAAAACGGACTGCGAATGCGGAGCGAGACATGGTCGCCGCCGCGGCCAGGGATTCGACTGTCCAGAGTGTACTCACACTGTCGTGAACGGCACTCAGGGCAGCGCCTACTTGAGGATCGAAAATTGCGCGAAGCCATCCTTTGTTGCGCCACTCCACTTCTGACGCAATATGCGCCCTGAGTGCTTGGATAAACAGAACCTCGGCGAGCCGAGTCGCCACGACTTCCGATCCCGGCGCCTGTTCCGCCATTTCTGAGGCCAGCGCCTGCATTGTGTTGTGAAGTGCCAGCGTGTGGGCCTGATCGGCCTTGATCAAAATGAAGCGCGGTAATAGCTGCGTGATGGGCTTCAAGCTGGCTCGTTCGAAACTCAACGACCCACAGACGATCGTCGTCGGTGCGCCACCGCCTCCGTAATGAGCGACACTACTCTTGGCTTTAGCAGCGATTTCGCGGAAGGTTGACGTTGGACGTGTTCGCGGGCTGTCGCGCATGAGGATCGAAGTGCCGCGGGCCAGCAAGAAGCAGTCGCCACCGGTGAGGGGAATCGGGTCCGGAATGCCTTCGACGCTGAGCCAGCAGTTACCGCGCGACAGCATGGCGAAGTGCGCCAAATCTGTGGGTGAATCTTTTTTTCCGGAAGGCGTGATTTTTTCTTCGGTCTATTTCTCCTGTATCAAGCCCCACGGGGCTGTAGCTTCGAGCCTGTGCTGACCGAAAGCGCTTACGTGCATTGTTCTGAAGATGTCGGTTATCGGGTCCAACTGAGCCTCTCTATTTTGGACGAATAGACAAAAAACTAGGACGTCCAGGCAGTTCTTGTCCACCGCCGAAGACATCAACTCTAGTGTAGAGAATTCTACACATCTACCGAGGGGAGTGATTATGGGAAAGCTTGAAGGTAAGGTCGCAGTGATCACGGGAGGATCGAGCGGCATGGCGCTGGCGAGCGCCAAGCGCTTCGTTGAAGAAGGCGCCTACGTTTTCATCACGGGCAGGAGGCAGGAGGCGCTCGATGAGGCCGTCAAGCTGATTGGCCGGAACGTGACCGGCGTGCGCGGCGACGCGGCAAATCTCGACGACCTCGACCGGCTGTTCGATACGGTCAAGCGGGAAAAGGGCAAGATCGACGTCCTGTTCGCGAGCGCCGGCAAAGGCGAGGCCGCCAAACTGGGCGAGATTACCGAGCAGCACTTCGATGCGGCCTTCGGCCTGAATGCGCGCGGAACGCTGTTTACGGTCCAGAAGGCGTTGCCGCTGTTCAACGATGGTGGATCGATCATCATGACCGGATCCGTTGCTTCGGTGAAGGGTTTTCCTGGTTTCGGCGTGTACGCGGCGAGCAAGGCAGCATTGCGCTCATTCGCACGCACATGGCTAAACGAACTGAAGGGCAGGAATATTCGGGTGAACGTCCTGGGTCCTGGGCCGATTGCCACACCAATGCAGGAAAAAGTTCTCACCGCGGAGGCGAAGGAGATGTTCGAATCCCTGATCCCGCGGGGAA
The DNA here is from genome assembly GCA_035475915.1 of Bryobacteraceae bacterium. Classification (GTDB taxonomy): domain Bacteria; phylum Acidobacteriota; class Terriglobia; order Bryobacterales; family Bryobacteraceae; genus Bog-105. The sequence goes on from DATIMA010000167.1 coordinate 2,807, forward strand.
AGATGGGTCAATCTGAGGAAATCGCGACGGTCGCGCTGTTTCTTGCTTCAGACGATTCGAGTTTCGTGAACGGGGTGGAGTTGGCTGTCGACGGCGGCTTTTCGGCCATCTGAATCGACAGATCTCGGTGACTGCATGATCGCCAAGGCACTCACCGAGATCCGATAGGTAACCAAAAGTCGCCAAGGCCAAGGCTAGATCTACGCATGGCCGTTTTGGGCGAGCACTCCTGACGGGGGTCGAACAATAGCGGAACGAATAGCCGCTTCGCTAACGTTCGTCAGGTGGATTGGCTTCGCGAGAGAGTCCCTTTGCCGAGGACTCGGCTCCAGGTGGTTCGCGGAACGGTTCCACCGAAATGCGCTGGTAACACACTTCCAGCACGATCAGGTATTCTGTGCCGCTCGGAGCTTGGAGAACTACGCGATCGCCCGCTGTCGATTTCATCAACGCGCGCCCCAGAGGCGATACCCAACTGATGTGCTTGCGGCTGAGATCGACCTCGTCGGTGCCTACGATGCTCACAACTCGCTCCGTTCCCGCAGCATTGGCATAACGCACGGTCGCTCCGAAGAATACCCTCGTCGCCGCCTGCCCCGCTCGCGGCGTTTCCGGGTCAACCACTTCCGCGGATTCGATTTGCTTTGTGAGAAAGCGAATCCGCCCATCGATCTGGCGCAGTCGCCGCTTGCCATAGTGATAGTCGGCGTTTTCACTGCGATCGCCGTTGCTCGCAGCCCACGCCACCACCTGCGTCACAGCCGGGCGTTCCCTGGTGAGCAGAAACCGGTGCTCATCTTTGAGGCGCTGCAGGCCGCTCGGCGTTATGTAGTTCTTGCTTTGCGTCCCGGGCTCGTCGCGTTGCGGCTTTCTCGTATACCCTTTTCGCATATCTCAGTCTCTCGAGCGAATCCGAGGGCGCCAACTGGCCTGATTTCCTTTTGAAACCAGTTGCGGCTTCAGCGGCGAGGCTTGCCCAGTGACTACATTGGGCGGCATCGTCCAAACTGGGCCTTCGAAATGACTATATACTCGCTAACAGGAAACGCCCGCTCTCCGTTTCACGCTGAACCAGCACAACTCAGCCTGGTCGCCATTGTGATATTCTCTTTCTACTTCCGCTTTCGGAGTCTTTCATGACTTTCGTTCGAAACACTGCGCTGATCGCGCTGCTCGTCCTCTCTTCCCAGAGTTTGTTCGCCCAGGTAGACACGGGCGCCATTCTCGGCACAATCAAGGATACAACCGGCGCTGTCATTCCCGGCGCGACCGTAACGCTCAAGAACGACGACACCGGGGTGGTGGTGACGACCACCTCCGGTTCGAGCGGCGAATACACGTTTTCGCCCGTCAAAATCGGCCACTACTCCATCGCGGCGGAGTTTAAAGGATTCCAGCGCGTCGAACACTCGCAAGTTTCGGTTCAGGTGCAGCAACGCGTGGTCGTCGATTTTGCGCTTCCCCCGGGGCAAATGACGCAAACGGTGGTGGTGACCGGTGAGCCGCCCGCACTACAGACTCAGGATGCGTCGGTGGGGCAAGTGATCGGGCAGCGCGCTGTAAATGACTTGCCGTTGAACGGGCGGAATTACACATTTCTCGCGCGTCTTTCGGCCGGCGTTACTCAGGGGCAGCAGGATACGCGTGGTCTCGGAGCGAGCGGCAGTTTCTCGGCGAACGGCTCGCGCCCAGCGCAGAACAACTATCTGCTAGACGGAATCGATAACAACGCCAACCTGGTGGACTTCTTGAACGGCACGGCCTATGCTGTGCGTCCGCCGATCGACGCGATTCAAGAGTTCAAGGTACAGACGAATAACTACAGCGCCGAGTTCGGACGCTCGGCGGGAGCGACTCTGAACGCGACCGTCAAATCCGGAACCAATCAATATCACGGCGCTGCTTGGGAGTTTCTGCGCAATGACAAGCTGGATGCAGCTAACTTCTTTGAAAATTCCGGCGGCATCGCGAAAGGGAAATATCGTCAGAATCAGTTTGGGGCGACGATCGGAGGTCCGATTAAGAAGGACAAGCTATTCTTCTTCGGAGATTACGAAGGAACCCGAATCCGTCAGGCGATCCCTCAGGTAAGCACGGTTCCCACGGACTTAGAGCGAAACAGCGGGTATACGAATCTTTCGGAGCTGCTGACGCAGGGCGGGACAAGGACCGATGTGCTGGGCCGAACTTTTGCAAACGGGCAGGTATTCGATCCTTCGACCACACGAGCCGTAACTTGCAGTGTACCCGACACGGTCACAGCCATCACAATTCCCTGCGGCGGTTCTCCTGCAGGAACACAGGTCGGGTTCGTGCGCGAGCCATTTCCCGGAAACATTCTTCCAGCGGGCCGGCTGGATCCGAATGGCATCAAGTTATTGAATCTCTATCCCGCGCCAAATAATCCGGGACTCTTCAATAACTACACAAATAATCCGGTCCTGCGCAATGACGTGAATCAGTTCGACGTTCGCGTTGACGCAAATCTTACGGACAAGGACAGCATTTTTGCGCGCGAGAGCTTTTCCGATAATCCGGAATTTATTCCCGGGCCGTTTCCGGGAATCGCCGATGGCGGCGCGTTCTATACAGGCAATCAAACCGCTACCGCTAACAATGCAGCGTTGAGTGAAACCCATCTGTTTTCGCCAACCCTGGTCAACGAAATACGCGTCGGCTTTAACCGTATTGCGACCACGCGGGTTCAGCCGAATGGCAGTACTCTAGGCATTCCCGCTCAGTTCGGCATCCAAGGTGTGCCGCAGGTCGCGTCAAACGGTGGGCTACCTCGGATCGAACTTTCCGGTCTGAACGCTCTCGGCGGCAACGACTTTTTGCCCTCCATCGAATACAGCAACACCTATCAGTTCACCGAAAACCTGACGAAGCAACTAGGAAAGCAATCGCTCAAAATGGGCTACGAATTTCAGCGATTGAGGTTTTCGATACTTCAGCCTCCCTACGGCAGAGGGCACCTCAACTTCAGTGGAGTGTATACGGAGATACCCACAATTAGCAGTGGCAATACTGGATTGGCTCAACTGCTGCTCACCCCGATTACGGGCACAATGCCGGGAGCGGCAGATTACGTGGGAGGCACCGATAGCGTGTCCGCTTCGAACATAGCCAACACTGACCAGAAACATAATTACAACGGCTTGTACTTCCAGGACGATTATCACGTTACCAGCAAATTGACTGTCAACCTGGGTCTGCGCTGGGAGTACTTTGGCCAGCTCATCGAGCGCTACGGAGCACAGTCGAATTTTCTTCCTTCCGGATCGAGCAGCCCATCCGAATTCCTATTACCGAAGCAGCGCTGTAACACCCCACTTTCGCCCGACTTTTACGCTGCGGCGAAAAAAGACAATATCGATATCGTCTGCTCCAATGTTCCGGGACTGGGCCACTCGCAATTGACCAATTTTTCACCGCGCGTGGGATTTGCCTACCAGCTCACTCCAAAGTTCGTTGCTCGCGGCGGGTTCGGGTTCTTTTACGGTGGATTCGAGAACTCCGTGGTTGAGACCTACGTCGATTTTCCGTTCCAGTTCAGCCTGAACTATTCGAATTTAACCCCCGACGCGCCGATCGTTTATCCGAACGGCGCCATCGGAACATTAGAAACCGGCATCTCGGCGATCCCGCTAACCCCTGCGGCTGTCGAGCCGGCCGGCGTGTCATTCACGGGCGAAGATTACCATATGAAAACGCCCTACACAATGGGCTACAACTTCACGCTCCAATACCAGCTCGCACGAAATGATACAGTATCGGCGGGTTACGTGGGGAACGGTGTTCGCCACCTTGGTGTCTACACGAATGGTAATTCGCCGACCCAGATACTTCCTGCCGGGCTTAACCAATTCGATTACACGCGTTATCCCGATTTTCAAACCGGCTTCACAGATACCAGCTTCGCCGCAAATAGCTTTTACAACTCGCTGCAGATCAACTATGAGCGCCGGTTTAGTGCGGGCCTGAGCATGCTTGCGAACTTCACCTGGTCGAAATGCCGGACCGACGCAGTTGATGTCCTCAATGGCACAGCACTCACTGGATATCGCGCGCCGCTGCTTCCTGGATTCGGTATTCAGGGCGATTACGGCCTCTGTGATTTCGACGTGCCGAAGGCTTTCCACTTCAGTGGCGCCTACGACTTGCCTGTTGGTCATGGCAAGCAGTTTCTTAGCAGCAGTCCTCGATTCGTGGATGCTGTGCTTGGTGGATGGAGTATGAACTGGATTTTAACGCTTCAGGATGGTCAGCCCGGCACTGTACCATGCGCAATTACAACGACTTCCGGCTTTGGTTGTAACGCTCTCCTTGTACCAGGGCAAAGCGTCACGGCGGGGCCGCACAATGTCGATCAGTGGCTAAATCCCGCTGCGTTTGCCAGTCCTCCTGTGGCAACCGCGATAGGGCAATCGGACTACGCGCCGCTCGGCGGGGCTCCGTCGCAATTCCTTGGTCCGGGCTATCACCGTCTGGATTTCTCATTATTCAAAAGCTTCCGCGTTAACGAAAGAATGCACTTTGAGTTCCGGTCCGAATTCTTCAACCTCACGAATACGCCCAGCTTCTCGCTTCCAGGTTTCGGCGGCAACGGGGTTACCGCGGCCCCAGGAGCACTGGACTACACTTCCGACTCGTTCGGCAAAATCACCTCTACCCGCGACGGGCAAAACGATCAGCGCGAGATCCAGTTTGCGCTAAAGTTCTACTGGTAGGATCGTTTTCCAGATGAGCGACATCGCCATTCCGGTAACACCGAAATCCGAGATCGATATCATCGCCCCGGCGAAGCAGCAGGCCGTTGTCCGCAACGTTGCGGTGGACGCGTATCGCGGGCTGGTGATGGTGCTTATGATGGCCGAAGTGCTGCATTTAGCACAGGTTGCGAGAGCGTATCCGGGGAACTTGTTCTGGGCTTTTCTTGGCTTTAACCAGACGCACGTAGAATGGTTCGGCTGCTCCCTGCATGACACCATCCAGCCCGGATTTTCGTTTCTTGTTGGAGTAGCTCTTCCGTATTCCATCGCCAGCCGCGTACGAAGGGGCGCGACCTTCAACCGGCTGTTTGCGCATGCCCTCTGGCGGTCATTTCTCCTGATCGCGCTGGGCATCTTCTTACGTTCCATCGACCACAGCCAGACTTACTTCACGTTTGAAGATACGTTGACGCAAATCGGCTTGGGTTATCCCTTTCTATTTCTGCTGGGCTTCCGTTCGACCCGGTGGCAATGGGGAACGTTTGCCGCGATTCTTTTTGGTTACTGGCTGGCATGGGCTCTGTATCCCGCGCCGGGTGCGAATTTCGATTACACGGCGGTCGGCGTTCCAGCACACTGGCCTCACAATTTCACCGGATTCGCTTCGCACTGGAACAAGAACAGCAACCTGGGCAATGCCTTCGACCAATGGTTCCTGAACCTCTTTCCCCGAGCGCATCCTTTTGTCGATAACGGGGGCGGATACCTGACCCTAAGCTTCATTCCTACTCTGGGGACGATGATTCTGGGCCTGGCGGCTGGACGGTGGTTCCGGAGTTTTGCGCCGAAGATCCCACTCAAACGATTCCTGATTGCCGGCGTGGCCGGGATCGGATTGGGCCTGCTGTTACACTACACGGGCATCTGCCCGGTTGTGAAGCGGATCTGGACACCAAGCTGGACGCTGTTTAGCGGCGGGATCTGTTTTCTCTTCCTGGCTGCCTTTAGCTGGATCATCGATGTGAAAGGCTACCGCAAATGGGCCTTCCCGCTGGTTGTGGTGGGAATGAATTCCATTGCGGCGTACATGATTGCGCATCTCTTCAAGGGTTTCATCTACGGCACCTTCCGCACGCATCTAGGCGAAAGACCGTTCCAGATCCTGGGCGTGGGACTGGAGCCGCTGTTACTGGGTGGCGCGGTACTGCTTAGCTACTGGGTAATTCTGTTCTGGATGTACCGGCGCAAGCTGTTTCTGAAGATCTGAACGTCAGATTTGGCCCGATATCAGCCGGTTCAATGCCGCGGCCGTATCGTATACCTGCTGATCCGGCGCGAAGCGATATTTGGCTTCCATTTCGGCAATCAGCCAGCCGTTGTAGCCGATCTTTGTCATCGCGCTGCGGATCGCCATCCAGTTATTGTCACCCAAAAAGATATTGGTGTAGACGCTCTGGTTACCGCAACGCCCTCGATGCACATGAACATCTTTCATGTGCATGCGCGTAATCCGGGTGGCGTGCATTGCAATCCACTGCTCCGCGAAGCCCGTATCGTGAATGTTGCCGACGTCCAGATGGATACCGACCCAGGGATTATTCACGTCGTTCAGGAAGGTATAGAACTCGCGGGGACTCAACAGGAACTTCTGTTCTGAGCAGCAGTTCTCGGCCCCGATTTTTACCCTGGCTTTACTCGCGACATCGCCCAGTTTTTGCAGCGAATCTACGGTGCGCGTGTAGACCTCGTTGTACGGTTCTTCGCTGGTCACGAGCCCGGCGACAATCAGAATGGCATCGCATTTGAAGATTTGTGCAGCTTCAATCTGGCGGTGGATGTGACGGAAGGCGGCATCGCGCTTTTTAGGGTCGCTCGCTGAAACGTTCTCTTCCCAATCGAGCGAGTTCGCCACATCGGACACCTCGAGACCAGCATCCTGGATCTTTGTAAAGAGCTGCCGCAACTCGGCATCGCTCGTCTTCATTTGAAACCAGGGGCGATCACCGAGCCACAGCTCTATTCCTTCATATCCGGCGCGTTTCAAGAGTTTGAGGCCGTCTTCGAAGGTCATGCCTTTCGGAAAGATGTTGTCACCGATGGATTTCTTCATACGTAAGCGGTTCTCTGTCAGTGTAAATCTCCCCGCAAATTGCCGCGGGCGGAAATGTTCGCTTAATGTGGAATTGGATTGGCATTTAGCCAGCGCAGGACCTGTTCGGCGCTCTCGTTCGGCGGGAATACCGGATAGAATACGTGCTCGATCCTTCCCTCTCGGACAATCATCGTCAGGCGTTTCAAAAGCCGCATCCCATCGACTTCAAACGTTGGAAGATCCAGCGATACACACAATGCGAATTGAGAGTCGCTTAGTATTTCGAATCGCAGCTGAAGGCGCTCGGCCATTTCACGTTGATATTCGGTTGTCTGTGTGCTGATGCCGAACACGTCTGCCTTCCACTGCCGTAACTCCTCCTGGTGATCCCGGAAACCGCAGGTCTGGGGAGTGCAGCCGCGGGCGCCAGGGATTAGATCCCATCCTGCGGGCAGTGGCTTTCCCGGTATTCCGGTCATTGGATAACAGTAGATTACAGTTCGAGGTGCGGGCAAGGCAGAAAGATCAACCACCCTGCCCCTCGTCGAGCCTAGCGATACCGCGGGCATCGACATGCCGCGGAGATGATCTGCCGCGCCATCGTCGGCAGGCTCCGGAAGGTTGGGCGGCAGAGCGAAGTCCGTCACTTTGGGCATCATCTTTTTAGGCGCCTAGCACCGACCGGAAATAATCATTCAGCAAGCGGTTGCCCGGATCGTACGCCTTTCGTGTTTCTTCGAATGCGGCGAGCCTGACGCCGAAGGCTTTCTTAGCGATCTCCGGCGTAATGCCGAAGGTCTGATTCAGCAGCGGAGAGCCATTACGATCGCTGCAAAACTGATTGTAAGCCGCGAGAAAATCCCTCCAACCCGGGTTGCCCGTTGACACTGGATCGATGGTCATCACCGGTCCATCGAACGAGTACGAGAGCAGCGCGTTCCGATCCTGCGCGATGCGATACCCCACATCCAACAGATTGCAACGGTAGCCGTGCTGGTTGTAGTAGTCGCGGCTGAACTGAAAGAATTCCGTTATGGTTTGCGGATACTGCTCTTCGGGGAAGGCAAACAAGCTGAAGGTGTAGCGGCTATCGTCGGACACTTCCGGGTAGCGAATGATTTGATCGCCCGGGATCGTGTAGTCGCTCGAAACAATATGCTCCAGCTTGAAACGCCAGGCGGTATTAAAGCTGTCGACAATTCCGTAACGGATGGATGGCACGGAAACCGTCTGCTCAAGATCATGTACAAACTTCGGACCCGACGTCCCCCAGACATAGTTGCGCAGGGGCCACGCCGTCCGGTTGGGCTCGCCTGAAGCGCCAGGGTTATACTTCCGGAACTCTACCGTGATCAGGTCTTCAAAGGGAAAGATATAGTACATCATCGAGTAATCCAGC
>DATIMA010000168.1:0-3344 GCA_035475915.1 Bryobacteraceae bacterium
ACGACGACGTTTGGGCCCAGGTGTGCAATCGCCTGTTTCGCCTCCTCGCGATCCTGAGCGATGACCACACCTTTGCCCGCCGCCAGGCCATCCGCCTTGATCACAACCGGTAGCCCGAACTGGTTCAAGGCGTCCAGCGCCCGGTTCAAAGAACTCGCTTGTACGGATCGCGCCGTCGGGATCGCGGCTCGTTCAAAGAATTGCTTCGCGAAGATCTTTGAGCCTTCCAGCCGGGCCGCGGCCTGCGTTGGGCCGATAATCTTCAGCCGCCTCCGGTTGAACTGATCGACGACGCCCGCGACCAGCGGGGCTTCCGGTCCGACAATCGTCAGATCGACACCGCGCGCTTGGGCGATATCCACGTAACCCGCAACGTCCGCCGGAGCGGGTACGCACGTAGCCACCTGGGCAATCCCCGGATTCCCAGGGCTGGCAACAATGCCGCGCACCTGGGGCGATTTCGACAGCCGCCACGCCAGCGCGTGTTCGCGGCCTCCGCCGCCGATGATCAGAATCTTCAAAACGGTTCCCCCGGCTAGAATAACCAATAGGCGCCTCTCCAATCCCCCAAATGCAGAAGAAGTACGACGTCCTGGTAGTCGGCGGCGGTCACGCCGGTTGTGAAGCGGCCCGCGCATGCGCGAGGCTCGGCCTCCGAACGGCTATGGTGGCAATGAATCTCGACCTCATCGCCCAGATGTCGTGCAATCCGGCCGTCGGCGGAATCGCCAAAGGCCATCTGGTGCGCGAAATCGACGCGCTCGGCGGCGTAATGGGCCAGCTTACCGACACGGTCGGCATCCAGTTCCGCCTGCTCAACACCAGCCGCGGTCCAGCGGTCTGGTCGCCCCGCGCGCAATGCGACAAGAAGCAGTACCGCCTCCACATGCGCGAGTGGCTGGAGCAGGAGCCAAACCTGCGGATACTGCAGGCCGAAGTCGCGGAGCTGCTGTTTTTACCAAACGAACTACCCCGTAAAATCGCCGGCGTTCGGCTGAAGGACGGGCGCGACCTGCTCTCGGAAACAGTCGTGGTCACCACCGGAACATTTCTGAACGGCCTCGCACATGTCGGCGAGCAGAAGTATGCCTGTGGGCGTAACGGCGAAGCGGCTTCCAATAGCTTGGGCGGCCACCTTCGCACGCTCGGGCTGCAGTGGACCCGCCTCAAGACCGGCACGCCGCCGCGCCTCGACGGCCGCACCATCGATTTCTCGCGTTTCGAAGAACAGCCCGGCGATCCTGTTCCTACGCCGTTCTCCTTCCTGACCGAACGCATCGACCGCGAGCAAATCTGCTGTCATCTGACATACACCACCGACGAAACGCACCGCATCCTGAGCGAGAGCATTGCCCGTTCCCCGCTCTACAGCGGGCAGATTGAGGGCATCGGGCCGCGCTATTGCCCTTCGATCGAAGACAAGATCGTTAAGTTTCCCGACAAGCGCCGTCACCAGATATTCCTAGAACCCGAGGGTCTGGACACTCATGAAATCTATGTGAATGGCATGTCGACCAGCATGCCCATCGACGTTCAGACCGCGATGGTGGCTTCCATTCCGGGGCTTGAGGATGCCGAAATGATCCGCCCCGGGTACGCGATTGAGTACGACGCCATCGACGCGCGTGAACTAAAGCACTCGCTCGAAGTGAAATCCATTGAGGGGCTCTTTCTGGCCGGCCAGATCAACGGAACTTCCGGATACGAAGAAGCGGCGTGCCAGGGGCTGATCGCCGGCTTGAACGCGGCATGCAAAATCAAGGGTCTGCCGGAGTTGACCGTAGGCCGCACCGGCGGCTACACGGGTATTTTGATCGACGACCTGGTAAGCAAGGGCGCGGACGAGCCATACCGCATGTTCACTTCGCGCGCGGAATTCCGCTTGCATCTGCGGATCGACAATGCCGATGAGCGCCTGACCCCGATGGGCCGCTCGGTCGGCCTAGTGGATGACATCCGCTGGGAGCAGTTCACCCGCAAGCAGGAGCAGAAGGCGAATGTCATATCCCTGCTCGAAAAAACCCGCGCCGCTGCTGTGCCGGATATCGTCGGCCTCGCGGCCGCAAGTGATAATCCGACGCTCATGGTGTGGCTCCGCCGGCCCGAATCGCGCATAACGCAGCTTCAAAAATGGATCGCAGCCCATATCGGCGGCGAACCCGTTCACGGCGTCCTCACCACCATCGAAACCGAATCAAAGTACGCAGGCTACATGGCGCAGCAGCAGCGCCAGATTCGAGATTTGCATGAGTCCGAGAATCGCCGCATCCCATCGGGTTTCATCTACGAACGCATTCCGGGATTGTCAAACGAAGTGCGGCAGAAGTTGACACGCGTGCAGCCCGCAACTTTAGGGCAAGCTGGCCGCATCCCCGGTGTTACCCCGGCCGCCGTCGCTGTCCTGGATATTTACCTCAGCCTGTACGGTTCACCCTGTACGGCAGGCTAGCAGCAGTGAGAGGTCATGGATTTGGCGCGGCTTCGGCACCGGGGGCCTTCAATCCGAAGCAGTAAAGCCGCGATTCGTGATCCACCGCGAAAACGCGCCCGCCCGTTACGGCTAGTCCAGTGAAGTGAACCCAGCTCTTCATTGAATCTTTGCTGTCGTAAAGCTTTTTGCCGGTGGTTGCATCCAAGGCCATTAAAACCGCTGGATGAGTTCCAGCCGCGCGCTCGGCTGTGGTCAACAGATTATGCTTCCAGTCCTCCATGCTCTTGTAATGTGTGACACCGAGGATATGATCCTGCCGCGGGTTTTCGCCGGTTGCCAAGGCATACAACACTCCATTCGCAACTACCGGCGCATCCGGCAGGTTCATATCGGGCGAGATCCAGGCGGGCTTAAGAGCAGGACCGCCGGTTGAGGACGTAACAATGTTAAACGCGAGGATGCTTCCGTGGGGTGTATCGCCATTCGTCAGCGGGAAACGTGGAGCCGTTCCAGCCAGCCCTCCCCAAACCGGAAAATAGAGCCAGGACTGGTTATCCGCGCTGGCCCAAAAAGCCGGAGAACCCCACAAGCCCTTCTCTTCGAGCGCGCCGCCTTCGTTGGCTAGAACCGGGGAGCTGTACAACGCGTTTTGGTGCGTTTCGCCGCCGGGATTAGCGGCGTCAAGCAGATAGATGATCGATTCCTTTCCCCCGCCAGCGAGAATCTCTTCTCCTTGATATGTAAACGCGAGGAGTCCGCCTGAGGGCAAATCCAAATCGCGCTTGCTGACCTGCTGCCAGTTTGGCGGTGTGAAATAGTTCTCTACCCGGGAAAGATCGGGCGCGATGGCCAAATAGCTGTTGCTGTATTCGCCAGCTGCCGGATCAAAAGCGCCATCGCCGGTGGAAACATA
>DATIMA010000169.1:0-33440 GCA_035475915.1 Bryobacteraceae bacterium
CAATTGCCGAATCAAGCGGCCGCGGGCCGCTCCTAATGCACACCGCATGCCCATCTCTTTGCGGCGGGCCGCCGCGCGTGCCAGTTGGAGATTTGAGATATTTACGCAGGCGATCAGCAGCACCAGCGTGACCGCGCCAAAGAGTGTCAAAAGTGCCGGTCGCACTCCGCCTATCAAGAATTCGTGAAGAGATGTGACGCGGATGCCTTCGTCTCTATCGTCGACATATTCTTTCGCCAGCCGCGCCGCGATGACATTCATATCCGCCTGGGCCTGGCTCACTGTGACGCCCGGCTTCAGCCGACCCACAACGCGATAGTTGTGCGCCGATCTTGCCGTCCCCTCATCCGGAAACAGGTCATTGGGCAACCAGAGCTGCGCGGTATCGGGAAAGTTGAATCGGGGCGGCATCACGCCGATCACCGTAAACGACATCCCGTTCAGGCGCACGGTCTTTTCTATGGCGTTGGCGGGAGTGCCAAATGCAGCCGCTGCTAATTCGTATCCGAGGACAAGCGTGAAAGGTCCGCCTGGTTTCTGCTCGCCGCTGTTAAACGTTCGGCCGATCGCTGCCTGCGTCGCCACTACGCTAAAGAACCCAGTACCCACTTCCGCCATGCGTACACGCCGGGTCAAAAAGTTCCCCGACAATGTGGCCTCGCCGGCACCGTACACCGCCAAATGCTCCACGGCCTGGCTTTGCGCGCGCCAGTCTCGGAAATCAAGCCCCGAAACGGCCATCACGTGACCGTCTTTGGCTGTCTGCTCGAGCTCTACCATCCGCTCCGGTTCCGGATATGGCAAGGCGCTCAGCAAGACTGCCTTCACGGCACTGAACATGGCCGTATTCATTCCGATACCAAGCGCGAGTACGATCACCGCGGTGGCGGTGAACGCCGGCGTCTTCGTCAGAACGCGCACGCCGAAGCGCATGTCCTGCCAGAATTGCTCGGCTGTGTTCCACCCCCACGCAGCGCGGCTGTCTTCCTGCTGCAAAGTCGTATTTCCGAACTGTCGCCGGGCAAGTGCGCGCGCATCCCCCTCACTGAGCCCTTCAGCACGGAGTTGCTCGACTTTTTCGGAAAGGTGTTCCGCCATCTCATCGGCCATCTCGCGCTCGACCCGCCGCTTCTGCAGCCATCTCGATACGGGGTTCATGATTCCACCGGCCTCATGACCCGGCCGATGCCTGCCAATAAACGTTCAAACCCGGCAATTTCGCGATCGAGCTGCTTCCGTCCAGCCGGAGTGAGCTTATAGGTGCGCACTTTACGGTTGCGCGCTGAAATGCCCCAATCCGCCACCACCCAGCCTTCGCGCAACAGGCGCTGCAATGCCGGATAGAGTGAGCCCTCTTCCACCTGCAGCACGCCTTGAGAGGTTCGCTGGATGTGCTGGGCAATCGCATAGCCGTGCAACGCGCCGCGCCGCAGGGTTTGCAAAATCAACATTTCCAATGTTCCGGGGAGCAGATCTTTCTGTTCTTTGCGGTTCTTCATTTCACATTGATTCTCTATACATAGATAATCAACGTGCAAGGAGAAAGTCAAGGGTGAGGGGTTGAGGCTTCTTCTTTTACCGTCACCACCCTGTCTCCGGCTACATTCGCAAGATGCTGGACAATGCCGCTGGGCCAGCGAATCTCGATGTCCTTCGCCTTCGATTCCGTTCCCAATCCAAAATGCGCGCGCACATCGCTTGCCGAGCAGTAGCTTCCGCCCGTTGTCACCGTGATGTACTGCTTGCCCGATGACGTTGTCAGCGTGATTGCCGCCCCAATCCCATCGCGGTTGCTCTTCGATCCCACCAATTTCAAACTCAACCAGTGGTTCGCCGTTGCCGTATCATTGCGGAGCACGTAAGCCGGGCCATCGTTAGTGGTGACGACAAGATCGAGTTTGCCGTCGTTATCGATATCGCCTAGCGCCAGTCCGCGCCCGGCCCACTTTTCCCCGAACACCGCGCCGGAGCGCTTTGACACGTCCACAAAATTATGTCCGGTATTGCGCACCAACAAAGGGGGCTCGCGATAGAACAGTCCCGGGCTGCTGATTCCGATGGTATCGAGCACGTGCCCCTGCGCGACGAAAAGGTCTTTCCAGCCATCGTTATCGTAATCGAAGAAGCGCGCGCCCCAACCGGAATGCCGCAGCGTGATCGCCGCTAATCCGGACGTGTACGTCGCGTACGAAAAGGTTCCGTCGCGGGCGTTGGAATACAACGCATATTTTTGATTCCCCAGATTCGTAACCACCAGATCGGGCCAGGTGTCGTTGTTGTAATCCGCGAAATCGGCACCCATACCGGCATACGTGCTGCCGTCGCCATCCACCGCCACGCCGGTCTCCAGGCCGACTTCTTCGAATGTGCCGTTTCGCTTATTGTGATAGACAAATTCCGGCATGGAATCGTTGGCAATGAAGATATCCGGATAGCCGTCGTGATCATAATCGGCGATCGCTACGCCCAATCCTTTTCCCGGCTTCGTCAGGCCAGCCGCTTTCGAGACTTCGCGGAAATGCTTACCGTCTTCGTTGTGATAGAGCAGAAATGTGATCGGTTTGAACAGATCCGGATGGCAGTAGGCGCGATGGCCCGGCTGATGTTCGCCGCACCACAGGTCTGAAAAGTCCCACGTCAAATAGCGCGCGACGATTAGATCCAGCTTTCCGTCGTCGTCGTAATCCACCCAGGTCGCGCTTGTGGACCAGCCTCCACCGCCAACGCGCGCGATATCGGTCACATCGGTGAAAGTGCCATCGCCGTTGTTGTGATACAGAATGTTGCGGCCATACTGCGTAACGTACAGATCTTCATAGCCGTCGTTATCGTAATCGCCGACCGCGACGCCCATGCCGTAGCCTGTTGCAGCCACTCCGGCGCGTTCGGTCACGTCCTCAAAGCTGCCGTCTTTCTTCTGGTGATAAAGCCGGTTCCAGTACTGCGGCCCGCTCTTTTTGGGAATGGTCCCGGCCGGCGTGGGATCGTCGATCGGCGCGCCGTTGACGAGATAAATGTCGAGCAGGCCGTCGTTATCGTAATCGAACAACGCCACGCCCGCGCCCATGGTCTCCGGCAAATATTTCTTGCTGGTGTGCGACGCTTTGTGCAGGAAACGCACGCCCGCGGCCTGCGTGATGTCAACAAAATTGCCGGGAACAGCGGAATCGGGTCCGCTGAACGATACGGCCAAAACTGCTGCAGAGAGCAAACCGACCGGAAAGAGCAGCGAATATTTCTTGCGAGCGACCAAAAAACAAATCTACCGCGCTAGGTCAACTTGCCCTTCAACATGGTAAACGAGTGCGCCGGGAACGTATACTTCAGCGTATTTCCGCTCGCTTGCGCGGATTTCTGAGTTGTGTGCACCGGCGCGGAGCCGAAATTATTCTCAGTCTTGATATCAGGCCCGTTTACTTCAAATACCTGAAACTCACTCCCGAATCGTTTGCTCTCCAGCTCGAACACCGCATCCAGCGGCTGATCGCGGTGGCGGTTCGTGACATTCAGAACAATTGTGCCATCGGTATTCTGTGCCGCTGACACATCCAGGTAAGGAACCGCCGGGTGCGCCTTCGTGTTGTAGGTAGGAGACTCCACCGCCAGGTCCAGCGCCGTTCCATGACAATGCGTTGCAAAAAGTTGTAGCGGGTAATAGATGGTCTGCAGATAAAGGCCCTTTTCGCTGGTAAAGATGGGTGCAATCACATTGACGAGCTGCGCCAGGTTAGCGATCTTCACGATGTTCGCGTGGTTTACAAACGTATTCAGATAGCTCGAAACAACCAGCGCATCTTCCAAATTGTAGTGTTCTTCGAGGATGCGCCTTCCCCGTTCTTTGTCGCCACGTGCACGGTACCAGACGTTCCACTCGTCCCAAGCGATGTAGATCTTCTTGCTGGCGGGCTCATTCCAAAGCGCGTCCCGAATCAACCCTTCGACAACTTTCGTGCGGTACGCTACCGGCAATGTGCTCGCTTGAAATTCGTAGTAATCGTTTTCCGGATTGCCGACGTAAGAATGCAGAGACAAATAGTCGATGTGGTCTTTCAGATAGCTCAGAACCGTGCGGTTCCATCCGATCCAATCGACGCTGGGGTTGAAATTCGACGACCCGGCCGCTACCAGCTTGATGCTCGGATCGGTCCAGTGCATCAGCTTGGCGCCTTCCAGCGCGAACTTGCCGTAATCGTCCGCCGTGCGATGCCCCATCTGCCAGGGCCCGTCCATCTCGTTTCCCAGGCCCCAATGCTTCACGTTCCAAGGCTTGTCGCGACCGTTCTTCTTGCGCAGGCGCGTCGTGGCGGTGTCTCCGGCGAAGTTCACGTACTCCACCCACTGCTGCGCTTCATCCCAGGTGCCGGTGCCGAAGTTTGCGCAAATATAAGGCTCGGCGCCGATCTGCGAAATGTAGTCCAGAAACTCGTGCGTGCCGAAGCGATTGTCTTCGATGGTGCCCCAGGCCATCTCCAGGCGGCGAGGCCGGGAATCGCGCGGTCCGATGCCATCCGTCCAGTGGTAATTCGAAGAAAAATTGCCACCCGGCCAACGCAAAAGCGAAACGTGAAGGTTTTCGACGGCTTTCATTACGTCCTTTCGAAAACCCTCGGCATTGGATAGCGGCGAGCCTTCTTCGAAAATGCCGCCTTCTATACAGCGGCCCAGGTGCTCGATAAAGTTGCCGTAGAGTTTGGGGTCGATCTCCCCAATGGTGCGATCCGGATCGATCTTGATGCGGGCAGCCTGGGAGCTGGTTTGCTTACCATTCAGGAGCGCCGGCGCGCTGACTAGCAGGGTGGAGAATTCGCGTCGGGACAAGGCGAGTGTTGATTTGGACATAAGGGCCTTGAAGCATCATACTGGAAGCGCTTACAGGGTCGGCACAGACCGCAAACTCCACGACCTCAGTGGGACAGGAGGATTGCGGTCACCCGGCCGGTAGCATCATGCCGGCCAGCCGGTTGTATATCTGGCAGAGAGCCCGGCGGGCGCACTGCTTGAAATATGCGTTCATACGAGCGCCAATGATATTCCGCCGGACTTTACGTTGCTGAAGATTGGGGCGCCAGAAGTACAGATCCAAGCCCATTCGACTCGGCGAGCGGTCAGCGGAGTGGCAATCGCGGCTGGAGCTCACGCGCGATTTGGGCACGGCATGGCTTCAGCAGAAGGAAACTCCCTTGCTTCGGGTCCCGAGCGCAATCGTTCCGGAAACGGCGAACGTTCTGCTTAATCCAACTCATCCTGATGCAAAAAAGTTTAAGGTCATAGAGGCATCCCCTTATCCGTTTGATTTCCGCCTGAAAAAGTGAAGGCCGCGAATAGCCAAGGCGCTCTCTTTGGGGCAACCGGATTAAGCGGCATACGGGCCACACCCGTATGCGCTAACTTGAGACCTAAAGTGAATTCTGGCCGAATTTCACTTGTTGGTTCCCGGAATCTGAAAGCGGAGCGGATTCCGGTCCAGGATCAGCGTTGCATAAGCGAAGGTTTTCGCAACGATCGGGCCTGGCCGAACCCCGCACTTCTCCGATAACTCCACTTCAGGTCCACTGAGGGAAAGACCAATGCGATTATTTCCGGATTGCCCGTGCTCCGCCCCTTACTCGGGCAGCGTTTCAAGAAACGATTGAAATGTGCTGCAGGACCACCGCTTACCCACTCAGGAACATGTAGTGATGAGCGCCCGGAAGCTCGATAACGCTTGCACGGCTATCCGCCCGCTTCAGGTTTTCCTACCGCACCCGCCTTCCGAAGTATGTTGAAGGCTTCAGCGTTGCACATAAAACTGGCGACTTCCTGACCTTCGTGGGGAATGACGTGGGGGAGTTCGAGAGCCGGTAACGCAATGCGATCGTAAGCGTCTTTGCCGGCTCGCACTTTGGCAGCGGCGCCTATTTGGAGGACGCAATTGCGCGGATTGGCAAGCAAATCAGCAATTACTTCGCCTACCGCACGTAGGAGATGCGAACAGTTTCCGGTCGTTCGAGACCCAGCGCATTTCCTTTGCAGAAAGAGGGAGTATTAATTGGGAAGATGTCGCTCCCCGTCCGGATCCGATTGTTATAGACTATGCAACACCGATCGACGTTAGGAGATTTGAATGGCCGGGAACAAAAATCCCTGGAGAGATATCTTCTCTCCGGGTGAGTGGCTCACAGTCAAGAACAACGCGACGATGGCGCAACGCAGATGGGTAAGGGCCGCCGCGCACGGAGCTGCCGGGCCCGGTGGTGGCGGACGAGCGGGATGGGTTCACGCCGTGAGGCCGGGCGGTGTCCCACTAGCAACTCCTGACTCCGCATTGAGGGATTTGGGAGCGCAAATCACCCAATACGATGCCATTCCGAAGGACGATCACATGCGATTTGACGAGCGGATGGGCATGTTGAACACAATTCACACCGGGTGCCAAGCCTATGTCAATCTTCTCCATCGCGACCATGTTCTCGGCGCCAAGTCGCCGGGCGGTAAGCAGGCCGATGACCACATCGATGTCTGGGTTCACTCCTTGGGAAGCCGCTCGCTCAAGAAGGCCGGGTATCTGGCTGCGATGAAAAAATGGCATGTGGACGCCAAGGCGAAGTACAAGGACAAAGCGCAATTATCGGTTTTTCTGCGCGGTTTGGCGGCAGACCACACGCGCGAGGACATGACCTCCCTCGTCGGCAAAGAACTATTGCATGCCACGCCCTATGCAACGGTGGAGAAAATCGACCCGTATCATCGTCAAACTTTTATCTTTCTTGACCCGCTCGATGCAACCCAGGATCAAAGCGTCAATGAGATGGGTCAGGCGTTCTGGACTATTTGAACGATTCACCCGCCTGTGTTCCGGATCGGGCCACCAACCCCAACGCGAGTTTTTACGAGTGGTTGGAATATCATCCTTTCTGTATCGGAACGCCGAACGTAACGCTTGGGGCCGATGCCTACAAGAATCCTGCCCGCGTTTCTTACCAGGGCCACGATCTCGGCTATGTCTACATGCCGCCGGGGCAGATGCAATACGTAACGATCATCAGCGATCCGGCCACTCGGAGGGTGCTCAATACTACCGATTTCCGCGCGAGCGGGAAAGGCCCCCTGGAGCGGTGGCGTTCGTTTGGGCCTCAGACGGTGGCCTCTGGATACACGAGCACGGATTGGACGGTTTCGTCCACGCCTCTGCTATGCAGGGCAAAAAAATTCGTTGCTCAGGTATGCTGGTCGCCAAGAACGGCAAGGCGACAGCCATAACAAACCAGAGCGGCCATTATGCACCTACGGCAGAGGGCATCTTCTACTTTGTGGAGTGGCTGAACGACCGTAACTGTATAGCCGCCAATGCGGAGGTCTGGATCGAACACGACACAGTTATCCGGGACGGCAAGTACCCCGTCAACAGCTTCCGGCAGACCGGCACGCGGAACTGGCTTACGCGAGCTGCACCTGTTGACTACGACGCCTAAGCGGCTTGGTTTGGCCGGTGTTTGCGGCGGGTGAGCGGCACGCGTGTTGCCGGGCTGGCCGCCCGCTCCGGATTGAACGTTTCTGCTTTGCTTGCGCGGCCATTTGATCCTGGAGGAACGGATACGCGAGCGCATATTCTTAGACCAGGCGACGGCTTCTTACGTAACAGTGTGCTACGGCTTCGCTGATGATGCTGTGTCCGTACCGTCGGCAATCCGGACACAATAATGACGCTGGTTTTCGATAGTGCCCGGTAGACAGCGTTATCGGAATGTGTGATGGATCAAGATGTTTCGCCAGATCGTGACCGGGTGCCCAAACCAGCGTATGTGCAATGAATCAGTCCCGATCCTGGTTCCTCTATTTCCGTGTTGCAAAACCGTATCGCACCATCATCGCCCCTATCAAAAGCTCACGTAAAGCTTGGAACGCAGCGTTGTCGGAAACCACATTATCGGAAGCCAGTTTTTGGGCCACGCAAACAACTTCATCGGATCTTCGGAAGTCCTTACGTTAGCGCTTATGGCGCCTTCACCCTTTCGGAATCTCAATCACAGTCACGCTGGCTGGCTCGAAACTGTAGCTGAAATCCGAACCTGCCTGGATCTCGCGGCTTACTGGCCGGATCGCATCGGGATATTGCGCATTGTTTTTATCGGAGATCAGGGTCGCGTGAATCGTGGTCGCAATTGCCGCACGGCCGGGTTGAAAATCGGAGACATGTACTTTTGCCTGCACGTTCCGGTGCAGATCGCGGTTTACGCAGAACAGAATTAATTTACCTTCCGGATTCAGTGCGCTCACCACATCCAGGTAGGGAACATTGGGAATATCCGGGATGCGGTTGATTCCCTGCTCTATCGAATAGTTCTCCACGTGCGTCCGCGTGCTGACGAATTTGGTTGGGTGCAAGCGGGCATAGCTGCGGAATGTCCAATAGGCCGGCGTGCCGAACACGCGCGCCTTGTCCTTCCAGATGCCGGCGAATTCCATGATTCCTGTCATGTCTGAAATGGGAACGATATTTGCCGATCGCATCAGCATGTTCAGAAAGCCTCCGGCGCAGATCGCGCCGCCCATATTGTCGAAGCTCGGCACCGCCGGATCGGAATGGTTGCCGACAAATAGCCACTCAGTAAACGCGATGCGAACTTGATTGCGAGCCCAGTGGTAGCTGGCGATCTGCTGGGCCATCACTCGAAGCCGCCGCTCCAGGCCATCGGGCAGCGCAAAGGACGATTTCGCGATGAAATCAGGTCCGTAATTCTTAGCCTCAATCCGGCCATCGGTAACCACAAAATGAGTAGACAAAAACTGAAACGCGCCCGCCGCGTTCTTCAACTGCTCGGTATTCCACTCTTCAAAGTGATCGGGATCTTGCCCGGTCGCAATCAAGCGAGCTTTAGGATCGACAGCATGAATGGCATCGCTGAATACTTTGGTCCGGGCCGCAAGTTCGCCGAGCGTGGGATAGCCAGTGTTCCATTCGCCCCAAAGTTCATTTCCAAGCTCCCAGAGCAACCCGCCTTGATGATCGCCCCAGTGCGCGTTGACGTAGCGCACCCACTCGGCGGCTTCCTGCGGCGTGCCCGAACCGAGATTCAGCGCAATCTGCGGCTCTGCGCCGATCAAACGGCAATACTCGAGAAATTCGTCCGTCCCGAACTGGTTGTACTCCGGAATGCCCCAGGCCAGGTTCAGCATACTCGTCCGCTTATCGCGCGGTCCGATGCCATCGCGCCAGTGATAACCGGACGTAAAGTTGCCACCAAAGCGGAGCACCGATGTCTTCATATCGCGCGACATGGCGATCACTTCCGGATCCATGCCGTCGATATTGTCGCTGGGCATCAGCGAAATCTCGTCCAACAGAACCCGCTGGCTGCCTGAAAGCGAGATGACGAAATCCGCAGGTTCCAGCGATTCGACGCTGCCCTGTTTAAGTTTCAAATCGAAGGCGTAGCGAGTCCAGTCTTTAGACGCGGCATTCAGCCGTGCGCTAGCAAGCACAGCCCCGGAGAGGTGGTTGCGAAACGAGACTTCAAGAGGCGCCGCACCATGCGGAGAGCGCGCGTAGAGGCTTCCGGTATACGTCTCGATCCGATGAACGGGCAGATAGACCTTCTGCTTAATACCGGTCTCCTGGTTGGGAAGGCCCATGAGAAGCAGCGATTCATTGGAATTAGCAGCATCGCCTTCGCTCGGCTCATAACGGTTGCCTTGTTTCGCATTCAGAGGCTCCCAGGGAAGCGGCAGACCGAGCCCCGAGGCGTGGACCAGTTCCGGGTCCTGCTGCAGCATGCTGCGGATGTTGCCGGCGCTCCATAGGCCCGGCTCCAGGCTCGGGTTCTGCAGGATCTCCGACCAGAGCCCGCCGTAAATCGACCGCCCGATCGCCTCCAGAAATGTCCCGAAAATCGTGGCTGGAATTTCGTGCTGGACCGCCCCAGCATTCACGTCGATTGAAGCCGGAATACTTGCGTCCTCTGTCGCGGCTACGGCCGGCAGCAAAAGAAGCCCCAGGGCCGCAAGCGAGATCGGTGCGTGTAAACGTCTGCAAATGGGCATTCGATTCGCAGCTTACTACGACCCAATTCACTGCGGCGCAGGAAGACCAATCTGAACCGGTCCGAGCCGTTTCGGCGAACTGGCCGGACGGCCGCTCACAGGTGCGAAGCGCAGAACTGGCGCGCTCGATCTTTCAAGCCGATAGCAGATTCCAGCGGTAGCCGGAAACGTAATCACGGATCCGATTACACGGGTCTCGATCTTCGCGCCGGAGACGGCGTTCACAATGTTCGCCGGCTGCCCAGGCCAAGGATTCCGAACCCTCAACTCTCCATTTGATCCAGCTTCGATAGCGACGGTAGTTGGCGCTCCGCCTCTCACCTGCACAAAGACTTTCGTTTTTGCACGCACATAAACGATTCCGTCGAAATCCCAACCGGGCGGAACTGCGGGCGCTATCCGGATCACTCCGTCGTAGTCCTGGACGAGCGCCTCCTGGAGCGCAGTAGCAGTCACTCCGGACTGCTCAATATAGAATTCGCCCGCGCTGCCGCCCCAGTTGGCAAAACCGTTGACGAAAGTCTGGTACCGCTCTGTGAGTTTGATCAGCGTGGAACTGACCTCGCTCCCGAGTCCAAGGCGGGCCGCTTGAATCGGATCGAAGCTCCAATCCTGATTCGTAGGATAGGGCCGGTACAAATAGGTCCGCTTGGCGAGCGCGAAGAGCGGTGAAGTGTCGCCGATCAGATTGTAAGGCCAGACGGGTTCGAGCCCGATATTTTCAAAGTTGTGATTCGGCGCGGCCGGAACGTAGGAATCTGCAATCACGTCTTCCCCCTGGTCGGCATTGGGCGGCAAGAGCGAGAGCGCACCACTTCGCTGCGTCCGCGGCAGTGGAGGGATGCGGTGCATAGCGGCCTCCAGTTTCTGGACCAGATCGGCATCCCGGCGCAGGAGCCTTGCCGCTTGAATCGTCGCCGGATACAGCGCCATGCGGGCGCCGATATCGGTAGTCGGGTCGGTCGTGTCCCATTGCGTTTCGTGCGCGTTCGACGGACTGGTGTGCTCCAGGCCATCTTTGCCCGGTTTCTGGTAAGCGAGAAGGAAACGCGCGGATGCCGCTATCACCGGATAATTATCAGTCAGAAACTTCAAATCATTCGTCGCCAGATATTGCTGCCAGACCCAGAGCGAAACCTCGGCCCCTGTAGACAGCGTGCGCGCGTTGTAGTAAGGCTTTGAATTCGCATCACAGTTGAGGCCGGTCACCGGGGGCCCTCCGAATCCCGTTTCGTATTCGATGCCTTGGCCATTGAAGCGCATCGTCTCGGGGACACAGATGCCCGGCCGCCCATCCATGTGGTCCAAGGTCCATTTTTCGATGTTTTTGAGGTTTTCGCGGTAGAGGCGGAAATAGGGCGCATTGAGTTCCGGCAGGCCCGCGCCAAGATTCGCGGCCACCTGCATTCTCAGGTTCCAGTGCCAGAATGCGGCCGGATCCCAATGATGCGTGTCCTGGACGGAGGAGAACATGTCCGCCACACCGGCTTGTGAGCCTGGATATTCGCCGCCGCTGCCGGCCGCCGCGCTAAAGAGGTAAATGTTCCGCAAGTTCTCCAGATACTCGCCCGAACCATCTGGTGAACTGATTTTGATCAGGCCGGCGCGACGCCAGAACGCGTTCCACCAGGTCTTATGAGATTGCGGCGATGCGTTATGGGACGTGTGCTCCGCAATGGTTTGCGCATCTTGTTTGCCGTCGTAATGCGGCCCGGCGGCCATGATGCGAAAACGCCCCTCCGCATCGGGTGTAACTGTAACCGTAATGGTCAATGGATCGGTTACCGCGACGGAAATGTTCCGCCCCTGCGCAGTAATGGCCGCGAGCGATCCAAAAGTACGGCCGGAAGCGCCGGGATCGCGGTCGTCTTTCCAGGTCTGCGCCAGCATCCCGATTTTGGCTTCGGCGCTCGCGTGAGGAGTCCGCGGAGCCCAAAGTCTCAGTCGCGCCACCTGCGGCGTCGCCGGGTTCGCGCCGGTAACATCAATGATGAGCGTATCCGTGTCGGGCTGGACGTAGACTGTGGCGCTCATCCCTGCGCCGTGTTCTTCGAATGCCCCGTTATAAAGATTCAGCCGCCCTGCATAGTCCTTCGCCGAAGTGAGCACGGATAAGCCCGGGATTACGATCTGTCCGGGTGAGTAGCGGGCTGGGAGCGTGTCCACCCGGTTCAATTGGGCGGTGAAACCGTTCGCCGACCACAGCGCCACGCCAAGCCTTCCATTACCCAGTGGCATCGCCTGATCGGCCCGGAAATTCGGTTGGCCAAGATAAATATCCGAGCGGCCGACCACGCTGGGTACATCGATATGAAATGGCTGTGCTGGTGTACTACTTGAAGCTCTAGGGATCAGACACGTGCAGGCGAGCACGATCACGGAGCACAGTCTGATCCTCATTGAGTTCCAATTCTTCGGCCGGGTGTTCCCATCCACTACTTCATTAAGTAGGGCCACTTCGCCACAAGGTGGTAGTGATAGTGGAACACGAATATGGCGATTACTATCCCAATCGCTACAATCACGCCAACAATGGCCAGCAGCACCTTGACCCATGGGAACTTCTTGCCTTCGCGTTTAAGTACCAGTAAGTAACTTACAAAGACGCCGACAAAGAACAGCAGCACCATGGGGACCGCGAATAACATCATGTTGAAGACGTCTGGCGTGGGAGTTACAACCGCGGCAAGCACGGTGATGGCAAGAATGGCGTAGCGGCTGTGCCGGATGAGAAAGCGCGGAGAAGCCAGCCGCAGCAGCGTCAGGAAAAAGATCAGCACCGGCATCTCGAAGACGAGGCCGACCCCGAGAGTGACGTTTACGAAGAGATCGAAATATTCGTTGATGGAGACTACCGGAGTTACGTGGACGTCCCGTCCGATGCCAAGCAGAAATTCCAAGCCATAGCGGAACGCGATGAAGTAAGCGAAGCAGCCGCCGGTGATGAAGAGGCCCGCGGTACAGAGGATGAACGGCACGGCCCATCTCTTTTCGCGCTTATACAGGCCGGGCGAAATGAACGCCCACACCTGATAAAGAATCCAGGGAGAGGCGACGAAGATAGAAACAAGCAGCGGGAGCTTCAAGTAAATGACATTGAACTGCTCCATGGGAGTAATCTGCGCCAGATTAGGCGGGTTTACTCCCAAATGTCTCAGTGCCTCAACAGCAGGAGCGGAGACAACTTCCCAAAGATCTTTGCAGAAACCGATGCAGAGAATGAACGCAACGGCGAGGCCGAGGATTGAGCGGAGAAGGCGGGAACGAAGTTCCTCCAGGTGCTCCATGAAGGACATGCGCAGCATGCCGCGCTCTTCCTCGTCTCCCTCGTCGTCATCTCCATCGGGAGGAGGGGGCGGAGGCGGCGGAGGCGGTGTCCGCTTTGGCGGAACTTGCGGCGGTTCCTGCGAGGCTTCGGTCTCCGGCTGCTCGGCTACCGCGGCGCCGGGAACAAGGGCGGTCTCTGGTTCAGAGCCGTACGGGTCTGAGGAGCCGGAGTACACATTCGCCGCACCATTCTTATGAGTTTCTTCCGGAGGTATTGTTGCGCTCTCCGGAGCGCCTGGCTCCCTTGTTTCGTCAATCATCCTTCAAACGCAGCTATCCGCGGTGGTCCTCTTCGGCGGGAACGGAGACCGGTTCAACCGGTCGAATGCCATTGGGCCGCGACACTGTTCCAGCAATTTGCGTCTGTTCAGGAGCGGAGTGGACGGGGTCGGAACGAAATTGATCAGTTCCGTGTTCCTGATTGGGGGCAGGACTCGTAAGAGCGGGCTCGGAAGCTCCGGTTTCATCGTAAGGCTTATAGGGCTCGCCGGCAGCCTCCGGTTGGATCTCGGAAGCGTAGCCATTTTCTGAGCCCTGCCCATACTCATCGTACGGATACGGGTACGGTTTGGACGAATAATCCAAAGCGGAGCTTTGGGACGGTGAATCCAGTTGAGTTTCTCTTTCCAATTCGCGCATGTGAGTTTCAAAGGTAGTTTTCAGCTCGTTTTTCGCGCGGCGAAACTCACTGAGACCTTTGCCCAGCATGCGTCCAAGTTCGGGGAGTTTTTTGGGGCCAAACAGAAGGAGCGCGAGGAGAAAGATAAAAAACATCTCAGGCACGCCTACGGGTCCCATTCCATCTCCTTATTTCGGTTGACGCCTTTATGATAGCCCAGCACGGAGCAGGGCGAACCAATGGCGCAAATGGCCGGAAAGCCGCTGCTACTATATGGAACAAAATATGCGCGGTATTTGTCTTATTCTGCTGGTTTTATCGGCTGCGGCTCTAGCGATGGATGCGTCCCCAGCTGCTCCGGCCGTGCCGCCTGCCGCCCAGGCTTCGGCGCATTTCGATGTCGATGCGGCCACAAACGCCTGGCTATCGATCGTGCCGGCAGCCGGCAAGGCCAGATCGGATGCCTATTTTCAGGGCGGCTACTGGCTGATTCTCTGGGATTTTCTATACACCGCGGCGGTCATGGTGCTTCTTTTGGAGATACGCTGGTCCGCCAGAATGCGAACGGCGGCCGAACGGATCACCCGGTTCCGGCCCCTTCAGTCCTTCTTCTACTGGATTGAGTTCCTGGTGATTACGTCGGTGCTAACGCTTCCTCTGACCGCGTATGAGAGCTTCTTTCGTGAGCACCAGTACGGCCTGTCAAATCAGAACTTCGGCTCGTGGTTCCGCGATCAACTCATCGGCTTGGCCATAGCGCTGGTTCTGGGCGGCATAGCGTTCGCCATTGTGATGGCGATTGTCAGGCACCTTCCGCGCAGCTGGCACTGGTGGGGAGCCGCATTCAGCGCGGCATTTTTTGCCTTGGCCGCCATGATCGCTCCGGTATTTCTCTTCCCGCTATTCAATAAATACACGCGGCTGCCTGATTCCAGCCTGAAGCGCGAGATTTTGGGTCTTGCCAAGGCAAACGGGATTCCTGTAACCGACGTGTATGAAGTGGACGCATCCCGCCGGAGCAAACGAGTCAGCGCAAACGTAAGCGGATTCTTGGGCACCGAACGGATCACCTTAAACGACAACTTGCTGAACCGATGCTCGCCCCAGGCGATTCTGTCCGTGATGGGACACGAGATGGGGCACTACGTCATGCACCACATCCTGAACGCGATCTTGTTTGCCTCGATTACGCTCACAATCCTGTTTGGGATCCTCCGATGGGGGTTAGATTGGAGCCTGCGCCGGCGGGGACAACGCTGGCAAGTGTACGGTGTTGGCGATACCGCGGTGCTTCCGCTGGCTGCGCTGATTGTGATCACAGTAAGCTTTTTGACCACTCCGATCGGTAATTCGTTCACTCGCATGCAGGAGTACGAAGCCGACATTTTCGGCCTGAATACGGCGCGCCAGCCTGATGGTGAGGCGGAAGTCGACTTGCTGCTCGGCGAGTACCGTAAACTGAACCCAGACCCCATCGAAGAGGCGGTTTTCTTCGACCACCCGAGCGGCCGGACGCGAATTCACGCGGCCATGCGGTGGAAAGCGGAAAATCTGTGCTTGTTCGATCCGAAGCTGGCGTGCGCCAGCCAAACCGGACGCTAATCTTTTTCGGACGGCTGGGAGGAATCGGTCCCGCGCGAATCGAGCCGGCCAACCGTCTTGAGCTTCTGGTACAAACGCTCAATCTCTTCTTCATCGTCGGTGCTCAGCATGCGCACCGGCTGGTCAAGCGTGGAGGCATCACCGCGTCCGGCTGAAAGGCTCAGCCAGGTCCAGTAATCCCGGTAGGCCACGCCGTCAAAGGTAGCCAGCTGCGAATTTTTCCGAAGCTGAAACATCAACCGCTCAATTCGCTCAGGTTCGCCGGGAAAAACCAGCAGTTTCCGGCGCGAGTTCGTGAGTTTGAGGTGGATTACCAGAGGCGACAGGAACCGGCTGCGGTTAACCTCTCGCACTTCCCGCCAGGCGATGACGCGCTCGCCAATATTGAACTGGTTTTCGCCAATCTCAATAGCCGGCCGGGCAGCGAGCCAGAAAAGGCCAGCGGAGGTCATGGCGCAAAGCACGCCAGGAATAAAGGACAGAGGCGCACGGAAGCCGCAGAGGACACAGACCAGAGAACCCGCCAGCGCGGCCCACCCGACTCGGGCATACAGGCGCGAGGGCAGAAAGGTCTCGGGCTCCATGTCTTCAGGCTACTCCGTGGCCTTTGCCCCGTCAACGGCGGTTTTGCCTGTTAAGAGATAAACTAAGCTATCGATCTATGATCGCGGGCTGCTTCGCCAGGTGGATGCCGAGGCGAACATAGCCGAAACCGCTGGCAAAAGTGAAGACCGCCACGCAAATCAGAGCAATCCTTTGGAGAACCAGCAACAGTTCGTTTGGAAATGCCGCATGCACCAAGACCAGCAAAACATAGACAATTTGAAAAAACGTGCTGACCTTTCCAAGAATGGATGGAACGAACTTGCGGATGTTCCGGTAGATGCGGAGCAGCGCTGAGCCGGTAACGATAATGACATCACGCGCCACAACCAGCGCAAACAACCAAGCCGGTATCAGTCCCAGTATCCCGAGGGTGAGAAACAGCGCAACCAGCATCGTCTTGTCGGCCAACGGGTCCAGAATAATGCCCAGCTTGCCGCTCACGCCCACGTGGCGGGCTGCAAAGCCGTCGAACCAATCTGTGAGCCCGGCGAACAGCACGACCGCCAGTGCCTGTTTAAATTTCGACTCGATCAGCAGCCAAACGAGAACCGGCGAGCAGATTAGGCGCAGCGAGGTTATGAGGTTGGGAAGTTGGCGCAAGGGCACGTGTTATAGAAACATCGCATCAGGAAACCAGCGCGGGCGAAGCGAGTTTCGGTTTTCGGGCGGATGCGCGGTCAAGGGTGACGATTTCATATAACGACGGATCGGACATTAGTTTGTTCACCAGCGCCACGTGCATGGCATGTCCAGCCTTCTCCGCCACCACGCAGCCGAGCAAAGGCCGACCGATCAGGGCAAGGTCGCCGATGAGATCAAGCGCCTTGTGACGGCAGCACTCGTCTTCAAATCTGAGGCCGCCAGGATTCGCAACCCCATCGCGAGTGAAACAAACAGCGTTATCCAGGCAGGCCCCCCGGATCAGCCCCATATCCCGCATCTGATCCAGCTCATATTCAAAACCGAACGTCCGGGCGGGTGCAATCTCCCTCGCATAGGTGTTGGGTGTTACGTCCAACTCGAGAATCTGGTCGCCTACCAGCGGGTGGTTAAAGAAGTTGTGGCACCGGAGCTGAAAGCGGTCACTCGGCAGAATAGCGACGCTTTTGCCATTCGCCTCCACGCTGACCGGACTTAGAATCCGCATGTAGCGGCGCAGACGGCGTGTTTCTTCTATGCCAGCGGCGCGAAGCAAATTGACAAACGGCAGCCCGCTGCCATCCAGAATGGGCAGTTCCAGATTATCGAGTTCGATGAACGCATTGTCTATACCCATGCTGTACAACACGCTCAGCAGGTGCTCCGTGGTGGAGATAAGAATGCCCTTCGGGTGCATCAGACTGGTGGCATAGCTGACGCGCTCCACATATTCCCAACTGGCGGGAATTTGCGTGTTTTCGAGATCCGTTCGAATGAAGACGATCCCCGTACCGGGAGGGGCCGGAGCGATCCGCAAATGGACGGGCGCCCCATGGTGAAGACCCACGCCGTGTGCTTCGACAGAATGGCGGAGGGTCGTTTCGCAAACCATGCAAGAATCATTCAGAATAGCAGGAACCCTGATTCAAAGCACCGTAATTCTCTGATTCCAGGCGAGTTAATGAATGTTAACTGTGGCTGAATTGCAACAGTCGGCCCGTTAAATGGCGGGTAGGCGTGTCGCTTTTGCAACGGTTAATCATTGTTGTCCTAGCGCTCTGCTGCTTTGTCCAGAGCTGGGCCGCTAAGCCGAAAGACGGTCCAGTCCTCCATTGGTCTGGCATCCAGCTTCCGGTAGAAATCAATGGCGGGCTGATTCCAATCCAAAACCGCCCATTCAACCCGTGCGTATTTACGCTGCTTTGCGAGCCTGGCGAGATGAGAGAGCAGCGCTTTGCCGATGCCCTTGCCGCGAAACACCGGAAGGACAAAGAGGTCCTCCAGATAAATACCGGGGCGGCCGATAAAAGTCGAGAAACTGAGAAAATATAGCGCGAAACCTGCCGGTTCGGCGTTGCAATACGCGAGTAGGGCTTTGGCGACTGGTCGCGCGCCAAATAAGGCCTCTCGCAGGAGCGCCTCGTTTGCTGTAACTTCCTCGCTGAGCCGCTCGTATTCGGCTAATTTGCGGATAAACTCCAGAATGAGCGGAACATCGCCCTCACGCGCGGGCACGATGGCCAATTCATCGGGCGCAGCTGACATCTTCTGATACTATCGGGGACAGCATTTCAAGATGAAGTTTTTTCTCGATTCGGCCAACCTGGAAGAGCTGAAAAAAGCCCTTGCCTGGGGCGTCATCGATGGCGTGACGACGAACCCCAGCCTGATTGCGAAGGAAGGCATTCCCGTAGAAGACCAGGTGCGTAGAATCTGCGGCCTCGTTGACGGCGACGTGAGCGCGGAGGTGGTGTCTACCTCCACGCGCGAAATGGTGGAAGAAGGCCGCCGGCTGGCGAAGATTCACAAGAACATCGTGGTAAAAGTGCCGCTGATCGAAGAAGGCATTAAGGCCGTCTCCGCGCTCTCAAAGGACGGCATCCGCACGAACGTGACCCTGTGTTTTAGCGCCGCCCAGGCGCTTTTGGCGGCTAAAGCGGGAGCTTACATCGTCAGCCCGTTTGTTGGACGCATTGACGACATCGGCTGGCCCGGCATGGACCTGATTCGGGACATCGTCACCATTTACCGAAATTACGGTTACAAGACGCAGATATTGGCGGCCTCCATCCGCGGGACGCTGGATGTGGTGGATGCGGCGAAAGCCGGTGCGCACATAAGCACGCTTCCCTACAAGGTGCTGGAGCAGATGGTCGGCCATCCCTTAACGGAAAAGGGACTGGCGCAGTTTATGGAAGACCACCGCAAAGCGTTCGAGATGGTTACGGCTTAGCGGGACTCTGGGACTTGGACAGACGCTACTCTGGCGTACTGGCCCGCCTGAGCCTATCGAGAATTCCTTCCCATTCGGGCGTATCCGGCGGCCTTTCGACCGCGATCCAATCCCAACCTTCGGCATCCGCTTTATGCAACTCGTCATAGAGTCGCGCGGCGTATCGCCGCGGATCGGAAGGCATTTCGAGGATTCGTCCGCGGCCGGAGGGCTTTGCCGCTCCCGGCTCCAAAACATAGAGCGGCGTACGCGGCGCGTAATGGCGCGGGTGCAGACCGGGCGATTCGGAGATGTGTGGCAGCGTGCCTTCGCGCTGCCAGCGAACGCCCGTGACAGACTCCAGTTCGTCTTGCGAGATCATGCCGGGGCGAAGAATGGCAGGGGGTTTGCGCCGGAGAGAAGCAACGGTCGATTCGATACCAACTTGAGTTGCGCCCCCATTAAGTATCAGCGGGATGCGATCTCCTAATCCGGCCTGCACGTGTTCGGCTGTGGTGGGAGAAACCTGCATGAAGCGGTTGGCGCTGGGCGCGGCAATCGGCACACCCGCTCGCTGAATCAGGGTAATCGCGATAGGATTCGCGGGCACTCGAATGCCTACGGAATCCAGACCAGCCGTCACCAGATCCGGGATAACGGCGGCTTTCCTGAGGATGAGAGTGAGCGGTCCGGGCCAGAAGCGGGACGCCAAAAGCGCGGCAATCGGAGGCCATTCCGCCACCACCGAGCGGGCCATGGCTTCGTCTGCCACATGCACGATCAGTGGACTCGCAAACGGCCTACCCTTCGCCCTGTAGATGCGCCCGACAGCTTCGGAATCCAGAGCGTTTGCGCCCAGACCATAAACCGTCTCAGTCGGGAAGGCCACCAGGCCGCCGTCGCGAATGATTTGTGCCGCCCGGATCAGCGATTCCTCGGTGGGATCAGCGATCAATCGATCAAATCTTCTTTGGTGTCGCCGTAAATTCTGCCGGTTTTGCGCCAGGCGAGATAGGCGTGGATCAGCGGGTCGATGTCGCCGTCCAGCACCCGGTCCACATCGCCAATAGCCAGTTTCGAGCGATTATCCTTGATAACGCGATAGGGCGCCAGCACGTAGCTGCGGATCTGGCTGCCGAAGTTGATTTCGAGCTTGCTGTCTTCCAGCTTCTGATCGGCCGCCTGCTTCTTCTCCAGCTCATATTCGTAGAGCTTGGCCCGGAGTTGCTTCATAGCGCTGGCCCGGTTCTTGTGCTGCGAGCGTTCGTTTTGACACTGCACAACAAGGCCTGTCGGTAAATGCGTAAATCGCACGGCGGATTCTGTCCGGTTGACGTGCTGGCCTCCCGCGCCGCTGGCGCGGAAAACATCTATCTTCAGATCTTCCGGCTTGATGTCGATCTTGATGTCCTCGTCGATCTGCGGATAGACGAAAACGGAGGCGAACGAAGTATGCCGCCGCGCATTGGCGTCAAATGGCGAGATACGAACCAGGCGATGGACGCCGACCTCCGATTGCAACTGCCCGTAAATGTTCTCGCCGCTGATTTCGACCGTAGCCGACTTAATACCGGCGCCTTCGCCTTCCAGACGATCCGTGACGACCGCTTCGTATTTGTGACGCTCGGCCCAACGCAGATACATACGCAGCAGCATTTCGGCCCAATCCTGGCTTTCGGTGCCTCCGGCGCCCGGATGAATGGTGATAATGGCATCGCGGGCATCGTTTTCACCGGAGAGCAGCATGCTCGTCTCGAGCTGTTCCAGGGTTGATTCGAAAGAACGAAGCTCACGCTCGAGATCGCCGTTGACGTTTTCGCCTTCTCGGGCGAGTTCAAACAGTGTATCGATGTCGGACGCCGAGGATGCAACCGCGGTCGAGCTCTGAATCGCCTCCTCCAGCCGCTTGCGCTGCTGCATAATGCGCTGGCTTCTTTCGGGCTGATTCCAGAAATCCGGGTCGCCGATTTCGGCCTCAAGCTTCTCTAATTCCTTCTTCTTGGCAGGCGCGTCAAAGATAGCTCCGCACAGCTTCACCCTGCTGGCGGAGCGCAACGTACTCTCTTTCCAGTTCTTCCAAAGTCATTCAACTGTAGTGTACTAAGGAAGAAACTATTTCCATTCGTTAACGCCTTGTGACTCGTGATTCGTCCCGGCCACTCGGGAAACCGATGCGCCGCTTCGGCTCGACCGGAGCCTCGATGAATTGCTGGATGTTTCAAAGACCGCCTGGATTTGTTGCCCCTGTTCCTTCCTGCTTCCAACGGAGTTCCTCTAATTGCCGGGCTAGATCTTCATTACTTGCCAAAAGCTGGCGCAGTCGGACGAACGTGCGCATAATAGCGATGTTTACTTCTACAGCACGCGAACTCGTGAGAACGCCAGAGAGCATCTCAATACCCTGCTCTGTGAATACGTAAGGACGATAGCGCCTCCCACCGCGCCCGTTGTTTGAGGTGTCAAATTGGTACCTCAAAAGTTCGCGGGCCTCCTCGGCCGTGAGCTGAAACATGAAATCCTCGGGAAAACGCTCCCGGTTGCGTTTGACTGCTCGATTCAGACTTTCGTTTCCACCTGGTACAAAATAGCCAAATCCGAGTCCAGCAGGACCTTCTGCCCGCGAATGAGCCAGATCCGGCTTTCAATCAGCAGAGCGGGAGTGGTCTCAGCCTTGGACATTTGGAAACCAGTGTACGAGGAACCGGTGTACGGGAAACAACAGGTAACCGGCTCAATGCGCGCGCGAGGCCGGGAGCGCCGTGTTCCGATACAATGAAAACAGAATCAACACATTGTGTGGGAGTGAGTTTGCGACAAACGCCCGTAAACCGGCACGCCCGTCCCACACTGCTTTAAGCCCCAAGATTCAAACACATGCCGCAAGCAAATGACCCCGAGTTGGGTATCAATAGCTGGTTAGAAGATGAACTTTATCATCAGTATCAATTCGATCGAAAGAGCGTAGACGAAGGCTGGACGCAACTATTCCAGCAATCGGGAGAGCACCCGGAAGCGACCAGCAACGGCGGCGGAACAGCGGTCGCGGAAATGCCGGAGGCGCCGCCCGAACCTCCCCGCCAGGAGCCTCCTCAACAGCAAGTACCTGAACAAGAGCCTCCGCAGCAGCAGCCCGCCCGCCGGGAACCGCCTCAGCCCGCCCCTGTTCCGGAAAAGACATCCGTGCCGGCAGCGGCGGCGACCCCAGCGCCTTCCACCAGTACCGAAGTAGCAAAGTCGGCGCCTACCCAGCCCACGAAACAGGAAACCGCCGTGGGCCCCAGCGATCAACTCATCCCGCTGCGCGGCGCGGCCGCGCGCATTGCGGAAAACATGATCGCCAGCCTATCCATTCCGGTAGCGACCTCGCAACGGCAGATTCCGGTTCGCATCATCGAAGAGAATCGCAATCTCATCAACAAGCAGCGCGCGCTGCAAGGGCGCGGCAAGCTGAGTTTCACCCACATCATCGCCTGGGCGATCGTAAAAGCAATCCGTTCAAATCCGGCGCTCAATCATGCCTATGCCGAGAACGGCGGGGAACCGTTCCGCGTGGTTCGCAACCAGGTGAATATTGGCCTCGCTGTGGACGTGGCAGGCAAGGACGGCTCCCGGGCCCTCAAAGTTCCCAATATCAAAAACGCGGACGGCATGAGCTTTGCCCAGTTCGTGACCGCCTACGACGATGTAGTTGCGCGTGCGCGAACCAATAAGCTGCAGATAGCCGATTTTGCGGGTACAACCGTCTCACTCACAAACCCCGGCACAGTTGGAACCCTTGGCTCCGTGCCCAGGCTGATGCCGGGACAGGGTGCAATTATCGCGACCGGCGCAATCGACTTCCCCGCGGAGTTTGCCGCTGCCAGCGAAGAGACCCGCGCGATGCTGGGCATCAGCAAGGTGCTGATGATCACCTGCACTTACGATCACAGAATCATTCAGGGCGCCGAATCGGGCGCGTTTCTGGCGAAGCTGCAGCAACTGCTACTAGGCGAAGATGGCTTCTACGACGGCGTTTTCCGCGATCTGAAGATTCCTTACATGCCGCTTCGCTGGCAAGCGGATCAACACCTGACCCCCACTCGCTTCGCGTCGGTTAACACCGACGTTGCCAAGGAAGCTGCGGTTATACGGCTTATCAGTTCCTATCGCATTCGGGGTCACCTGATCGCAAACACGAATCCGCTGGGCAGCGAACCTGGCTATCATCCGGAACTCGATCCCGCGTCCTACGGCTTGACAATCTGGGATCTCGACCGGCCGTTCCTGGCGGGCACGGTGAAGGCCCCAAGCGGCGGAATTGGCGCGTATATGCAACCGTACGAGACGCTCCGCGAGATTCTCGACCGCCTGCGTGCGACCTATTGCGGCTCAATTGGTATCGAGTACATGCACATCCAGGACCCGGAGCAGAAGCAGTGGATCCAGGACCGCATGGAAGCAACCATGAATCTCTGGACCCTGGATGATGCGATCCGGCACCGAATTTTAAGCCGTCTCATTCAGGCCGAAGAGTTCGAGCACTTCCTTCAAACCCGTTTCGTGGGGCAGAAGCGCTTCGGACTGGAAGGATTGGAGAGCACGATCGTCGTGCTCGATGAAGTTCTGGAGCGCGCGGCCAACGAAAATGCTCACGAAGTGGTCATCGGCATGGCTCATCGCGGACGCCTGAACGTCCTTGCGAATGTGGTCGGCAAGTCGATGTCGCAGGTGTTCTCGGAGTTTGAAGGAGAGCCTGATCCGGAGAGCGTGCAAGGATCGGGGGACGTGAAATATCATCTGGGCGCGAGCGGCATCCACAAATCCACGCAAGGCAAAGAGATTCTGGTTTCCGTGGCGTTCAATCCAAGTCATCTGGAGGCTGTGGATCCGGTGGTGGAGGGCATGGTTCGCCCCAAGCAGGACCGCATCGGCGATTTGAAGCGCGAACGTGTGATTCCCATCCTGATCCATGGGGATGCAGCCTTGATCGGTCAGGGTGTGGTTGCGGAGGTGCTGCAGCTTTCGCAACTGGAAGGGTATAAAACCGGGGGCACCGTTCACGTGGTGACGAACAACCAGATCGGATTCACAACCAATCCGCTGGAAGGCCGGTCGAGCGTTTATTCGACAGATGTTGCTCTTTCGGTGCAGGCGCCGATTTTCCACGTCAACGCAGACGATCCGGAAGCCTGTATTCGAGTTGCGCAGATTGCGTATGAATACCGCCAGCGTTTCAAGCGCGACGTGGTGGTGGACGTGATCGGTTACCGGCGGCAGGGGCACAATGAGGCGGACGATCCTAGCTACACCCAGCCGGTGATGTATCGCAAGATTAAGAGCACGCCAACGGTTGCAACGCAGTATTCCGAGCGGCTGGTTCGCGAGAAGTTCGTCGCGCAGGAATATGTGGATAATCTGCGCGGCCAGGTGCACAATCGCCTGAACCAGACTTACGACGAAGCGAAGAAGAACCGCGAACAGTTCGTGATTGAAGAATTCGCGCAAGTGCCGGCTGAAGAGATCGCGCAGCCTATACCCTCGACCGCCGCCGACTACAACGTGCTGGCTAGAGTAATCGAGAAGTGTACGGTGCTTCCCGAAGAATTCCACCTGCACCCGAAACTGAAATCGCTGCTCGATAAGCGCCGCGACACGCTGAAAGGCGCACCGATCGACTGGGGATTCGCGGAAACACTGGCTTTCGGAAGTCTCGTCCTGGAAGGCACGCCGGTTCGACTGGCGGGCGAGGATGTTTCGCGAGGCACGTTTACCCAGCGTCATCTGGAATTCAGCGACCATGAAACCGGCGAAAGCTATATTCCGCTGAAGCATCTGGACCCGAAACAGGCGAAATTCGAAGTGGTGGATAGCTTGCTGAGCGAATTCGCTGCCATGGGTTTCGAGTTCGGCTATAGCGTGGCGGATCCTCTCACTCTGGTGATGTGGGAAGCGCAGTTCGGCGATTTCGTGAACGGCGCGCAGATTATCATCGACCAGTTCGTGGTCTCGGCCGAGGTGAAATGGAATCAGCCGAGCGGGCTGGTTCTCCTGCTGCCGCACGGGCTCGAAGGACAAGGCCCGGAGCATTCGAGCGCGCGTATCGAGCGTTTCCTGCAGCTTTGCGCGGAGAATAACATGCAGGTCTGCAATTGCACGACGCCCGCACAGTACTTCCATCTGCTCCGGAGACAGATGTATGGCGGCGCGGATCGACGCGGGATACGCAAGCCGCTGATTATCTTTACGCCGAAGTTCCTCCTTCGCTATTCCAAATCCGCTTCGCGGTTAGAAGATCTAACCAGCGGAGCGTTCCAGGAGGTGATCGGCGATTCGCAGTACGTCGGGAATCAGATCCGCAGGATTCTACTGTGCTCCGGCAAGGTGTATTACGATCTGGCCAAAAAACGCGAGGAGCTTGGACGCAGCGATGTTGCCATCGTCCGGCTGGAGCAGCTTTACCCGTTCCCGTTGCAGCGCCTGACCGATATTTTGCGGCGCTATTCGGACAACTCGGAGTTGTTCTGGGTTCAAGAAGAACCGGAAAACATGGGCGCCTGGTATCACGTTGAAGAGCAGATGCAGCCGATCATCAATCCCGGTGGAAACGGCGGGCCCATTAAGCGGCAGCTTCGGTACGTGGGCAGGCCAACGGCAGCAAGTCCGGCAGCCGGCGCACACAAAGTGCACCACGATCAGCAGGAAGCGCTGGTCAACGAAGCTTTCGCGGCGGATCCGGGGGTTGTAAGAAAAGCAAGGCGTCTGGTTCGAAAGAAACGGTAAGCGGCGACACTCCCGGTCCTGAGATCATGTCCCAAGCATGGGCATCGGCTTCGATTTCGGCACTACGAATAGTTCTATTGCCATAGCCGACGGCAACGGCGATGTTCACGTCGCCAGTTTCTCCCAGCAAGGCGCCCGGACTGAATCCTTCCGATCACTACTCTACCTGGAACGTGTTCGCGAGGGGCGGCGGACAACCATCAAATCCTGGTCCGGCCCGGAAGGAATTGAGCACTATCTTCAAACGGAAGAAAAAGGCCGTCTGATTCAATCGCTGAAGTCATTTCTCGCCAGCCGCAGCCTGCAGAGCACGGAGATCTTTGGCCGCCGCTTTGCGCTGGAGGATTTGGTTGCGAATGTCATACGCGACATTCGTCTGAGAGCGGAGGAGCAGTTCGGCTGCCCAGTGCGAGACGCGGTGGTCGGGCGTCCGGTGCGATTTGTAGGCGCCAAATCCGCAGCCGACGATGAGTATGCGATTCAGCGCCTGACGCGCGCTCTGAATACGGCCGGTTTCGAACGCGTTGAATTTGAGTTCGAGCCCGTAGCGGCGGCCTACCATTACGAATCGAAGTTAGATCATGACGAACTTATCCTGATTGGTGACTTCGGGGGAGGCACCAGCGACTTCTCGCTACTGCACGTGGGGCCATCCATTCGGCTGCGCGGTAACGCGCGAACCGTCCTCGGCAATCAAGGTTTGGCTCTGGCGGGCGATGCGTTCGACGCAAAAATCATTCGCTATCTAGTTTCCCCGGCCCTTGGAGCGGGATCCTTCCTTGATTCTTTCGGCAAGCGATTGCCCGTCCCCACTTGGGTGTATTTCAAGCTGGAACGGTGGCATCACCTTTCTTTCCTGCGTTCGTCGGAAACACTCAACATGCTGCAAAGCGTTGCCCGGCAAGCTGCCGAACCAGAGAAACTCAACGCACTGCTCTATCTCGTGCGGCACGATCTCGGATATCAATTGCATCAGGCTGTTCAGCAGGTAAAAGTGGCGCTATCCCGCAGCGAACACGGCCTCTTCGAATTTGCCGATGGCGATTTGGAACTCCAGGCCAATCTGAGCCGTGCGGCTTTTGAAAACTGGATTTCGGAGGAGTTGCGCGCGATTGAGGAGCGGGTTGACGCGCTACTGTCAAACTCCGGAACAGATGCGCGAGAAGTGGATCGGGTGTTTCTAACCGGAGGATCTTCGTTCGTACCCGCCGTGCGCCGCATTTTCGAATCGCGATTCGGAGCGCGAAAGATCCGGACGGGTGATGAGTTTACGTCTGTTGCGCGGGGATTAGCGCTACGGGGGTTGGGCAACACCAGAAATAGCCGGTGAATCTCGATTATTTCTTTTCGGTGAACTTCGAAACGATCTCCCAGCATAGTCGGACGCCGCCCGTGTAGTCCTTCACTCCAATCATTCATTATTTCCCTGGCTCAAGAACCTGAGGTGAATTCCGGCCGAATTTCACCTGCCGGTTCCCAAAATTTGAAAGCGGAGCGGTTCCGTTCAGAATCGCCATTGCACAAACGAGGTTTATGCAACACACCCTGCGGCTGCGAAAAGGTAGCTTTCGACCGGCGCGCAGGCCTTGTGTGGGAAATTCAGTCTTGAGCTATGGGTAAACACTTCGCGACCATTCAGTGGTAATCGGCTCGGCCACTTCTCCGAAATGCCGACTTTACAGTGGTTCCGGAACTGAAGCGCGTTGTGAAGCCATCCGTAGAACCGATTCGAGTTTATCCGGCCCGAAAATCAAAGCAATGGCGGAGGGGAGCAATCCTCAATGGAGGCGCGGCAGAGTTCTTCCTGATTCATGATTATCAGGAGTATTACCGGAATTTGGGAACTCGTTGAGTGCCATCACCGATGCCTCCAGCCCGAGTTGTGAGACATATGCAGCCAGTGTGATCCCGTCCATATACCACAGACCCAGCTCTCGCGCAAACAGCCTCGCGTTTCGGTCGAATTCAGATGTAGTCCAGAATGCTAACAGCATAGGGGAGAGCGGTCTGATGTTGCCGTCCTTCAACATTTGGTGCCGGCGTAGAGTAGCGGCTCCGACAAACTCGCGCAATTGGGTTTCGCTTATGGCATTCCCTTCTTTGTATCGTTTGGCCTGTCCGATAACGACGATCGTAGACGCGAGGGGAACAGAACCGGTAGACACAAATTTCAGGTTCACGCCAATGAAATCGATGCCACCGTCATTGGACCTTTGGGTAACCTTCGACGTCGCGCCGAGCGCACTGAGAACGTCGGCGCAAACTTTCTCAAAATCGTAAGGGTCTATTCTGCGTAGCTTAGAGGCAAGCGCGGACGGCACGTTCTCGGCGAGACGAATATACGGGGACGGGTCGTTATCGATGTCGAATTGCGGCGTACCGCCGTCAACGACCCGGTCAGCGACACTATCTCTCAGGTGCTCTGCGACAGGACCGAGATTTCCTTCGACTAGGTCCCAAAGGTACTCTTCGCTCTTATTGATCAGTTTCCTTTTCAGTGCGGCGAAAAGAACGTCTCTCAGCAGAATCCACTTGACGTTCGTGAGTTCCTCTTGCACCCATACCGAGCATACTTGGGAAGACGGTACTCCCATGTCACTATACAGTTTTCAGCAAACTGTCACGATCCTTTAAAGCCTGCTCTATTTTGGCTTTCAGCTCTTGTAAGCCGTCGAGAGTCGGGCAGTCCAAGCTCCTCAGCATGTCTGGGGTTAAGGACCTGACAGCTGAGGCGGCGGCCAGCACCTTTGGGTACCAATCTGCCGGGTGATCTACCTCGTAACGAGCGAGGGCTCTCTCTACAGTCCCACCCGGAGATCGAAATACACTCATCGCATCCGAGTCATCGAGGAATTCAGATAGTTGCCTTATGCTTTTCGCCTCTGGGAGTTTGACGGTCGCTTCTTCGTCCTGCGGGGTCATCCAACTGTAGAACTCCTTCAGTCGCCCTTCGTTGGAAAAGCGCTCTTTCTCGTCGCTCCAATCCAGCCAGGCTCGTAGATTTTGCCGTCGGAAGACCTCATCGAAATATGTGTACATCTTCGGTTCAGCGTAGTCGCCATACTCTTCATCGCTTTTCATCTGTTCAAGAGCCAGGAAGCAGCGGTAGCACTGTTGGCTGCCCGCGTCGACAATCCCAGGCTCTGGGCGGCATCTTGCGAAGATAGGCCACTTTTTCGCAGGGCATGCACCGCTTTTGCCTTTTGGTACGCCCCCCACTCCTTGATACCGGAAACATGTCGAAGACCGGGCAAGACCAGTGTCGCGGACGCAGGGGCTAATTCGTCGTCCAGGAGCAGTCCTTCGAAATGCGTAAAATTGCCAAGCCTCTCCTGATCGAAGGTTTCTTTGCCAACCTCGTGTAAGTCGATCAGCCACTTGAGTGCGGACACCCGGCGATTCCCCTCGATCACCACGTACAGGGTCTCGCTGCGGGGAGGCTGCCCCTTCCACTTCCGAACTACAATCCGATCCATTGGCAAGAATCCGATGGTCTTAATCGTGTCTCTTAGCTCGGCGACATCGAACTGAGGAGCCTTCATCTTCTCGAGGGCGCTTGCCTGGACTTTGTCATCGGCGAAGCGGCCTTCCGGTATCGGATTCATCAGCTCGCCAAGTTCGGAAAAGCGCGGGTTATTCGGGTCCAGCAGCAGATTGTCAAGGTTTAGCTGGATTGGTTTCAGGAAGGGAGGGCAGGCTGGGCATTCGATAGAAAGTAGCATAACCCTAAGCGATCCGATTTAAACGTAGCCGGATTATTTCCTGAAGGTCGGCTTGCGACCAGAGATTCCACATGGCCGTATAACGCGCTTATCCGGCCAATCTGTGCCCGTTATCCTGCGGGGTTGAGTTTACGGGTTTCGGAGAGGATCTTGCTCAGCCGATTGGAGAGCTGATCGAGGCGATGTCTGCGAGGACCGTCCGGCAGCGAGCGACGGAACATCTCAATAACGTGTTGAGCGAAAAGGAGAGAATCGACAACACCTTCCAAACTGGTGAGAGGGGCAAAGGTGGGGGCCTTTGGCTGGGGCGCTAGATGCCGGGGGTGACGGCGGGCCAGATGGAACTCACGCTGCAGGTCTTCGCCAGCGACCAGGACGTACTTCATCGTCATCTCCGCCTTGACATGGCCGAGTAGCGTCATCAGCGCAGGCAAGCTGACGCCTGCGCGAACCATTTCACTGGCATATGTGTGTCTAAGCTGGTGCGGAACGATGCGGATAGAAATGCCGACGGCAGCCGCGACATCGGACAGGTAGGGGCGCAGTCGTTTCATCAGGGTCTGCTTGCCGCTGTGGCGTGCGAGCAGACGGCCGTCAGGGAGAGGGTCGAAAGAACGGAAGAAACGTAAGCGTTGGACTAGTTCACATACAAACGAATCGACCGGAACCATTCGTTCCGTCTTCAGCTTGCCGAGAGGCACATGAATCGCCCAACGATCCGGACCAACATTGTGGAGGCAATCATAGGAGAGGTCCGCACATTCACCAATGCGCATGCCGGTATGGCGGAGCAACAGGAAGACATTGGCCGGCAGATCATTGCGGCGCATCAGTTCCTGCTGGATTAATCGATCCTGCTCGGCCGTCAAAGGGCGGGGCAGACGCTGTGGAATGCGCGGAATGTCTTCGCGCCGGATCAGATGAGCCAGATCGGGAAGCTGTGCAGCCCAGGCAAGCTCCTCCAGAATGGACCGCAGAAACAGTAGGCGGCAGACGTAGACGGCTGGTGCCAAGGGCGGGGTATGTGAACGCAGATGGGCAAACCAGCCGAGGATGTGCGGGTCACGGCGCAACTGATTTAACGAACAAACGGCAGGATAATCTTCGCCGAGATAAATCAGGAAGTGGCGCGCCGCGCCACGATACTGACGGGCTGAGTCTGGAGCGAGGGCGGCCGTGAGGGACTCGATGGCTCGCTGGAACTGGTGTGCCAACGGATGTTCCAGCGGAGCATAGCGGGAGAGTTTCACGACAGCTTTTCGGGCACAGGCCTGATGTGCTGCGACACAGCTCGCGCATACTGCTGATAGACCTCCAGAGGAGTGACTTGCACATAGACCATCGTCGTTTGGATTTGCGCATGTCCCATCAACTGCATCAGGGCCGGGAGGCTGACTCCGGCGCGCACCATATCTGAGGCGAAGGTGTGACGGAAGCGATGCGGGTTGGCCATCTTTACGCCGGTAGTCCGACGATGGTGTCGAAACAATGAGCGCAACCCCGCGGGAGTCATTCGCGCGCCGCGGGCGGGTCCCTTGAGAGAAACAAACAGAGCGTTGGTTGAAGTCTGTGGCCGCTCCAGCCGCAAATAGTGGTCCAGGAGTTGGTTCGCTTCCGGGGCCAGCGGCAGGAAACGGGTCTTGCTGCCCTTGCCGCGAACGCGGATCTGCGCTTCGGACAACAGAAGATCGTCGCGATTCAGATCCAGGACTTCTTGCGACCGGAGTCCCTGCAGCAGCATCAATCCCACGATGGCCAAGTCCCGTGAGTTCCGGAAACTGGACCAAAATCGCGCTACCTCGTCCACCGATAAGGGCACGATGGTTCGTTTGGGAGTCTTTACTCGCAAGCGGCTCAAGGCGGCCCGTGGTTTGCCGATGCCCATGGGTGCTCGCTGCCAGTAGGTCGTCTGTAACACCGGAGCGGCCTGGTGGGGCGCGTCAGGAAAGGTGATACGCAAGGCACGATCGACGATGGCAACGCGCTGATTGATGGTG
The DNA here is from genome assembly GCA_035475915.1 of Bryobacteraceae bacterium. Classification (GTDB taxonomy): domain Bacteria; phylum Acidobacteriota; class Terriglobia; order Bryobacterales; family Bryobacteraceae; genus Bog-105. The sequence goes on from DATIMA010000169.1 coordinate 31,504, forward strand.
GCACCGGTTAACTCGCGTTCCTGACCGGACTGGAATCGTACATACTCCAGGAGTGTTGTTTGGGTGAGGGCATCATTGGTGACCACGTCAGTGTGGTGAACCCCCTCCCACCACCGGAGAAAGTGCAACAGCTCGTGCGCGTATGTTCGCAGGGTGGTGTCAGCCAGGCGGCGGAGCATTTCGTAATCGAGGTATTGGTTGATCCAGTCAATCTCACGGCCGGTGGCCTGATCGACAATGCGATATGGGCACCGCACATGGTTGTTGGAGGTCTGGTGAAGAACACGAAACATCATGGCCGGGCAACCTCCAGCAGAAGCTGAAACTGTTGCGTATCGCCGCCCTGGACAAAGAAACTATTCGGATCCTGCCCGTCCGGCATTGAGACGCGTCGAGCGGAGACGCCCTGCGTCCAGAGGCGACGAGATATCTGTTGTGCCGCCTGCTGGCCACTGCCGTTTGTGTCGGCATCAAAGGCCAGATACACCGTCCGCGAGCCATCGCATAGCTGGAGGAACTGGCGTGCATTCAGATGGTTTCCCAACGAGCAAGTGACGTTGTGAAAACCTGCCTGCCACAACACTGCGTAGTCGAACAGGCCTTCCACGAGAATGATCTCCGGACAGCGCCGGACTTGCTCCCATAAGTACAAACCACCCTTCGAGCCCGGCATAAACAGATGTGGTGACGACGAACTCCGGACACTACGGCCATACAGATTTCCGTCCAGCGGAAAAACGATGCGGCGGCTGTAGCTGTCGTGGCCAGCGGCATTGACCAGACCAGCTCGTTGCATAACTGAGAGTGGATAGCCAAGCTGCAGCAGGCAGCTTCGCAGGCAACCACCGGGTGCGTAACCGACGCGCATGTGCTCGATCACTTCGCACGAATGGATTCCCCGTTGGTCGAGATAAGCAAGCGCTTCGTTATAGCGGTGTAGCTGAATGCGATAGCAATCGACCACGGCATTCAGCAAAGGGGCTAAGCCGCACCACTCCCGCAGCAATGTTATGGCCTTGGGGAAATTCACCTGGTGATAGAGTTCTGCAAAACGAATCACATCACCGCCTCGCCCGCAGCCGTAACAGTAAAACAGATTCTGGCCTGGATCCACCAGAAAACTGGGTTTGTGATCGGTGTGCAGAGGGCACAACCCCATTAGGCGTCCACGGCGAATGCTGCGGGCGGGTTGCCAATCGTGCGCTTGCAGGTAATCCAGCAGCGGAATCTGCTGTTTCAGCTCATCGATTACCTTTCGATTCACGAACTGTTTACCTCCACGGGAAGAATACGGCTGATCGCGCTCCAGTCCCAGGCAAGGATGGTGGGTGGGCGCGGAGTGTTCCATCCAGCTCCCTGCCACAACTTGCTTGTTAGAAGAACCGCAACGAAGAATAGCTGCCAGCACCAACGCCTCACTGTGGAAGGGTCTGGTAGCCGGTTTGGATCTTTGACCCCGGGAACCGATTGTTCCCAGCTGCCTGACCCACCAGCCGGCTCAAATGCTTCTTGCCTGCATTGAAAGCTGTAATGGCCATAAGGCGGCGACCATGTTGGCAGGACCGTGAATGTTTTTCGGCAGGGCACGCATCGACCGCGGCGAATCCAGATCCAATCGTGCTGCTGGTCGTGTGCTTGTTTGCGCCGCCGCCCATGACCGATGATGGTCTCGTTGCCACAGAGCGGGCATCGCCTCGGCAGCAATCGCAGCGGGATTGCCGTTACCCCGGATCGGTGTTGTCTTTCGCCTCTGCCAGTGCGATAAAGAGAATCAGGACTGGCGTGAAGGCCCGCCGCTGACCGTCCTCTGCTAAAGTTCCGACCTGCCGGACAGGCCTTCACCCTCCGGTAAAATCACTTTCAGACGAAAAAAGAATACTGCTTTCCGACGCTCGCCGCGAGCCCTCGCCCAGAACATTGGCCGGTTTTTTTGCGCT
>DATIMA010000170.1:0-30952 GCA_035475915.1 Bryobacteraceae bacterium
GAAAGCCGTCCAGGCATTGTCTTTCCAAATCTCGACCGCGAACTCGCCAATGCGCTGGCCCAGGCGGATGTTCTCGCGCAGGCGCACCAGGTCGAATGTTGCCGGTTTTACAAGCTCAATCGTTACGCTGGGAGTTGTTACCGAATCATCTGTCGCCCAGTAAGTGAACCGGTTATCGTCGAGCAGATTCTGCGGGCCATAAGCCCGGTCATTGTTGCGAGTGTTCGATGCGCTTGCTCTCGCTCCGCGCGCAAGATTTGAGCCGAACGTGGAACGGAGGGCTTGCCCGAACTGCCGCAATGACTCGGCATCCGTGTCGTAGATGAGGCCGCGCCGGTCCGGCGGAACATTCAACAGGAAACTTGCGCCCCGGCCGACGGACTCGTAATACAGGTCCAGCAACTGGCGGGATGTCTTGCCCTTGCCGTTTTCGCTGGGATGCCAAAACCATCCGGGCCGGATGGAAACATCGCATTCCGCGGGCATCCAGTACTTGCCGTTCCGTGTGCCGGACGTGTTTTCCGCTTCAACGACGTCACCTGGTGCTCCGGGACCGCCGTTCGGCGAATGAGGCGTGTAAGTCGCCCAGCACGTCTCGCCTGCAATTCCTTTTTCATTTCCAACCCAGCGAACATCGGGTCCAACATCGCTGAAAATTGCGGCGTTCGGCTGAAGTTCACGCTCCATCTTCCAGGTGTTCGGCCAGTCATAATAGTGCAGCTTATCGATGGTGCGTGTTTCGTTCGCGCCGCCATAATACCCGCTGCCGCCGTTCGCGCCATCGTGCCAGATTTCAAAGATCGGGCCGTAACCGGTAAGTAGTTCGCGCAATTGCTGGCGGTAGATCTGAATGTATTGTGGTGTCCCGTAAGACGCCTGATTACGATCCCAGGGCGAAACGTAGACGCCAAACTTCAGGCCGTGCCGGGCGGCGGCTTCGGAAATCTCCCTCACAATATCGCCCTTTCCATTCTTGTAAGGGCTGTGCTTGATGGAGTGGTCGGTGGTCTTCGTAGGCCAAAGACAGAAGCCATCGTGGTGTTTGCAGGTAAGGATTGCGCCTTTGCTTCCTGCCGCCTTCAGCGCTTCAATGATTGCATCGGCATCAAAAGCTGTTGGGTTAAAAATCGCCGGGTCCTCATTTCCGTAGCCCCACTCTTTATCAGTGAACGTGTTAACCGTGAAGTGCAGGAAATTATAGAACTCGAGCTTGCTCCAGCGAATCTGCCTTTCAGAAGGCAAAGCTCCATAAGGAGCAGGCGCTGATGTGCCCGCGAAAAGCGGCGAGCCGGCTGTGAGCGCCGCTGGTGCAGCGAGGAGTAAAGAGCGTCTGGAGAAAGCGTGCGACGAAAACGTATGCATTGGAGCGGCCGGGTAACAGCTTCCTCTGTCATGATCGCTTAGGTCTTTGGCAAGGGCTGCCGAAACCGTTGACAAAGGTATGGTGATATCACTATATTAATATGTACGGATGACGGGCGAGCCGTTCCTGAAGCCTGTGATTTGGATCGGTTCGAGCCGCAAGGATTTGCGTGTGTTTCCCGAACACCTGTTCAGGATCATATGGGCTATGCTTTGTACGTTGCGCAGCGCGGTGGGATGCACCGTGACACGAAACCGCTGAGCGGTTTGGGCGGGGCAGGAGTCGTGGAGATCATTAAGGACTTTCGCGGCGACACCTTTCCGGGCCGTGTACACAGTGCGTTATGAAGCGGCGATTTATGTGCTGCACGCGTTTCAGAAGAAATCGAAAAGCGGGCGCGCGACCCCACGCCGGGAAATGGAAATAATCGAGCAGCGGCTGCGCGAAGCCAAAAAAATAGCGGCTGGGAAGAAGTCATGAGCAAAAACAGATATCAGGCCGGCGGTCGGAACGTGTTCAAGGATCTCGGGCTGCCCAATCCCGAAGAGCATCTGATCAAGGCGCAGCTTGTGTACAAAATTGACACGATCCTCAAGGAGAAGAAGCTGAAGCAGGTCGAGGCCGGCAAGCTGTTCGGCATTCGGCAACCGGATGTCTCGAAGATGCTCCGCGGCGAGTTCCGGCAGTTTTCGGTTGAGCGGTTGCTACGATTCCTGGTGGCGCTGAATCATGATGTCGAGATTGTGGTCAGGCCGCACCGAGGCCAGAGCGATACGGGGGTGCTGCGCGTGTCCTGAAAGTACAGCTCGCTTCGGACCGTAATCTGCTATCCTCAAGTTGATTAATCCCACAGAAGAGCGAGGCGCCACGATGAAGATTCCCATCATTTCCATCCAACATGACGGGATGCGCCGTTTTGCTCGCCCGCGGCATTGACCGCCTCCTTCGAAGCTAAACAGTAACGCTTCCGGTTCGCGTCCTTCCGCGGGGAAGCATTCCCCCGGCATTTTCCGCCAATCCATCAACCTCTTTTGCGTCTCCGGACCTTTGCGTTCCGGCAGGCGCGTGATTTGGTCCATCGATCCTATGCTGAATTTCAATAAGAACGCAATGTCTGGAGTGCTCGGCTTCCTATACCGGCATTGGAAGCGCGAGCGGAGAACAGTTGCAGGAATCGCCTTCAGCATGGCCGCCGCGACAGTTGCCGACCTCTTTCTGCCCGTCTTCTCCGGCCGGCTGGTGGATGCCCTTACGCTGAGCGTTCCGCAGCAGCAGGCATTTCATAATGCGCTGCTCGCGGTGGGTGCTATGGCCCTACTCGGCGCGGTGCTGATTGTAGCCCGGCATGCTGCTTTTATCGGCATCTCCGGACTCACCGTACGAGTGATATCCCGCATGGCGTCCGACGCCTTTTGGCGGGTACAACGGCTTTCTACCGACTGGCACGCAAATAACTTCGCCGGATCCATCGTGCGGCGCATCACCCGCGGCATGTGGGCGGTTGATTTGATGAACGATACGCTGCTGCTCTCGCTGCTTCCTGCCCTGGTAGTTCTGGCCGGGTCTTCAGTCGTATTGGGTGCTCGCTGGCCGGGCCTGGGCCTTCTCGTCGGCGCGGCCGCCACCGCCTATGTCGTTATCTCTGTCGCCCTTGCGGTTGGGTATGTTGCGCCGGCCGCTCGTCTATCGAACGCGCAAGACACCCGGGTGGGAGGCTCACTGGCCGACTCGATCACTTGCAATGCGGTGGTGAAGGCTTTCGGGGCCGAGTCGCGGGAAGACAGCCGCCTCAATCGCGTGCTCGGTAAATGGCAGGCGCGCACCTATCGGACCTGGATCTTCGGAACGCGCAGCGGCACCGCGCAGCTCACGGTATTGCTCGGGCTCCGTACGCTGATCGCGCTTTACGCGATTGTGCTGTGGAGGCGCGGCGTAGCGTCGCTCGGGGACGTAACCTTCATTCTGACCAGCTACTTCATCGTGCATGGTTACTTGCGCGATGTCGGCCAACATGTCGCCAATCTTCAACGCAGCGTGAACGAAATGGAAGAGATGGTGGACCTGGAGCGAGAGCCCCTGGGTATCGAAGATCGCCCAGGTGCCGAGCCCCTGCGAATCCAGCGCGGCGATATCACTTTCAACCGCGTCACGTTTCAGTACAGCCAACACGCTGAGCCTCTGTTCAGGGACTTCTCGCTTCACATCCGGCCCGGTGAACGTGTCGGCCTGGTTGGCCATTCCGGCTCCGGTAAAAGCACGTTCGTTAAGCTTCTCCATCGCCTCTACGACATTACAGATGGCCGCATTCTGATCGATGGACAGGATATAGCCCATGTAACGCAAGCATCCCTACGCTCGGAATTGGCGATGGTGCCGCAGGACCCGATTCTGTTTCACCGCTCGCTTGCCGAAAACATCGCCTATGGCCGCCCCGGAGCGCGCCTCCGCGACATTGAAGAGGCTGCGTGGCTCGCGAATGCCCACGAGTTCATCCGCCGGCAGCCGAAAGGCTACGCAACCCTGGTCGGCGAGCGCGGCGTAAAGCTTTCCGGAGGCGAGCGCCAGCGAGTCGCCCTGGCTCGTGCATTCCTGGCGAACACACCGATTCTGGTCTTGGACGAGGCAACTTCCAGCCTGGATTCTGAGTCCGAAGCTGCCATTCAGGAGGCGATGGCGCGGCTGTTGACCGGGCGTACTGCCATCGTCATCGCGCATCGACTTTCCACCGTTCGTATGCTCGACCGCATTTTGGTTTTCGACAGCGGGCGGATTGTCGAGGAGGGGACCCACGAAACGCTGGTCCGCAAGCTGGGCGGCACATATAAGCGGCTGTTCGAAAAACAGGTTTTGGGCCTGATTGCCGATTCCGAACCCGAGTTCTACGCTGTGAACGAATGAGGGGGAGGGCCGCGGTGCCTACGGCACGATGCGCGCGCTCTTAATGTAATCCAGCTTGGGATAGTGCTGCTGTAAATACGAATTGCCGGTCTCCTCAATGGATCCCTGGCTGGGGCCTTCTCCATTCGGCTGGCCTTCGCCATAGCCGGTGTAGAACTTAGCGACGTTGTCCATGCCCTGGATGACTTCACCAAATGGCGTGAAGCCCTGTGGATCAAGCGCGGCGCTGTTATCGCCCAGGTTGATAAATACTTGCGTCGTCCGTGAGTCGGGCTGACCGGTCTTGGCGAACACAATCGTGCCGATCTTATTCGAGACTTTGGGCGGATCGTCTTTGATCGCTTCATTCCACTTCTTGTTTACCTGCGGATCGCCGCTGATGCCCCATTGCACGACGAAGCCGGGCAGAACGCGGAAGATCGCATTGTTGTTGTAGAAGCCCGCTTTGGTGAGCTGGTAAAAGTGGTCCGCGCCGATGGGAGACCAGTTCCGATGGACCAGGATGACCACATCTCCCTTGGTAGTCTGCAACTGCACTTTGTACTGCGCGGGCCCGGCTTCTATTTGGGCGCCTTTCTTTTCGCCGCAGGAGAGCGATAGGGCGGCAATGACAAGTGTAAGGACCAGGGGCACCATTCGGGTTCGGCTCACTTGGCATCCCTCCAATTCGGTCCGACACCCACTTCCACGACGAGCGGCACGGAAAGTTTGTACACGTTTTCCATCTCTGTTTTGACTATTTCTTTCAATTGATCTCTCTCCACGGGCGGCGTTTCGAATACCAATTCATCATGCACTTGGAGCAGCATGCGCGATTGCATCTTTCGTTCTTCGAGCAAAGCCGCGATCCGAATCATGGCTAGCTTGATAAGGTCGGCCGCAGTCCCCTGCAGGGGCGTGTTGACGGCGGTGCGTTCGGCAAACGACCGAGCCGCTGGATTGCGGCTCTGCATGTCCGGTATGGGACGACGCCGGCCCAGCAGCGTCTTGGCGATACCGGTCTGCCGAACCTCAGCGATGGTGCGGTCGATGAACTCGCGCACTCCGGCGTAGCGTTCGAAATACCGCCGGATATAGAGCTCGGCTTCCTTGCGGTCAATGCAAAGCGTCTGTGCCAGTCCAAACGGCGTCTGGCCATACACGATTCCGAAATTGACGGCCTTTGCGGAGCGGCGCATTTCGGGAGTGACCATCGCGGGATGAACTTTGAACACTTCCGCTGCCGTGCGGGTATGGATGTCTTCGTGGCGGGTGAACGAATCTACCAGCACCGGATCTTCCGACATGTGCGCCAGTAGCCGCAGCTCGATTTGAGAATAATCGGCCATCAGCAGATCCCAGCCCGGCTCCGGGACAAATGCAGCGCGAATCTCGCGGCCTTCTTCGGTGCGGATGGGTATGTTCTGTAGGTTCGGATTGAAGGAGGAGAGGCGGCCCGTTGCTGCGCCGGTTTGATTGAAAGTGGTGTGGAGCCGGCCAGTTTCGGGACGAATCAACTGCGGAAGCGCATCGATGTAAGTGCCTTTCAATTTCGTAAGCTGGCGGTAATCGAGGACCAGCCGCGCGATGGGATACGCGGTCGCCAGGCCTTCCAGCACGTCCGCCGCGGTCGAGATGGCTTTGCCCTTGCCGTACTTGACAGGCGAGGGGAGCATCATTTCCTCGAATAACACCTTCCCCAACTGCTGAGGCGAGTTGATATTGAACGGATGGCCGGCCAGTTCACAAATCTCCTGCGCGATCCGGTCGATGTGCTCCGAAAGGCGGGACGATAATTCCGAAAGAGCCGCCGTATCGATCCGAATGCCGCATGTTTCCATTCGTGCCAGCACCGGAGCCAGCGGCAGATCGATGTCCCGGTAAACGCCGCGCAGCTCCTGGGCATCGATCTGAGGCCGGAGCATCTGCGTGATCGCCAGCGTTGCTTCGGCCTGCTGCTCGGCTGCAGCATTGAGTTTTCGATCGAGAAAACGCTCCGCCAGGTTTTCGGGAGAACAGCCGCCCGGATCGGCGCTAATCAGAAACGCATACAGCATCGCGTCTTCACCGATATTGCGCGGAGTAATGCCTATCCCGGAGGCTGCCATGAGGAACGCTTTCGCATCGTGAACGATTTTCACGATGTCTTCGGATTCAAATACCGGGCGAACCGTCTCAATCAGCGCAATCGATGCCGCGCGTCCTTCCCCGACGTGATACGAGAGTCCGAAAAACCCGTTTGTAAGATCGAGCGCGGCTGCAATTGGAGCGCCAGAGGGCCGTTTGTTCAGCCAACTCTCCAGCGCTTCTGCATCGTTCAGAGTTGCGTAGTCGCGTGTCGCGCTATCGTCTTCCGCTGGAAGATCCTTCAGCATGCTGAAGAATTCCAATTCCTTATAGAGTGGCTTTAATGCGGAGTTGTCGGGTGGCTGCGCGCGAAGCGCGGTTAGCTCCCATTCAACGGGCACCTGGGTATGAATAGTCGCGAGCTGTTTGCTCAACATGATCTGATCGCGATTGTTCAGCAGGCTTTCGCGATACATCTTGCGCTCTACTTCCGCGGCGCGGTCGAGCGTTGCCTCTACCGACCCGAATCGCGCGATGAGGTCGCGCGCTCCTTTGTCGCCGATACCGGGCGCGCCCGGAATGTTGTCAATGGAATCGCCCTTGAGCGCAAGCAGATCGGCGACCTGCGAAGGCTTCACGCCCATGAACTGCTCCACCTTCGCGGAGTCGTACCACTCGTTGTCCTTCATGGGATTGAGCATCGATACACGATCGTTTACAAGCTGCAGCATGTCTTTATCGCTTGAAACGATCACCACGTCAAGCGGTTTCGCGGGCTTGCGGCATGCGATGGCCCCGATAACGTCATCGGCTTCATAGGCGGGAAATTCGAGAATGGGAATGCGCAGCGCTTCGAGTATCCGGCGAATATAGGGGATCTGTTCGCCCAGGTCGTGCGGCATTTCCGTGCGATTGGCTTTGTATTCGGCGAAGCTTTCCGAGCGGAAAGTGGGCTCGGTGCTCTCAAAGATGGCGGCAATGTAATCCGGTTTGAAATCGGCCAGCAGCTTCCGTAGCATATTGTGGAAGATAAATACGGCCTCGGTAGACAGGCCGCCGCTAGTACGCATGGGCGGAGCCCCGCTGCGCGCGCGAGCGTGGTAGGCCCGAAAAATGAAACCAAAGGTATCGATTAGGAAGAGTCGCGGAACAGGCAATACATTCAGGATAGAAGGATGAACTTCCGCTATCCGGTGTTTCTGGATCTCTCAGGCAAAAACTGCCTGGTCATAGGTGAAGGGCAGGAGATAGCCGCGAAGGCCAAAGCGCTGGTCGAGGCGGGCGCGACTGTGCGGCATGTGAATCCGCGCGAGTTCCAAACTGCGGATCTGGAAGATTGTTTCCTGGTCATCACCGGCCAGGCTGACAATTCGGAAGTGTTCCGCCTGGCGGAGGAGAAGGGCATTCTATGCAACTCGGTCGACGATCCCGAGCACTGCCGGTTCAGCTTCGGGGCGGTACACCGGCAAGGCGATTTGACGATTGCGATTTCAACGAACGGCTCGGCGCCGGCGCTAGCGGTCCGGCTCAAAGAAGGGCTGCAGAATCAGATCGGTCCTGAGTACGGCGAATTACTTGGGTTGCTGAAAACCGTCCGGACGGAGATTACAACGCGCATTCCGGATTTCACCGCTCGCCGCCAGCTGTGGTACCGCATTGTGGATTCGGAGGTTCTGAGTCTGTTGCGTAGAGGAGACCGGGAGGCGGCAAGTCAGGCAGTGCGGGGAATGATTGAAGAGGTAGTTGCAGGATTGCGGTGAGGCCGGGAGATGCCCGGCCCCGCTATTTCTTAACTACAGCCGCTGGTTCCGCCGCAATTCTCGCACTTGTAGCAGGAACCGTTGCGGGTCATGATGCTGCCGCATTCCGAGCAGAGCGGCGCATCGCTCGCCACATTCGCCTCGAACGGTAGCGAAACCTGCGGGTCAGGCTCCGTCACCCGCAGTTTCGGTGTATCGCCGGCTTCGCTTGCTTCGGTGATCCCGAGGAACCGGGCGCCGAGCCAGCGGAAGATATAGTCGATGATCGACTTCGCATAGGGAACCTGCGGGTTGCCGGTCCAGCCGCTCGGCTCAAAGCGAACGTGGCTGAACTTATCCACAAAAAACTTCAGCGGTACGCCGTACTGCAGGCCATAGCTGATGGACGTAGCGAGCGTGTCCATGAGGCCGGAGATGGTGGACCCTTCCTTTGCCATGGAAATGAATACTTCGCCCGGCGTATGGTCCTCATACAGGCCCACAGTGATGTAGCCTTCGTGGCCGCCGATCGAGAACTTGTGGGTGACCGATTGCCGCTCGTCCGGCAGTTTGCGCCGCTGCGGGCGATAGACAATCTTTTCGATGATTTGCGGCTGGGGCGCGGCTGGAACCGCGAGGCCGTTCTTCTTCTCGCCTTTACCGGTGCCGGAGCTGAGCGGTTGCACGCGCTTCGATCCATCGCGATAGATGGCGACGGCCTTCAACCCCAGTTTCCAGCTCTCAATATAGGCTTCCATGATGTCTTCCGCCGTGGATTCTTCCGGCATATTGATGGTTTTTGAGATTGCGCCGGAGATAAACGGCTGCACGGCGGCCATCATGCGGATGTGACCCATGTGGTGGATGAAACGCGAGCCGTTCTGCGGGCGGAAGCTGCAATCGAAAACCGGCAGATGCTCGGGCTTCACATGCGGCGCGCCTTCAATGGTGCCAGTGGAATCGATGTGCGTGACAATGGCTTCGGTCTGCTCGGGTGTGTAGCCCAATTTGATCAGCGCCTGGGGAACCGTGTTGTTGACAATCTTGATCACGCCGCCGCCCACCAGCTTCTTGTACTTCACCAGAGCCAAGTCGGGCTCAATGCCGGTGGTGTCGCAATCCATCATGAAGCCGATAGTGCCGGTCGGCGCAAGCACCGTCACCTGTGCGTTGCGGAAGCCGGTGAGCGCACCCACTTCATAGGCGCGACGCCAGCACTCTTCCGCCGCGTTGAACATAGCCGCCGGAACACGCTTGCTGTCGATGCCGTTCACGGCGTTCCAGTGCATGCGGATGACTTCGAGGAACGATTCCTCGTTATCGGGATAGCCGGGGCAGGGTCCAACGGCCTCGGCGACCCGAGCGCTGGTGAGATAAGCCTGCCCGCACATAATTGCAGTAATCGCTGCCGCGAAGTCGCGGCCGTTATCGCCGTCGTACGGCAGACCCAGCGACATCAGCATCGCGCCGAGATTCGCGTAACCCAAGCCGAGCGGCCGGAAATCGTGCGAATTCTTTGCGATCTTTTCGGTCGGATAGCTGGCATTGTCAACGAGAATTTCCTGGGCGATGATGACCGTATCGACGGCATGCCGGAACGCTTCCACATCGAATACGCCATCGACACCCACAAATTTCATCAGATTCAGAGACGCCAGGTTGCAGGCTGAATCGTCCAGGAACATGTATTCCGAGCAAGGATTCGAAGCATTGATCCGGCCCGTGGTCTTCGAGGTGTGCCAGCGGTTGACGGTGGTATCGAACTGCATGCCGGGATCGCCGCATTGATGGGTGGCTTCGGCAATCTGCCGCATCAGCTCGCGCGCTTTGTAGCGCCGCACCGGCTGGCCGTTTACCACGCTGCGCGTCCACCAGTCGGCATCGTCAACGGCGGCCTCCATGAATTCGTCACTGGCCCGGACCGAGTTGTTCGCGTTCTGGAAAAAGACGGAGCTATAGGCTTCGCCGTCAAGCGTTGAATCGTAGCCGGCGTCGATGAGTGTGTGCGCCTTCTTCTCTTCTTTGGCTTTGCACCAGATGAACTGTTCCACATCCGGATGATCGGAGTTCAGGATCACCATTTTGGCTGCCCGGCGCGTCTTGCCGCCGGATTTGATGACGCCTGCAAACGCGTCAAACCCTTTCATGAAGCTGAGCGGCCCGGAGGCCCGGCCGCCGCCCCACAGGTGCGCATCTTCTTCGCGAATCGCCGATAGGTTAGTACCAGTACCCGACCCCCACTTGAAGAGCATGCCCTCCGTTTTGGCGAGATCGAGGATGGATTCAAGCGTGTCGCCGACCGAGTTGATAAAGCAGGCCGAACATTGCGGATGATTCTCGCCGGGTAGCAGCTTCTTGGTCGCCTGCGCGGCTTCGTCGAAATAGAAGCCATAGCCGCGCGATTCGCGAACGCCCACGTTGAACCAAACCGGCGAATTGAAGCAGGCCTTCTGCGTGAGCATCAGGTGCGCCAGTTCCAGACGGAAGTTCTCGCCATCCTCTTTGGTTTTGAAGTAACGGCCGGACAAGCCCCAATCGGCAATCGTGTCCACCACACGGTGAACAAGCTGCGCCACGCTGGTTTCGCGCTCCGGCGATCCCATGCGCCCATGAAAATACTTGCTGGCCACAATGTTGGTCGCGGTCTGCGACCAGTCGGCAGGCACTTCGATATCGCGCTGCTCGAAAATCACCGAGCCTTTGTCGTTTCCAATCGTGGCAGTGCGAAGCTCCCATTTCACCTGGTCGTAAGGCGTGATGCCAGGCTCCAGCCTGGAGGTGAAATAGCGCGGGAATGACACCCCGGTGCGCTCCTCTCTCTTTAAAGAGCGCTGTAGTTCTTTGACTTTGACGGCTAAATTGACGCTGAGCTGTCCCATTGGAGGGGATAATTGCCTTTCTTGGGGGCGATGGGTTCTGCCAACTGCAGTACCTATCTAAACTCCAATTTTCTCACGCGTCAATACAGATTTTTGCAGGTACCAACTAGATCTTGTGGATTTTCTGTGGAGAACAGCTAGATAAAGTGGTTCAAGACATATCGCGGCAGATCGATGACCGGGAAATTTCCTGGGCCTAGTACTGCGGGGCAGACGACCCAAAACGATCGTCTGCCCACACTTTTCCATCTAGAACGGCGTGTCGCCCGGCAATCCCCATTGCTGCTGAATGTTCGCGTTGGGGAACTTGCTTGGACCGGTGCTGGTCATCACGAACCAGTTGGCGTTGGAAGGCCGCCAGACCGTCGTATCGGCCTTATGGTCGCCATCGAAATCACCCACTACCGGCACATCGCCCGGCAGCCCCCAGGGTTGCTGCATAGTGGGCGCCGGATAGGTGCTGGTGTGAGCCGAACTCAGGACAAACCAGTTGCCGTTCGAGGGCCGGAACACGCTGAAGTCGGTCCTGCCGTCGCCGTCGAAATCGCCCACCAGGGGAACGTCGCCCGGAAGTCCCCATTGCTGCTGCATCGTCGGGGCTGGGTAGGTGCTTGTTTTCCCCGGGTTCAGTACGAACCAGGTTCCCGTGGAGGGCCGGAACACGGTGAAATCCGTTCGGTCCGTGGTGTCGAAATTGCCTGCAACCGGCATGTCGCCGGGTAGGCCCCACTGCTGCTGTAGAGTCGGAGCTGGATAGGTGTTTGTGGCCGTTTGGCTCAGGACAAACCAGTTGCCGTTCGACGGGCGGAACACCGTGTAGTCGATCTTTCCGTCACCGGTGAAGTCGCCCACGATGGGTATATCGCCCGGAAGTCCCCATTGCTGCTGCATGGTCGCGAATGGGTAGTTGTTGACCTTGCTTGAGCCCAGGATGAACCAGGTGCCGTTCGAGGGCCGCCACACGGCGAAATCGGTTTTTCCATCGCCGTCCCAGTCGGCTGGAACCGGAATATCTCCGGGTAAGCCCCATTGCTGCACGATGGGCCCGCCGCCGCCGCTGGGAAGCACGTACCAGGTGCCGGTGGCCGCGCGCCAGACGACGAAATCATCTTTGCCGTCGCCATCAAAATCGGCCACCAACCGCACGTCGCCGGGCTTGCCGCCAGCGAAGGTATTCACTCCGATTCCAATAGCATTTTGCAGGGTCCAGAGATCGTTCAGAAAAACGGTACTCGAATCGCCGGCAAATAGAATCATGTTGCCCGAATTATCGTCGTATACGGCGGTCGCCGCGCCCCTGGCTTGCGGGGCGGAGCCGGTAAAGGCAAGCGGTACCCAGGTTGGTGTACTGCCCATCCCGTTTGCGTTATAAAGCACCCATGCATCGCTGAGCAGCGTTCCGCTCGAGCTTCCGCCGAAAATGGTGAGGCGATCCAGCTTGGGATCGTACACCGCGGTTTGGGTTTCTCTTGCCGGCGGCAGCACGCCGTAGGGCGTGAGCTGCGTCCAGGCCGGCGTACCGCCTATTGCGTTGGCATTCGATAACACCCATACATCGTTCCGGTCTGCGGAACTGTCCCGTCCCCCAAAAACCGTCATGGTATTCGTGTTCCAGTCGTATGCTGCGGAATGGAACGCCCGGGCGCTCGGGGCAGTTCCCGACGTTGTGACCTGCCTCCAGGTGGGGAGTCCGCCGTTGCCGTTGGCATTCTCCAGGACCCATACATCGTTATACAGGGTCGAATTACAACGTCCGCCGAAAACAATCATTTCATTCGAGACCGGATCGTATACCGCGCTGGCGCCTCCTCGTGCGGCGGGACCCGTTCCCGGAACCTGCATCCACGTGGGACTGGCGCCGGTTGCGCCGAAAAGGACCCATGCATCGTTGAAGCAGGCTCCTACACTGTTCTTCCCGCCGAAAATTGTAAGATTCGTGGTTCCCGGATCATAGATCGCAGTGTGTGAATCCCGCGGGGCTGCCGGCAGGCTGGGCAACTGCTGCCATGACCCATTGCCCAATTGCAGAAGCCAGGCGTCATTTACATCGGCGGCGCCCGAGGGCTGCCCGTTTGGACTGGCATATCCGGCAACCACAATCATGTCCTGTGTATTCGAGTCAAACACGGCGGCTTGTTCAGTGCGCGGAGTGGGCCCCCCGCTCGGACTCGATTGCAGCCATGTTTGCGCCCCTCCGGTGGCGGGCGAAAAGAGTGTAAAAAAAAGGGCCAAACTTGCGGGCCCCGACGCGTACTGTGCCATTTTGAGCATCTTGTTTCTCCTGTTCGTCAAACTTCCTCTCCTCGAAATCTCCGAAATAACGTAGAAGCAGGACGAATAAGCGAACGGGTTGCTCGCGGCAGAGCGCCGTTCGGTACTCTTATTCCCCCGAAGTACACAACCTCTAGTAGGTAACAATCCCTACAGAGCACATCTTAAGCTAACGCCAGTTGCTTGGAAACGCGAACTCGTACTCTTTCTGTATGCCAATCGGTATAGACTAGGCCAGAGCGAGGTGAATACAAAGCGCGCTCGGATTAACCCTTGATATCGCCTGTTCGATCCCGGGCGACAGAACATGCATGCGTAGACTGCATTTATTCGAGGTACACGATTCGGTATTTTGCCCCGCAGCGATCCGGAATGGATTGACCGATTTCCTCGAGATCTCGACCGATGTCTTCGATACGTACGGTATTGTCCGCACTCGCGTTGTCGAACTGTTGGCGAGTTCCGGGGTTCGGGACGTGGTCGATTTGTGCTCGGGCGCCGGCGGCCCCTGGGTGCACTGGCTCAAAAAAGGCCTTGTGAGTGCACGCGTCACTTTGACCGACAAGTTTCCCAACGGCAGGGCACGCGGTAGTTTGATCGAGAGCGAAGTGCCCGGCTTGGTTTATCGTAGCGAACCGGTAGATGCGGCCGAAGTTCCTCCGGAGCTCACCGGATTTCGGACGATCTTTACCGCATTCCACCACTTTCGCCCGGAGCGGGCGCGGGCCATCATTGCGGATGCGGTTTCGAAGCGGCAGCCCATCGGAATCTTCGAGCTGACGTCACGCTGCCCCAAAGCTTTCCTATGTATGCTGCTGTCACCGCTTGGTGTCTGGCTGCTTACACCGCGAATGCGGCGGATCGGGTGGTCCAAGCTTATTTTCACGTATCTGATTCCGCTGATCCCCATCTGTGTCCTGATTGACGGAATTACGTCTTGCTTCCGGACGTATTCTGTCGAGGAATTAGCTGCAATGGTAAGCGACACAACGTACATATGGACCGTTGGTGAATTGAAGGGTAAGGGTGCCCCTATTACGTATCTTGTGGGATATCCCCAGCAGAATAAGGAAGCAGCCGGGGTGGAATATAACTGACATTTCGGGCTGAAAATCGCGTCGCGTTGAGTAATTTTCCTAGTACTATTCCCCTTTGAAATTAAGTCTATACAGCGGTACCAAAGCAGTACTTAACCCGTGAAACGGCTATTGCGTATCAACGTCCCACTTGCGATGATTGAGTGTGCAATAAAGTCCGTTTCGGAGGAGGAAAATTAAAACAAGATGCGATTGAATTATTCTCTCTTTAGTTTAGTTGCCCTGGGCACGGCAGCGTTTGTGACGCCGGCCATGGCAACGAGCGTCACTGGTTCAGCAACGTTTTCAGGGGACGCCGTTGTGACTGCGACGACAATTACGTTCAGCAGTATGAACGGTCCCAATACGTTCGTCCCCAGTGGGCCAGCCTTTAACTCCGGTTCGTTCACGGGACTTTCGGGCGGTACCATTCAGGATTTGACAATGGGTACGCTCCCCGTGACCGATTTCGTAACCTTTACTACGTCTGCCGGTACGATTCACTTCGACCTGCAGAGCGTCGCCCCGGGTGTCGGATCGGCTGCGGCCTGTGGAAGCTCCGCAGTGGGTTCGGTATGTACGCCTCCCGGCTCTCCCTTTACGTTAATCCAGACTGCTCCCAACGCGGTTAGCATTTCGCTGACTGTCAATGGCGCGGCCTATTTCGCTCCCCCTTCCTCGGGTACCTCGCCCACCGTGGGGGCCTTTACGACCCAGGACACGACGATCGGGACTATTCCTGCCATCCTCGCTGCCGCCGCGGGACCGGGTGTTCACGATTCTTACTCGGCCAGCTTCACGGCGACCCCGAGTTCTACGGTTCCCGAACCCGCTACCCTTCTCCTGATGGGTGTCGGTCTCTTGGGCGCCGGATTAGTTGCACGTCGCAAGATCGCCAAGTAAATCAGCTCTGAAATATAACGAAGCCCTCGGATGGCCTTAAACCATTCGGGGGCTTATTTGTTTTTAAATCCTACCTGCTTTCATATCTCCCCGGTGCAATTATTCCGTTCGGATCCAGTGCTGTTTTCAACGCGCGAATCACCGCTGCGTATGCATCCGGCCGCTGTAATTGACCCATTCCTTGAATCCCCAATCGGTATGGATAATATCCATTTTCCATGCAGCGCTTCGATAGAGCTTCGTAACATGCCATTGCCTTTTCATCCTCGCTCGCGATATCGCGATCGTAGGTGATGGAGATCACGCAATATACACTGCGCGGCGTCAGCATGGTCAGCGAAATCATCGGCTCAAATCCGCAGCCGAGCAGCGTATGTTTTGCGATGCCGGTCAATTTCTCGACTTGCGCGCCCTCAGCCGGCGCAACCGGCGCGTACCACAGCAGCCCGCAGCGGTCGCGATCCGGATCAGTCCGCGGCGGCACAGGGCCGCGCTTCCGCCAATACGATGAGCCGAGTGTCTGCTGAGTCGGCACTCCTCGCATGAGCCCCAAAACAGGCTCGACGAGTTCCACTGTTCTTCGCATGTCCCATCCCGTCACCATCCGGAACGGCCCGGCAAAGCGCTTCGCAAACTGGAGCGTTCGAGGGCTGAGGAATTTCAATTTGCCGGCCTGCCGCTTCAGCGCGCTCCGCAGCATGCGTTTTGCCTCTTTAAGCTGAGCGGGCGTCCCGTACAGGCCGCCGGAGGCGTTCCAATGTCCAAAGCTGAGTCTGCCGCGGAAGTGCGACATCAACTCCGGCGTAAGCGGCGTTTCTCCCTTCGCCTCGGTCCAGGGATACTGCTGGATTCCGCCCAGCACCTTGTAATCGTTCGCGATGTGAATGGAACTGCGCAGCACATCACGCATGCGGAGTTCGCGGAGGGAATCAATCAGCGGCGCAAGGCCGTGCGGATCTTCTGCCCGAAAAAAGAAGGCTGCGAACGCTTCCGGCTCGGGCATCAGCCAGACGGTCATGCGTGTGACGACGCCGAGGTTCGATTGCGAGAATAAGCCATCTAGGCTTGGTCCCGCGCCCCACCGGCTCACGGCCTGCGCCAGTGATCCCGGGAAACCCGCCGATCCGGTCTCAATCACCTCGCCGCCGGCGAGCACTACCTGCAAGCCGCACACGTACGCGAAGTGATCGCCGTAGGGCGTGTGTCCGAATCCGCGCTCCATGGCATTGCCAATCAGGCTGCAATCCGGGCTGGAACCGGTAGCATCCATCCATAATCGCGAATTCCGCTGCTTCAGAAATCCATAGAGTTGGCGCTGCGTAACACCGGGCTCCACGGTCACAAATCCCAGTTCTTCGCTGAAATCGACGATCCGGTTCAGGCGGCTCAGATCGAGAAGCGCGCAGCCGTCTGCCGGCGGTACCCGCGATCCGTAGCCCCAGTTCTTACCGCTGCTGATTGGGTAGAGGGGCGTGCGATGGCGGTTGGCGGTGCGGACACAATCCTGTACCTCGGCAAGGTTGCCCGGCCGCAAAATGGCAGCGATCTTCTGTTGGGTCGCGAAGGTCGCCGTGGCGGCCGCCCGAAGCTGCTCATTATCCGTCTGGATAAACTCAGATCCCACAATGTGGGTCCAGTGCTCGAGCGCTTCAGTCATTCAGCGTGTATCTGCGTCAGATTGAGCCGTATTCGTGGGGCAGGCGCGAGCCTGCGGCGGCCGTGCAGGCCGCCCAGCGCTTGAGCAAGCGTAATCCTCAGGTTTGAGGACGAGACCCGCCGTGACGGGATTGTGTTCGACGTACTGCTGTATCCGCCGGAATTCTTCATCGGTACGGACCAGGTGGTCATAGCTCTCGTCTTGCCAAAAGGTCCGCTCTGCCCGCCCGAGCAGCACGTTAGCCTTCTTCGCGCGCCACCTTTCAGCGATCCAAGAAGCTTCGATACGTTAGTTTCAGGGGTAAGGAGCAGATGCACGTGA
Source organism: Bryobacteraceae bacterium (assembly GCA_035475915.1). Lineage (GTDB taxonomy): Bacteria > Acidobacteriota > Terriglobia > Bryobacterales > Bryobacteraceae > Bog-105. The sequence continues at coordinate 17,154 of DATIMA010000170.1, forward strand.
TTGGGCATAATGACCCACGCATGCAACTTGTAGTCGCCTCTATCAGCGCCATATTGGATCGAGTCAAGAACTTGCTGAGCTACGGGTGCTCGTCGCAGGAAACTGGGCCCACACCGGGCTTGATCTAGGATGCGGTCCATAGCAACGAACGCTTTGCCTGAAGTCATCGCCGGGGACGGAAATGCGCGCGGTGGCGGAAGAGTATCGTGCAACCGGAAGGTGACGAATAAAGGCCGACCGAGAAGGTAGATATGCGGAAGCCGTCTTGCCGTGCGTGTCACGTGAAAATTCTCGCATTCGAGGCGGCCTAATGCGGCCGCCGCAGGCTGGCGCCTGCCCACCTAGCCTGTCTCTATGGCCGGACTACCAGCTGCAAGGTTGCGCCATGGCGCAGAAAGCTGACATGCTCGGCGCCCAGTTCCATGGCGAAACTTCGCGAGAACTGTTCTTTCCTGGCTCGCAGCACCGTCGCGCTTGCTAGGCGTGATCTTAACTGATCGATTAATGGCACAAACCTTTGTACGGGTGAGCGGGAATCGAATCGCAGCAACTCCATCAGGCAGCCGTAGTGGGGGTCTTCGTAAGGCGGCACACTTTCGCCAGAAGCCTGTAAGCTCTCTCCGCCGATACGCCGCAGCATGGATGAAGAGCAGTGCCGGACGGTTGCCATGCAGGACGCGATGCAGCCTCCCCAAAGGTGCGCTAAGGCGTAGGAGGCCACTAGGATCTCCAATGCGGCCTTGGTGCCTCGCCATTCCTCGGACAGCGCCCAGCCCCCAATTTCAACATAGGACTGGTTACAGGCGCGCGCGCGCCGGAGATCCGCTTCGACCGCTCTTCGAACTCGGGGTCCCCAATAAGCATCGTGGGCCTGCGCCGATTCGGCCATCCGCAGCCGTTCAAACCCAACCGTATTCGGATGCACCAGGTACCTGGCGCAGCCTATGACATTTTGATCATCCTCAACGAGTAGAAAATGCCAGCTCTGCTCATCGCCGCGCATATGGAAGCGATCTTCGTTATCCAGTTCACACGGCTGGATTGCGCCATCCTTGAGATACACGCGGCCCCGAAGCCGCTGCATCGATGAAAGGTAATGGCCATAAAGTTGCTCATTAACTTTCGAGCGTCCGAACGTGCCGTCCGGCCTCGTCTGAGGAGGAGCGAGTAACTGAAAATGATAATTGTTTCGCATTATGTGCGTGTTCTCGTGATCTCCAGATCGTTCTCAGGTAAGTAATAGGGCCATACTCACGTGACCGCAGGCGATCTTGGTGCCTCTTGGTTGCGTTTGCGGCCGAAAGTATAGTGTCCAGGTGAACCGGTTTTCATCATTGTATTACTCATCGGGTTCTGGATTGCAATTAGAAAAATTTTGTTCCACATGCATTCACGTTTTAGGAAAGTACACCCGGGATTAAGTACCAACGAAGATCCGATTAAGCTCTTTAAAATGTCAACAGGTACTAGTAGTCCTTCCAAAAACTCAGGCCGAGCGTTACTGCGCTGGTCCGAGCCGGGCTCCCCTTCGCGGGAGGCAGTCGTCCAAGTCGTTGAAACACACGTATCAGAGGCAGTGATCCGGTGTGGACTCCAGTTAACTAAGAAAACGAAAGTATACCTCATGGGAGAGAAATTTACTACGATGGGAACCATCCGCTCATGCCGTCACAAAGGCCCTCAATTCCTGCTCACCATCCGCACCAGCGGAACTGACTTCACCTCCTCGACTGCCTCCTTACTCGATCCGGGCATATTGGCGGTAGAGGATTTTCTGACCGAAGAGCAAGAAGAACAGATTCTCGCCGGCCTCACCGCAGAGGCCTGACCGGTCTCATTCCGGTACACGCCTGGCCAATTTGGAACGGCAGTTTCCACCTTGGCACACTGAATTTTTTACCGAAACTCGCGCTGCAAGTCTTCTAACTCGGACGACCCTGGACATAGTTTCGAATAAGGCACATCCACGAGTGGTACATCGGATGCCCGATTGACTTCATGCAGATCGCCTACGGTCTCATCTACGAAGAGAAGCCCGGTGACGATCTCTCCCTTGCTTTGTTGCTCTAATAAATAATTGCTTACTCTCTTCCGATCGGTCGGATCATACTTCTCCGGAACCGCTCGGAAATGCACCACGCTGCCATCGTGCATGGTTACAGCTGTGACTCCATTCTGTGCGATGCTCGCGAGAATGGGCTTCTCGGGAGGAACAAAGTCCGCCTCCGTCGCTTTCACCTCGTGCTCTCTGGTATAAAGGTAGCTCTTGGTCGATCCGGAATGATCATTGAAGGTCACGCACGGCGAGATAATATCAATCAGCGCGAAGCCGCGATGCGCCAGGGCAGCTTTCAGAATGGGTACCAGCTGCTGCTTATCTCCGGAAAAACTGCGCGCGACGAAAGTGGCTCCGGTGCTGAGGGCAAGCATCACCGGATCAATGGGAAGCGTCTGGTTCGGTTCTCCCCGTTTGCTCTTCGATCCGACATCGGCCGAGGCAGAGAACTGCCCCTTGGTCAATCCGTATACCCCATTGTTCTCGATGAGGTAGACCATTTTGACATTGCGGCGGATGGCGTGACACATGTGCCCCAGCCCGATCGAAAGAGAATCTCCATCGCCCGATATTCCGATGTAGGTTAGGGCGCGGTTGGCTGCATTCGCGCCGGTGGCAATGGGAGGCATGCGTCCGTGCGCGGAATTGAAGCCGTGCGCGCCACTCACAAAATAGGCGGGCGTCTTCGACGAGCATCCAATGCCGCTCATCTTAGCCAGCATGCGCGGAGACATAGAAATCTCCCACAGCGCGCGGACAATCGCGGCCGTAATGGAATCGTGCCCGCAACCCGCGCAGAGCGTCGACATGGATCCTTCGTAATCGCGGATAGTTAGCCCCAGTTGGTTGCGTTGCAGGCTGGGATGCGTCGCGACAGGTTTTGCAATGGATGGCACGGGCTATTTCTCCAATTGATTCAGGATTCCATCGACCACGTGTTTCGCGCTCAACGGAAAGCCGCCGTAGGCGAGCACGGATCGGACCCTGTCCTTCGGAACACAGGTTTCCAGAACCAGCAGCGACCGTAGCTGGGCATCGCGATTCTGTTCCACCACGAAGCAGAATTCGTGGTCGTACAAAAATGCTTCAATGCTCTGGTGAAAAGGGAACCCGCGGATACGCATGTAGTCGGCCGGAATTTTGCGGTCTTCCAGAATCTCCAGCGCTTCTTCCACCGCAGGCTCGCAGCCCCCAAGGGTGATGACGCCGAACCGTGCGGCCGCCCGCCGGGTTACTTTCGGCAGCGGCACAAAATTTGCCGCGGCTTTCTGCTTCCTTGCCAGCCGGTCCACCACTTCCTGATACTCGCTGGGCGTTTCCGTGTATCCGCCCAGCTTGTTGTGCCCGGAGCCTCGCGTGACATACGCGCCCTTTTCATGCACGCCCGCGAGCGAGCGCGGCGCGACATAATTCTCGTCTTCATCGGAATAGCGGTGAAACTTCGGCATCCGCTCCAAATCTTCCGCGCTGAGGACCCGCCCGCGATCGGGCCGGTACGAATCATCCCAGGTCAGCCGCGGCACCACCCAATCGTTCATTCCGATATCCAGATCCGAAAGCAGGAACACCGGAGTTTGAAATTTCTCCGCCAGATCGAACGACTTCACCGCAAACTCAAAGCACTCGGCGGGATTCGCAGGAAAAAGGACGATATGCTTCGTGTCTCCGTGCGACGCGTAGGCGCACTCCAACACGTCGCCCTGCTGGGTGCGGGTCGGCATGCCCGTAGACGGGCCCACGCGCTGCACATCAATCACGACGGCGGGAATCTCGGAGTAATAAGCCAGACCCAGCAGTTCGTTCATCAATGAAATACCCGGTCCGGAGGTGGAAGTGAACGCCCGCGCGCCGTTCCAGCACGCCCCAATGACCATCCCGATCGCCGCCAGTTCATCCTCGGCCTGAATAATCAGATAATTGTTGCGGCCGGTTTCTTCATCGTGACGGTATTTGGCGCAAAACTGGCGAAAGGCGTCCATCACCGACGTCGCCGGTGTGATGGGATACCAGGCGGCCACTGTGGCGCCCGCATATAAACAGCCCAGCGCCGTCGCCGTGTTCCCGTCGATCAGGATTTTGCCGTCGTTCGCCTGCATTTTCTCCAGGCGAAACGGCAGCGGACACTCGAAATTTTCTCCGGCGTATTCATACCCCAGGCGCAGCGCCTGCCGGTTCGACTCCCGCAGAGCCTTCTTACCCGAAAATCGCTCCGCAAGCAGATCCTCAACGATCGGCATATCGATCTGGAGTGCGGCCACCAGGGCTCCCGCATATGCGATGTTCTTCATCAGGATGCGCTCGCGCGGGTCTCGAAAATGCTCGTTGCAGAGCTGGGCTAGCGGCACGCCCCAAAAATGTATGTCATCTCGCGCCAGCGATCGGTCGAGCGGCCAGCTGGAATCGTACATCACGTAACCGCCCGGCCGGACCTCGCGGATATCCTGCGCGTAGGTCTGCGCGTTCATCGCCACCATCAGGTCGTAATCGAGCGCGCGCGCCGCATAGCCATCCTTATTTACCCGGATTTCATACCAGGTGGGCAGCCCTTGAATATTGGACGGGAAAAGATTCTTTCCGGAAACCGGGATTCCCATGCGGAAGATGGCCTGCATGAGGAGCCCATTGGCGCTGGCGGATCCGGTGCCGTTTACGTTCGCCAGTTTAAGAGCAAAATCGTTTATGCCGGTACGCAACTTTCCCTGCCTGCATATTGGATAACCAGTTCAAACTTTTGCATGTCCCATGCGGCGGTGGGGCAACGCTCCGCGCACAGACCGCAGTGAACGCATACATCTTCATCCTTGGCCATGATGCGTCCGGTGTGCGGCAGCGCGTCCGACACGTAGAGCGCCTGTTCCAGGTTCATGGCGGGCGCCGAAAGCCGGGTACGCAGATCCAGTTCCTCTCCATTCCGCGTGATGGTCAGGCACTGTACCGGGCACACGTCCACGCAGGCGTCGCATTCAATGCACCGCGGCGCGGTAAACGCCGTTTCCACATCGCAGTTCAGGCAGCGCTCCACTTCGCGCGCCGTCTGCTCTGCCGTGAAGCCGAGTTCCACTTCGATGTTGAGCTGTTCGAACCGCTCCACCAGTTCGACGTGCTTCATCTTCTGCCGCAGCGCAGGGTTGTAATCGTTGTGGTAGCTCCACTCGCTGATTCCCATTTTCTGGCTGACCAGGTTCATTCCATATGGCAGGCGCTCCGTGGTCGGAATACGCTCGCAGTGATTATGGATGGAAATCGCAGCCTGATGCCCCTGTTCGACCGCCCAGATAATGTTTTTCGGGCCAAACGCGGCATCGCCGCCGAAGAAGATGCCTGCCCGGGTGGATTCCATGGTTTGTTCATCGACCACCGGCACGTTCCACTCGTTAAAGTCGATGCCCAAATCGCGTTCAATCCAGGGGAATGCGTTCTCCTGGCCGATGGCGAGGATCACATCGTCGGCAGGAAGAAAAATTGTGTCCAGGGTTTTGGATCGCTTCGCGCCGGCATCCCATTCCAGCCGGTCGAACAGCATGCCTTTCAGACTGCCATCTTCCACCACGAAGCTTTTGGGCGCGTGATTGAGAACGATGTCCACGCCTTCCTCTTCGGCGTCCTCCAATTCCCAGGCCGATGCTTTGAAAAAGCCGCGCGGACGCCGCGCCATCACCTTAATGTCTCGTCCACCCAACCTTCGTGACGACCGGCAGCAGTCCATTGCCGTATTGCCGACCCCAATGATCAGAACCCGCTCGCCGATAGAATCCACATGCCCGAAAGCAATCGATTCCAGCCAGTCGATGCCGATGTGGATGCGCTCCGTATCGTGCCGCCCCGGAATCTGGAGATCCTTTCCGCGAGGCGCGCCGCTGCCCACGAAAATCGCGTCGAACTGTTCGTCTAGTAACGCGGCCATGCTCGCAACGGGCGCATTGAACCGGATTTTCGCGCCCATGGCCACGATCATGTCGATTTCCTGCGTCAGCACCTTCTCCGGCAGCCGGAACGCCGGAATGTTCGACCGCATCAGTCCGCCCGGTTTATCCTGCTTTTCGAAGATCGTTACTTCGTAACCCAGCGGTAAGAGGTCGTTCGCAACCGTGAGAGATGCTGGCCCGGCGCCCACGCAGGCGATGCGCTTTCCGTTCTTCTGCACTGGAATCCGGGGAAGCAGATGGGCAATTTCGCCGCGCAGGTCTGCGGCTACTCGCTTTAACCGGCAGATCGCCACAGGTTTGCCGTCCAGCCGTCCCCGCCGGCAGGCTGGTTCGCAAGGGCGGTCGCAGGTTCTCCCTAAAATAGCTGGAAATACATTCGACTGCCGGTTGAGCATATATGCATCCGTGTACCGCCCCTGAGCGATCAAACGAATGTACTCAGGGACGTTGGTATGCGCGGGGCATGCCCACTGGCAATCGACAACTTTGTGATAATAATCCGGGTTCTGAACGTCTGTTGGTTTCACGCGGGCTGTAACCGGTTCCTCGCTCTAAACAGAGCCGCGCGCGTAAGCAAGCGGCCTCTTCAGAAGCCTCAAACCGATTTGGTCCCTAATTATACACTGGGCGATTCCCTCTTCCCTATCGAATAAAAAACCGCTACACTAACCACCTAAGCGCCGCATTCCAAAAGGGAGAAAAACGAAATGAGTGCCGTTGCAATTTCCGCGCCCATCCCGCTTTTTCAGGAAGCCAACACCTACTGGCAGGAACTGATGCAGGAATGCCAGCGCCAGATGGACGCCATCAACGCGATCCTTGCCCGGCAGGGTGTGCCGGCGGACGACCGTATCACCTGGACATCCGGCCAAAGCCTGCGGATGAGCCGTTCGCAGCTCCCCTCTACGAGAGTTGAATTCAATATGCAGTTCTATCCATGGGGCCCGATGATCAGCGGGACCGTAACGGGCGACCAGGCCGAAGATTTGAAATTTGCCCCGGAAGAATTCGATTTCGTAATTGCGAAGGATCTGGACGGAGCCGTGGTGGCCATTATCGGTGAGGGCCGCAGTCTCTGCCCAAGGGAGGTCGCTCTGTTCCTCACTCAGAATTTCCGGCGCTGCTTCCCCTGTATTTCGCTTCCCCTGTAAACTGCGCGCCATTGCCTCTGCGGCAGGGCGAATTCGCATCTTCCACTGATCGCATTTCGGCGAAATTGGCGTCCATTATGACGCAAACCCATCGCTTCTGGGTCTGAAAGGATATGGGGTTTATGTCCAACCGTGTTTTAACGTCAATCTACAAGTGTCTCGCCTTGCTTTGTCTCTTTGCATCGCTCTGTTTCGCCCAGTTCAGCAGCAGCGTGCAAGGGGTCATTCAAGATCCGAGCGGCGCTGGGATTCCGAATGCCAGTGTCACTTTACTTAACACCGCTACTCAGGTTTCGCAGACGACAAAAAGCGACAACTCAGGGGATTACCGCTTCGTTAGCCTCGCGCCCGGTTCTTACACCATCTCGGCGCTGGCCCCGGGTTTTGTGAAAACGAACGTAACCGTCACTTTAGAAACCAGCCAGAACTTGAACGTTCCGGTTTCCCTTCCGCTGGCCACCAGCACGACCGCGGTTGAAGTGACCGGTGCGGCTCCGGTGATTGATACCGCCGATAGCCGGAACCAGGCAACCATCCAGACGCAGGAATTGAGCGCTCTTCCGCTCCCCGGCCGCAACATGATCAACCTGGTGACGCTTGCGCCGGGAGTTACGGGCAGGGGTGTTGCCACTTTCGGCAGCCCTGGATCTGCGGTCGATAACTTCTCAACCGAAACGCAAGTGGACGCCAGCGCCAATGGCCGTAGCAGCAATGCCAATATGTTCGTGGTTGATGGGCTGGACGTCACCAGCAACATCCGGCCCGGTGTCCTTAATCTGGTTCCGAATCCTGATTCGGTTCAGGAGACCAGCATTCAGGTAAATACCTTTAATGTCGATTACGGGCGCGCTAGCTCCATCCAGATGACCATGACCACGAAATCGGGTAGCGATCAATTCCACGGTCTCGCCAGCGATTACTTCACGTATCAGAACTTCTGGGCAGGAACAGAATTTGCCCATTCTTATGCGCCCTTTCACAGCAACAACATCTCGGCGAATCTTGGCGGACCTATCATTCCGCATCACCAGTTCTTTTTCTTTTTCGGTATTGAGCCCTTGCGCTCCTCCACCTCCACCGGAAACAACGTAATCACATTTGAATCTCCCGAGTTCACCAATTTTGCGTCAAGCGCGTTTCCGAATACCATCGGCACCAAGCTGCTAACCACTTATGCCCCGAGCGGCGCCACCATCACGGGCGTTTCGCAAACTGCGGCGCAACTGTTCCCGGGCGCCTGCGGCACGGCCAGCACATCATTTTTGACGTGCAGCCTGCCAGTGATAGACAACGGGATCTTTAACGCCAGCAACTATCGCAACGCCTTGCAGTGGAACGCGCGCATCGACAAGTACTACACCCGGGACCGGCTATATGGCAACTTCTTCCGAACCACTTTAGATACGGGCGGTCCATCCGTGCGGCCCGCTTTTGCCACTACCAGCAAGTACACAACAGACTCGCTGCAGGTGAATGAAACTCATACCATCAATCCAACAACCCTGAACGAGGCTGCCTTCGCTTACCTTCGTGTCGAGGGGATTTCGCCGGCGACCGGTAATTTTGCGGTGCCAGTGGTGAGCGTTACGGGATTGGGGACGGGCTTCGGCAACGGGTTCGCGCTAGGGGACTTCATCCAGCACAGTTATCACTGGCGTGACGTGCTCTCGCACATTCAAGGCAACCACACTCTGAAATTTGGCTACGATGGCTGGCACGGTGACGACCTGGCTCTGTTTGCAGGCGCGCGCGGCCAAGGCAGCTTTCAGTTCAACGATATTCTGGATCTCGTCGAAGATAAGCCCTTCAGCGAATCGGGCCTCTCATACAATCCGCTCACCGGCCAGCCTCAGGCGGGGAATTATGGATACGCTATGACGACGGGCGGTATTTTTGGCGAAGACACCTGGAAAATCAAGCCCAATCTGACTCTGAATTATGGCCTTCGCTGGGATGACTTTGGTAATCCTTATCCGTCGTTAGCAGGAACTAACCTGTCTAATTTTTATCTGGCGCGCGGGTTCAACCCTACTTTCGACGAAAGCGTAGCTGCAGGTGTTATGCGAAAGGTCAAAAATGTCTTTCTGGGATCCATTAAGAACGTCTGGTCTCCTCGCTTTGGCATCGCCTGGGACCCAGCGCACAACGGGAATTGGGTCCTGCGCGGCGGCTTCGGAATTTACCACGATTTCCCGACGCTTGGCAACGATGAAAACGGGCTGAACGCCAACCCGCCTGGGTATATCATTCCTACTTTCTTTTCAAACGGCTCTACCTCCCCGCCTATTTTTGCCTTCGGAACCAGCAATAAATATCCGTTCGGGTTTCCCTATCCGGCGCTCGGGTCCACTACACTTACTCCGCAGGGCGGCCTGGCTGGCGTTCAGGCTGGCGTGGGCGGAATCGATCCGCTTCTGGTCGCGCCCACCACCTTCAACTATGCCATTACCCTTGAACATAAGCTGTTCAAAAGCCTCGTGGGCAGCGTCGGTTACTCCGGTTCCAATTCATACAACCTGATCACTGGCTACGGCCAGACGGGGAACACTTCCTATGGCGTCGATATCAATCGCTATGCCGGCGATCTGATCCAGCACAACAGCACGTCCCCTACGCGCCTCAATTCCAGTTTTGGCGCTATCAATTACGCCGAGAACGCAGCCGAAGCCAGATACGATGCATTCGTTGCCGAGGTGAAGGGCCGCTTCTCGCGCCGCGCTTACTTCGATCTCTCCTATACGCGGTCCAGAGCGCTCGACGATACGGAAGTTTACCCCACCTTTCAGCACCTGTCGCAGTATTATTCGCCTTCGCCCTGGGATGCGCCGAACCGCATTTCGCTCTTGTGGAATTACGATCTGCCTGGGGTCAACTCGGGCCGCGGATTATTTGGGCACGTTCTAAGCGGCTGGTCTATCAGTGGGACAACCATTCTGCAGAGCGGCAATCCGTTCACTGTTTTCACCGATGCAGCCTTTCAGCCGGTCTTCGGCCCCAACGGCGTTATCACAGGGCTTAAGCCCGGAAGCGGCGATTTCAATGCGGACGGCTTCAACCTCGATTATCCGGACGCCGCCAGTTACTCCATGGGATCAAGCCGTCGGGCGTATTTGAATGGCGTTTTCTCTCCGGGACAGTTTACCCAGCCGGCGCTGGGCTCGGAGGGCAGCGAGCGCGTTAATCGCTTCCGAAATCCAAATTTCGCGGAAGTCGATGCCGCATTGTTGAAAGATACAAAGCTGTATGAGCGGCTCGATTTGCAGTTGCGGTTCGAGGTTTACAATGTCCTCAATCGAGTCAATCTGCAGGGTATCGATGCCGACCTGCCGGATGGCAACTTTGGACGTGCCACTTCGCAGTACAACCCGCGGAATTTGCAAGTAGGTGCGAAGATCGTTTTTTAACCAATGGTGAAATGCCTGTGTGCGCTCTGCGCCATAATCCTGTCCGCCGGTTGGCCGGTGCTCGCCCAAGTCTCTCAGTCCGCGGCGGGCATCGTTGTGTCGAATCGCGATCCGATACAGCCGAACGCCTTTAACCCGCTGCCGTTGGGCGCCGTGGAGCCGAGCGGTTGGCTCAGGCAGCAGCTTGAGATTGAGGCGAAAGGCCTGACCGGACATCTGGGCGATTTCTGGAACGACGTCGGATCGAATAGCGGTTGGCTGGGCGGAACAGGCGAATCATGGGAGCGCGGACCGTATTATCTGGATGGCCTGCTGCCTCTCGCCTACGAGTTGAAAGATGCAGCTCTAATCCGCAAGGCAAAACAATGGGTCGATTGGACGCTAACCCACCAGCGCCCTGACGGTCAAATTGGGCCGCTGCGAAACGACGACTGGTGGCCGCGCATGGTCATGCTCAAAGTCCTCACCCAATATCAGGAAGTGAGCGGAGATCCTCGTGTGATACCGCTTATGCGGAAGTATTTCGCTTATGAGTTGCACGAGCTGCCGAATCGCCCGCTCCGGGATTGGGGAAAATACCGCTGGCAGGATAACGTTTACTCGGTCTTGTGGCTCTATAACCGGACCGGCGATCGTAGCCTGCTGGATCTCGCCAAACTTTTGCACCAGCAGGGATATGACTGGGAAGCGCAGTTCGCAAATTTCAAATACACTTCGAAAGAAACCAGCGCCAGGCTTGGCCTGAAAGAGCACGGCCCCATTCCTGATATCGCCATGCAAACACACGGCGTGAATAATGCTATGGCGCTAAAGGTGGCGCCCATCTGGTGGTTGTTGAGCGGCAAGGCCGCGGATCGCGATGAACTGAACCACCAACTAGCGATGCTCGACAAGTATCATGGATTGCCCAATGGGATGTTCAGCGGTGACGAGCATTTCGCCGGTACCGATCCGTCGCAAGGGATCGAACTCTGTGCGGTGGTCGAAACCATGTTCTCCTTTGAGCAGGCGTTCGCGGTTTTGGGCGACTCGCGCATTGCCGACCGCCTGGAAAAGGTTGCCTACAACGCGTTGCCCGGTACGCTTTCGAATGATATGTGGTCGCATCAATATGACCAGCAGCCAAACCAGATCGCCTGCACCAGGGCGCACCGGCAATGGTCGACGAACGGACCCGATTCAAATCTGTTCGGACTGGAGCCGAACTTCGGCTGCTGCACCGCGAATCTGCACCAGGGATGGCCGAAGCTACTTTCGAGTCTCTGGATGGCTACACCGGATGGCGGGCTTGTGACGGCCGTCTACGCGCCCAACCGCGTTCATACGAAGCTGAACGGCGTCGATGTTGCTATCGAAGAGAACACAGACTACCCGTTCCGTGGAACGGTTCAATTTACAATCCACGCTTCGCGTCCGGCCACGTTTCCGCTGGTAGTACGCATTCCATCATGGGCTGGGAGCGCCGCGGTCGCTGTGAACGGAAAGACGTCCCAGGTGCGGGATACTGCTTTCTACCCCATCAAGCGCTTGTGGAAGGAAGGTGACCGCGTCACTCTGAGCTTTCCGATGGATACTCGCGTGAGCCACTGGTTCCACAATTCGGCGGTGTTTGAGCGCGGTCCGCTGGTTTTTTCGCTTTCTCTCGACGGGCAATGGTCGGCGCTGAAGAAGTACACCGCGAAATCGGCCGATTGGCAGATCACGCCTGCGGCCGATTGGAACTATGCCGTCGAGCTTGGTGACTGTGCTGCAAGCGTAAAGGAAGATTCCGTCAGTTCCATACCGTTCGATGTGAAGAATCCGCCCGTCACGCTGCAGATCAAAGGCCGCCGCGATGCGGGTTGGACTGTGCAGGAAAATTCGGCCGGCCCGGTGCCACTTAGTCCGGTGACTTCGCGAGATCCGCTCAAAACTCTGGTGCTTGTGCCCTATGGTGCGGCGAAGCTGCGCATCACCGCGTTTCCGTTTCTTGAGGAAAGATCACAATGCAGGGCAGCAGCACGCCCCTAACGATGCGTTGCGCTTGGGCGCGCGACAATCTCTCGATTGCTTATCACGATGAAGAATGGGGCGTTCCGGTTCACGACGATCGAGCGCTCTTCGAATTTCTCATACTTGAGGGCGCTCAGGCAGGCCTGAGCTGGTCCACGATTTTGAAGAAGCGCCCCGCTTATCGTGTGGCCTTTGACCGGTTCAATGCGCGCAAGATAGCGCGTTACGACGAGGCGAAAATTGCCGCGCTTCTGGCGAACGCCGGGATCGTGCGCAACCGGCTAAAGATCAACGCAGCCGTGCGGAACGCCCAGGCGTTCCTGGCGGTGCAGAAGGAATTCGGCAGCTTCGATAAATACATTTGGGCATTCGTCGGCGGCCGCCCGATCCAGAACCGCCGGGATCGCTTGCAGGACCTTCCCGCCCGCACCCCACAATCGGATGCCATGAGCAAGGACCTGCTCAAGCGCGGATTCACCTTTGTTGGCTCAACTATTTGCTATGCCTTCATGCAGGCGACAGGAATGGTGAACGACCACCTGATTACCTGTTTCCGGCATGAGGAGTTGAAAACATGACAAGGCCGCAATTGTGGCGCGCCACCTGGTTCGACGATGCGCTGAAAGATCTACGATATACCACCAAAATCCTCCGCCAGAATCTGCTGTTCTCCGCTGTCGCCGTCCTGACCCTTGCTCTGGGTATCGGGGCAAACACTGCAATCTTTAGCGTCATAAACGCCGTCGTGCTGCGTGCGCTTCAGGTACGCGATCCGCAGCGGCTCTTTTATCTCAATGTTCTGCCCGGGCAGCCGGATGGCGCGGGCAACACGGGCAACAGCAACTCCTCGTTCAGCGAATACGCCTTCGAACAGCTCCGCAGCCAGCACCAGGCCCTTTCAAGTCTGGCTGCCTACGTGCCCGCCGGCTTCAACAAGATCGCGGTCCGCTCCGGGACAACACCCGAGGAAGCCGCAGTGGACATGGTGAGCGGGAATTTCTTTTCCGGGCTGGGCGTTCGCTCTATTTGCGGGCGCACGTTAACTATGGCGGACGAGAAGGATCATTCCGGAGTTGCCGTGCTCGGCTATGGATTCTGGAACCGCCGGTTCGCCCGGAACTGTTCCGTAATCGGTCAGCCGCTCTATATCAAGGGCGCCCCGTTCACTATCGTGGGTGTGGCGGCACGAAGCTTTGCCGGCGTCGAAAGTAACCCGATCGATGTCTGGATCCCGCTTCAGAAACGGCCTGAGTTCAATGCCTGGGGCTCA
>DATIMA010000171.1:0-18031 GCA_035475915.1 Bryobacteraceae bacterium
TCACTGGGCGGGTTGGCGGGCAGGTTCGCGGCCCGGTTTCGTCTCAAGCGCGCGCTGAACGGTGCTGTGCCTGCGGCTGTAGGTGAAGTAAATGATCAGGCCGACCACAAGCCAGCTTCCGAAACCGATCCAGGCCGGTAAATCGAGCGACAACATCAGCGCCAGAGAAACGACGATGCCGAGAATCGGCACTACCGGAACCCAGGGGGTGCGGAAGGGGCGCGGCAGATCGGGCTGCTTCACCCGCATGACCCACACGCCCAGGCAGACGATGGTGAACGCGAGAAGCGTGCCCAGGCTCACCAGCTTCGCGAGAAATACGATGGGGAAAAATGCGGCCAGAAGGGCGACGAAGATGCCAACCACAATCGAAGTGAGATACGGGGTCCGGAAGCGGGGATGAATTTTGCCGACCCATTTCCAGAGCAGGCCGTCATGGGACATGGTGTAGAGGACGCGCGACTGGCCCAGGAGCATGACGAGCATGACGGAGGCCAAGCCCGCGATAGCGCCAATGTCGATCAGGAAGACGCCCCATTGCACCCCGATTTCCGCCGCGCCATCGGCTACGGGGGCAGCCGTGTTCAACGTGGCGTACGGCTTCAGTCCTGTCAATAATCCCGCCACGACGATGTACAGGATGGTGCAGACAATCAGCGAGCCCAAGATGCCAAAAGGCATATCCTTCTGCGGATTTCTCGATTCCTGAGCCGCTGTGGAAACGGCGTCGAATCCGATGTAGGCAAAGAAGACCACGCCAGCGCCGCGCATGATGCCGGACCAGCCAAATTGTCCGAAATGCCCGAGGTTCTTTGGGATGAACGGATGCCAATTGGCCGTCAGATGAGACCAATGGCCAACCGCAAAGCTCAGCGCCAGTCCGATAAATATCAAAACCACCGAGACTTTGATCATCACCGCCGCGCTATTGAAGTTCGCCGATTCGCGCACGCCGATGACAAGAATGATGGTGATGACAACGATGGCCGCCATAGCGAATAGATCGATATGGATGGGAATCGTGGTACCGAAGAGCGCGAGGTGTCCTGTGGGCGCGGGGTTAAAAGGAATTGTGACGCCGAAGAATTTCAGGAAACCCGTGACGTAGCCGCTCCACCCGACCGCGACGGTTGCCGCTCCGAAAGCATATTCAAGCACCAGCGCCCAGCCGATGATCCAAGCCACGATTTCGCCGAGCGTAGCGTAACCGTAGGTATAGGCGCTTCCGGCGATGGGGATCATGGAGGCGAACTCGGCATAACAAAGCCCGGCGAATACGCAGCCGATACCGGCAATTACGAAGGAGAGAACGATGGCCGGTCCGGCAAATTGCGCGGCCGCCGTGCCGGTCAGCACGAAGATTCCGGCTCCGATAATGGCTCCGATACCGAGCGTCACCAGGTTTATGGGGCCAAGCGAGCGGCGCAGCGAATGCTCACTGGTTTCCGATGCCTCCGCCATGATCGTGCTTAGCGGTTTTTTGGCTAAGAGCGGACTGCTCACCTCTCACCTCCCGGTTCTCGCAAAGAAAGGCGCGTCTCTCTTACTTTAAGCAAGAAACAACGAGTCGGGCGCGCCAGGCGGGGACCGGCGCGCCAGGCCCCTACTTCAAGAGCGTTCGGCGCAGCAGATCCAATGCGCCTTGGGTTGCCAGTGCCCGGATGCGGTAGCGGTCTGCTCCGTACCGGACACGAATTACGCGCGTCCCATTCGGTCCTGCTATTCCGAGATACACTGTTCCAACCGGGTTGAAATCCGTTCCTCCATCCGGCCCGGCATAGCCTGTTGCGGAGATGCTGTAAGTCGCTCCGCTCCGCTTGCGAGCCCCTTCCGCCATCGCGCCCGCAACCGCCTCGCTCACGGCCGTGTGCTTCTCGATCAGTTCTTTCGGGACGCCCAGAACATCCCGCTTCTGAGCCTCCGAATACGTGACGTAGCCGCCTACGAAGAAATCGGAACTTCCGCCGCGGTCGGTTAAGCGCGCGGCGATCATTCCTCCGGTACAACTCTCGGCGGTGGCAACCGTTGCGTGCTGCCTGCGCAGGAGCCGTCCGATGACCATCTCAAGCGCCTCCTCCGGATCCTCCGAGTAAGCCCGCTCGCCCAGGAGTTCCGCGATGGGATTGCCAACCTCGCGGAGCAGGCCATCCGCTTCCGCGGCCGTTGCCGCGCGGGCGCGGAGATGCACAAACAGATCCCCGGGAGCGGAAAGCACAGTGGTCACCGGGTTTGTGTACTTCGTGTAGACAGGCGCAATCAAAGTGTCGAGATCCGACTCTCCGATCCCGGTAATTCGAAAGCTGCGGACCCGGATCACCTGCGGCGGGAGCACAGGCCGCAATCGCGGAACCAGCTCGTTTTCCACCATGGCCTTGAGTTCGCGAGGCGGCCCGGGCAGCAGCGCCAGTGCCCCCCGGTCAGTGGACAGAAACTGGCCCGGCGCAGTGCCGTGCGGGTTCGGCATCGCTTGCGCACCTTCAATGAGGTAAGCCTGTTTGATATTGTTCTTCGCCATCGGCCGGTTGATCTGCCGGAAGCGCGAGATGAGAACCGATTCCTGCTCCAGCGAAAGCAACAGCTTTCTGCCCAGCGCCAGCGCCACAGCATCGCGTGTGACATCGTCCTCGGTAGGACCCAAGCCGCCAATCAGAATGACAACATCGGAGCGGTCGACGGCGGTCCGGATCGCTTTCGCCAGCCGCTCGCGATCATCGCCAACGATCAGCTTCGAAACCACTTCCACGCCCAGCAGATTCAAGTGCTCGGTCACAATCAGCGAATCGGAATCCGTTCGCTGCGGCGTTAACAACTCGCTGCCGATCGCAATGATCTCGGCGTTTTTAGGCATCGGAGGAAGATTTAGTTTAAGCGCCGCCCGGCAATATCGACATCCACGCGGAACAGGGCGTTCTGAGTGGCGATCACCATGGATCGCGAAGGCGTAAACGCGAGGCCAACGATGCCAGGGCCCGATAGAAACTGTTCCGGGTTGCCCGAGCTGTCGATCCGAACAATGCCGCGCCGTCCCCTTAAAGAGGCCGCGACATATAGGCGGCCGGCGGCATCGAAAGCCAAGCCTTGCGGACGCCCGAGGCCCCGGTAAAAAGTCTCGACCTCACCGGCTTTGGAGATGCGGTGCACGGCATCGAAGCTGGATGTCGTCGGGCCCGTGACATACAGATAGTCTTCCGGACCGAACGCCAGGTGGTAGGCGGCGATGGAAGGTTCGAGCGTCGCAAAAACGTAGATCTGGCGCGAGCGGCTGATTTTGAAGATGGTTCCGCTGCGATCGCCGACATACAGGTTCTCATCACCGTCGAAAGCGATGCCGGTCGCCACCCCCATGCCTTCCACGAACACAGTCATGTTCCCGGTAGGCGTGATCTGGTAGATAATCCCGTCGTACCGGCTTGAGACGTACAGCAGCCCCTCTCTGTCGAATGCCAGGCCGGTTGGATTCATCAAGTCGGTTACAAATGGCTTCGAATTGTAGTTTGTATCCACCTTGTAGATGGACACCGGCGATTTCTGGCCGCGCGATCCGCTGAAGGTGCTGTACACATTGCCTTCGCGATCGACCGCCGGATTTGCTACCGGATGCAAACTATCGGCGATCTGAATTCCGACATGGGTTTCGCGCAGGTCGCTTTCAAGGCCGCCGGCCGCCACCATCAACTCACCGACCATAGCCGCCTCCGGAACCCGCGCAATGATGTACGAGTCGCCCGCTACAACCAAGTGCGCATCCTGAGCGCCCAGGCGGACGGTCGGCCGCCCCGCGGAGGCAAGATGCTGGCCTCGAATATAGAACTCGCCTCCGGTAATTGCGGCCGGAGGTTCCACCGTCGAAATAACAGGCCGCTTGTTAGGCTGCCCGGCAGCCTGCTGTTTGCTCGCCATAATTTAATAGAGACCGAATGTGCCGCCTATATACAAGATAAGCGCCCCGTAAACTCCGGCGGCAAGATCGTCCGCCACAATGCCGGTGCCCTCCGGTAGTTTCTCAAAATCGCGAACGGGCCACGGCTTCCAGATATCGAAAATGCGAAACAAAATGAAGCCCGCCAGGAATGCCTTCCAATTGAGCACCGTCGCGCCGAGAAGCGTCAGCCATTGCCCAAGCACCTCATCTATCACGACGCTGCCGGGATCTTTCCGCTTCAGCAGGCGGGCCGTTCTGGTGGAAGCCCAGATACCCGGAAGCAGGAAAACGGCGATCAGAATAACCAGGGCGATCCGCCCGGACGATCCAAGGTAGAAATGTATCAGAGCCGCAATCAGAACAGCGGCTATTGAACCCGCCGTTCCCGGCCCCCAGGGCCAGTATCCGCAGCCCAACCAGGTTGCCAGCAGAAGCGCGAACCGGTTCACCGATGGGGGCCTTCGGGTTGCTCCTGCGGGTCGTCGTCTGACTCTTCGAGTTCGTTGGGCTTCTCAGCGCCGGGGATCACGTATCTTTCCGAAGCCCAGTTTCCCAAGTCGAGCAAGCGGCAGCGGTCGCTGCAGAAGGGCATATTGGGATCTTCAAATGCGACTTTTTTTCCGCAGATAGGGCAGCGGACGGTAGGGCCGGGCACACGCGTCTCCTGATCCCAGTATCTCGTATTCACGAGGCAACGCTCAGGCACGGGGCGGACAGTGAACTGCCCGCCAGCACAATGAATCGTGCGCCACGGGCCGGTTTACCCCTGCTCGCGCGAAGAATACTTGTCCAAAGCAGAATCCAATTCAGAAGCCGCGGCGGGAGGCTTTACATTACCCAGGATGATTTCCTTGTTGGTCAGAGTCTTGCCGTACAGCTCCTTGTTGGTATCCAGATCCTGGCGAAGCGTGGCTCCATTCAGGGCAATTCCGGCAAACGCGCCGCGAGAGCGGGAATAGGACAGGATTTTGGCTCTCATCTGCGCATCCGTTTCGGCGCTCGATGTCCTGCCGACAGGGCCGCCGGCAACGCTGACATCGCCTCCAAGCGTGAATTTGCTCTGCAATAGCGCCTTCTTTCCGCTGGGTTCCATTACGAGCATTACGACATCGGTTTCCGAGCCGCCGATCTGAAAGCCGAAACTACCACCCTCAACGCGGACGGCCGCCGGAGCGCCCCAGCCGGCACTGTTCGGATTGTGGCAAACCATGAATCCTTTGCCGAACTTTCCGCCGAATACAAACGCCGCTTTCTTTACTCCAGGAACGATTACCACGCAATTTGCTTTTGCCAGCAGGTCACGCGGGATGCCGCGATCGGGTGCGCTCATGATTGCTTTCAAAACGGTTGCCGATTCGTTCAGCCGTTCGGCGGCCGTGTCAGCAGCCGATGCCACGGTTGTAAAGGTAAACAGCGCCGCTCCAGCTACCGCGGCAATTCCAAAGGCTTTCATTCGATCAGTCTCCTCTTGAACTTAGATTCGACCAGGATCGCTTTTCGTACTGAATTTCCACGAAGCCTTGTGGATGATCCAATTGGTACGCTATAACTGTTGCCGGTGTAGCTCAGGTGGTTAGAGCGACGGTCTCATAATCCGTAGGTCGCAGGTTCAACTCCTGCCGCCGGCACCAGTTTCTCCGATTCTTCCCTCTACCGGAGCACCACGCGCGCCAAGCCCGCATTATTGGCGGTGTCGTAGACCCGAAATACCAACAGGTGCTCGCCCGGGCGAAGTTTGTCCAAGTGCAGGTGGAAACGTTCCCGAGGGCTGTCGGTCACGCCATCCGCAGCCTCGATGGGCTGCCAGAACCCGGCATCGAGCGAGTACTCGCAAAGCCGGAGCGCGCTCGATTTATCAGCCGCCTCAATATCGATATCCAGGACATCTGCACTCCTCTGGGGCGGTCCTAGCGTGACCAGCGGAGGCGTATTGTCAATCAGCACAGGCGTGCTGACGAATTCGGTCTGCTGCGCGTACTCGGCAGCATTGGAGGGCGCGTCGGAAGCGACCACCCGAAAGAAATAACGGCCATCGGCGAATACGTCGGGATCAAGCAACAGCGTGTTTTCGAACATACGGCTGCGGATGAGCTGCCATTGCTTCTCATCTTCCGCGCGGAAGTAAACCGAGTAGACGAGTTTGTCTCCATCGGGGTCCTCGGCCTGCCAGGAAATCTGGGTCTGGCTCGTCTGCAGACGCGAAACGGTCTGGCTGCCGGTGCTGGCGCTACTAGCGGCGGGCGCTTCACCAGTGTCGGTGACGGTGATCGAATAAGCCGAGGAACTGCTGGGAGCGGTCGATCCCGTTTTGGCTGGGTTGGTCCCGACAATCGAACTCACCGTCAGGCTCCGGATCGCGGGTGGGGTATTTTGCGGCAAATACGGCAGAACAACATCGGTAATCTGAGCGGTGCTACCGGCCGGCCACTCAACCCGCCACTGGACGAATCGTGCCGGCGGACTGGATACGCGCGCGGTTGCAGGATCGCTCATCGGTTCCGACCATTTACTCCAGGTTGCATCGGGCCGGGCGGCGTTTCCGGTTCTGGTTTGAAAGGAAATTCCGGAGCCCGTACCGTGCCATTGCAGATGCCCCCAGCGTGCCACGCTGGTGGAATCGTGGACCTCGGATTCATAGCGCCCGGGCGCGCTTCCCGCCGGACCGAAAGCTACCAGGCGCGCCGGATTGCTTAACGCCGCGAACAGATTTTCGCCGATTTTCAGGAGGCGCGTTGCCTCGCCGCCGCCGTCGGGTTCTGCAATCAAGGTGCGCCTGCGGCCGTTCAGCCGGTAGATGCGAGAGTGATCGTCGGTTGAGAACAAAAGTGCATCGCCATCCAGAATCAGATCATACACATTGTCGGTTGTGGAACTCCGCAGGGTCTCGATGACGTGGTCCGGGGTAATGCGATAGATGGCGGATTTTTCCACTCCGCTTACCTCGGTCACAGCGGTGTTGGAGGTCACGGCCGAAGCGGATGCTGACGAAGCGCTGGTCTTGCTCTGATCGGTAGCGCCCTTCGTATTCGCCTCGCCGCTTTCGGTGCGGATGCCGGTTTCCTTAGCAGCCGTTACGGTTATGACGGTGGGCGTGGACGCGGACACAGTGCCGGACGAAGCGGTTGGAGCGGGAGTGCCGGCAGGAGTGCGGGTGCTGACCGCGCCTCCCATGGCGGCGGCGTAGACCACTCCGTTCGGATCGACGGCAATCGCGCGGATCTCGGGAAGACTCGAATCGTAGAGGATGGACCCGCGATCCGGGCCCGATATTTCGTATAGAAGCCCGTTTGGGTCGGTTCCGGCGTAAAGATGGCCATTGGAGGCGAGCGAGAGAGCGGTTACGTTCGATTGGCCCGTGTCGTAGTAAACCGATGCCTGGCCGGTGCGTGTATCGATTCGATAGATTTTTCCAGGTTCGCCCGCGGCAACAAACAGCGCGCCATCGGCGGAGGGTGCGAGCGCCCAGATATATCGGCCGGGCGAATGCCAGATCTCAGCCGCCTTTCCGTTTTCGATGCGGTACACGCCTCCATTCGGAGAGGAGCCGGCGTATAGAACGCCTTTCGCGTCCACGCACACGGCGAACACTTCCGACTGCCCGGCGCTCCAGACGGCGCCAGATTTCCCGTCGGGCGAAATACGAAACACCTTGCCCTGATGACCGGTTGCCGCATAGATTGCGCCGTCCCGCGTCTTCGCAAGAGCCCAAAGCGCGGGCTGGCCAAGCGGTGTATCCCATCGAACCGAGGGGCCGAGCTGGAGGATGCCGTCCGGACTCAAGGAAAGGCTGGAAATGCGGCCCTTCAGAAAGTCGGTGAATCCGGTTACTTCCCAAGCCGTGCTGGTAGCGGCGGAAACGGAGAAGGCCAGCGCAAAAAGCGCGAACGCGATTCGTTGGATCACTCTTTTACTTCCACCTGAATCGTTTTGGAGCCTGTGACGACATATCCATTGAGAGGCATCTTGATTTCGGCGACTTGCGAGCCGCGCGTCACGGTCAAGGCCGGATTGCTGGTAGCGGACGAGGAGGGATCGGCCAGGATCAAGGCTACCGAAGGAGGCGGATCGCCAATCTCGCCGCCCGGAAGCGGTCCGCCAATCGTAAAGGACGGTTCCTGACGCCAGGCTCGCAGATAGAGCGCATCGCTGTCGCGGAAGGCGTTGATCGTGCGAATGAGCTCAGCCGGAGTTTGCAGGGACGACTGGCTCAAGCCGGCAAATTCGGGCACGTTCAGCGTATTCGCGTCGCTTACCGTGAAATTGAGCGCCCCGGTGGGCGCGCCGACAGGCACCTTGTATGTAGTGGTTTTTGTTAGTTCGATTCCGTTCTCGCCCTGCAACAAAGTGGTGATCTGGACAGATCCGCCTGGATGCACTTCCTGAGTCGAGGCCCATGCCTGGGCGACGCGGAGCTGGCGCTTTATTTCAGAAGCTTCAAGCTGAAACGACATATTCTTCAGATGCAGGTTACGGAATTCGCCGCCAAGCACGAACCCGAGTGCGACAACAGCATCCGCGGAGGCCTGTTGAGGCACGGCGCTATCGCTGACAAATGTATCTCGAACGATCAGATCCGGGAGGCCGCCTTCAAATTGGACGTGGCCTTCCAGCCGCAGGGTACCGGCCCCGAGAGTTCGCTCGGTGGCATCAATGACGGAGAACAACGCGGTTTGGGTAATGAACGGTGTCAACAAGCGATTGTTAATGACCTGAAAGTGGTACGCATGATCTCCGGTGATGGCGGAATGCACGGTTACGGAAAGCGGCACGGTGTGCGCAGGGCGGCCGATCTCGCCGGAAATAGCGGTACTGCGATCGCTGAGAATGGTTCCGATCCAGGCCCGAGGCGCGGATACTTTGAAAGAGGAGGTCAGTGAGGGGATGATGGCGATCACGTCCGATCGCGCAAAGGGAAGCTCGACGGAACCGGCGTCCAGAAACCGATGGCCAAAAGCATAAATGGTCTTGCCATCAACGTAGGTGACAGTGCCATCGGCGTTCATATTCAGATCGCCATTCAGCAGGCTGACACTGATCATGGAGCCCGGCTTCACGGTCCCGGAATATCTCTGAGAGTCCGGCGCGCCCGCGGATACTCCCTCTTGTGGTTCAAAACCAAGCCGGCGAAATTCGGCGGCGAAGGCGGGCAGCGTGGCGGGCGTGAAGCCAGACAGGGACAAGGGTGTCAGGATGTCGGTCAACCTGCCAAGCGGGGACGAGACTTGCCGCTCCGGGGTGCGGGTTTGAACCAGGCTGAGGGATTTTATGGAACCGAGTGCGGGGTCGGGATTGGGTGCGGCGTGCGCGAGCATGGGCTCGATCGGCTGGATGCCGGCAATCGGTTCCTTGGAGAACGGGAAGCCGAGTGCAATCGCGCCGAGCAACTTGCCGTCGATATAGACAGGACTGCCGCTCATCCCTTGCATGACGCCGGTTTCGGCAAGCGGACCGCCGCTGAGCTTCGCGAGAATGACAGTCTGCTTTGGGCCGAGGTTTTCGAGAACGCCGAGGATTTCGACCTGGAACTCTTCGATCTGCTTGCCGTGAAAGATGGTGCGGCCCACGCCACGCATTCCGGGACGGACGTCTTTGACTGGGAAGAAGTTTTGAGCGGTAACGGCCTGGCTAAAGAGAAATAGCGCAAGAGCGGAGATTAGGAAGCGCGGCACGTTTAATCTCTCATGGTAAGCGGGAGGGTTAAACGCAGGCGAGGCGAACGCTTACCACTCGCTTCCTTTACGGGTGTGATCCCGCTGTAGCTCTGGAAAGGCAACGATGTTCTGCCGATCCTACCGGTACGCTGCTACACCCGTTACCCGCTCGCCGATCACGAGGGTATGAATGTGATCGGTGCCCTCATATGTTTTGACGGTTTCCAGGTTGCACATGTGGCGCATGATGGGGTACTCATCCATGATGCCGTTCGCGCCTAGCAGGTCGCGGCTGAGCCGCGCACAATCGAGCGCCATCGCAACGTTATTCTGCTTCAGCATGGAGATGTGAGCGGCTTCCACTTTGCCGGAATCCTTCAAGCGCGCGACCTGATATGCGAGAAGCTGCGCCTTGGTGATCTCGGTAATCATCCAGGCCAGCTTTTCCTGGACGAGCTGGTGACCGGCCAGCGGCTTGTCATCGAACTGCTTGCGCTGAAGAGTGTACGCGCGCGCCGTCTCGTAGCAATCCATGGCCGCGCCCAGCACGCCCCAGCCGATTCCAAAACGCGCTTGGGATAGGCAGCTCAAGGCCGCCTTCAGACTCTTCGCACAGGGGAGCTGATTTTCTTGCGGGATGACGCAACCGGCAAAGTGCAGGCTCGATGTGACGGACGCGCGCATCGACAGCTTTCCGTGGATGTCGCTGGTGGAATAGCCGGACGCTCCCTTCTCGACCAGAAATCCGCGGATGCCTTCGGAGGTGCGGGCCCACACGATCGCTACGTCCGCCAGCGATCCATTTGTTATCCACGTCTTCTCGCCATTGAGCACCCAATTGCCGTCGCGCTTTTCAGCCGTTGTCCGCATTCCGGCAGGATTTGAGCCGAAATCCGGCTCCGTCAACCCGAAACAGCCGATGGCCTCACCCGATTGCAGCTTCGGCAGCCAGCGCTGTTTTTGCTCCTCAGAGCCGAAGGCATGAATCGGATACATGACCAGCGCGCCCTGAACGCTGACAAAGCTGCGCAGACCGGAATCGCCGCGCTCCAGTTCCTGCATGATGAGGCCGTACTCGATATTGTTCATTCCGGCGCAGCCGTAGCCTTCGAGGTTCGCGCCGAAAAATCCGAGCCCGCCCATTTCGGATATGAGCTGCTTCGGAAATGCTGCGTTGTTGTACGCGTCGCGAATGACGGGCAGAATACGGTCATCGACAAACTGCCGCGCGGTTTGGCGCACCATCCGCTCCTGCTCGCTCAGCAGCGAATCGAATTGCATGTAATCGACACCGGGGAAACGGGGCATAACGAGAAGTTCAATCCTTGACGGCTACTACTCTAACAGCCAGTCGTGACGCGCCTTTCCACATTTCTGATGGTGTTTGCCCTGGCGCTTCCCGCCCTTGCCCAGCAGCCCGGAGACGCCGAGTTGAACCAGGCCTACGCGGCCCTGGCGAAGAAGGATTACGACACGGCCATCAGCGCTTTTCGGGCCGGTTTGGCGAAGCAGCCGGGCAACGCGGGGGCGCACAAGGACCTTGCCTACACGCTGCTGAAAACCGGCGATAATGCCGAAGCGCGCGACGAGTTCGAACATGCTTTGAAGGTGAACGCAAGGGACGAAACCGCGGCGCTTGAGTTTGCATTTCTCGCCTTCGAGACGAAGAAGCCGATTGAAGCCCGGCGCATGTTCAATAAGCTGCGGCAGACGGGAACCCCCGCGACACGCGCGACGGCGGAGCAGGCGTTCCAGAATATAGACCGGCCGCTGGCAAGCGGGATTGCACGCTGGAAGGAAGCGCTGGCGCGTTCGGCCAATCCGAAAGACCCGTCCACGTTCAGCGCTCATTGGGAACTGGCCCAGCTTGCCGAGTTACGCGATGAACTGCCGTTGGCCGCCGAGCAGTATGAGATTTGCCGGGAACTGAAGCCGCAGCTCAGCGAATTGCTGGTAATTCTGGCGCGCGTCTGGCGGCCGTTGAACCGCATGGATGAAGCAAACGCCGCGCTGCTCGCCGCTTCGCGTTCAAACGATTCACGTACGGCAGAGCTGGCGCTGGCCCAGATGGACCGGCGCTATCCGTATCCGTATGAATTCGTCAACGCGCTGAAGCTGGATCCGCAAAACGTGACGCTGCGGCGGGAATTGGCCTACTTGTATCTCGCGATGAAGAAGGAACCGGAAGCCATCGAGCAATTTGAAGCAATTTTGCACATTGACCCGCGGGATCAGGCCGCTCGAAAGCAGTTGAACGCTTTGCGCGGCATCAAGATGAAGGAGGTTGTCCCCGCCAGCGTTCATCCGGTTGCAACCGATGCCAAGACGATGGGCTTGAAGAGCTTCGCGCTCGGCTATACGAATGACGCGATCAAGTACCTGGAGCAGGCTCACGAGCAGAACCCGAACGATGCCGAGGTAACGCTGAAGCTCGCGTGGGCGTACAACCAGGCGAAAGAGGATGGGACAGCGATTCGCTATTTCGACCAGGCCCGCCACGCGGATGATCCGCAGATTGCGGCCGAAGCAACGAAGGCGTTCCATACGCTTAACGGAGATGTTCTGCCGCAGACAACGGTTTGGGCGCTTCCCATGTTTTCATCGCGCTGGAAGGACGTGTTTACTTATGGGCAGGTGAAGCGGACCGTGCCGCTGCCGTTCCTGCATGGCGCCAATAAGTTCGTTTCCTTCTACATCTCGACTCGTTTTATCGGCGATCTGAAGAGCAGTCTGCCCACCCATGTGATCGATCCTCAATATCTCTCGGAGAGCTCATTCATCTTCGGCGCAGGCGCATCCAGCAAGACATGGCATCACGTGACGGGTTGGGTGGAAGCCGGCGAGGCGGTGAAATACCTGCCCGGAAGGCAAGACATCGGGACGGCGATACCCGATTATCGCGGCGGCCTGAACTTCGCCAAAGGTTTCGGAGAGCTGTTGGGCAGCCGGTCGTCCGGGCTGTTCTACGAAACGACCGGAGACGCCATTTACGTGAGCCGCTTCGATAAGGACTGGCTGTTCTATTCGCAGCACCGGGCCGGGCGCACGTTCCGGATCAGCGAGAAGGAATCGTTCCAGGGGCTATTCAATGTGAACTACGTACGCGACATGAAGAACCAATACTGGGCGAATACGGTTGAGATGGGCCCCGGCATCAAAGTGCATCTGGCATGGATGCCGCCGAACGTCTACTTCGCTACCGATCTGCTTCGGGGCGTCTACACCAACAATCAATACAACCCGAGGCGGCCCAATTACAACGACGTCCGGGTGAGCTTCTGGTACGCCAAAACAAAATGAAGCGAAGCGCAACTGTATTGGCACTGATAGCCGGCCTGGCATGCGGCTGCAGCGCCGCCACCTTCCGAACGGACGGCGCGGATGATCACGCGTGGCAGAAGATCCTTGGCGCGATCGGCATTGGAGAGAGTTCCGGGCCAGAGGCAGACATTTTAGTCGCAGGTCCGGAATCGAAAGCCGATCTGTATGCCACGGCTGAAAATCACATCGTCATTGTCGAAGGAGCCGGTTCGGCCGCGCAGCGGCTGGGCATCTCGCCGAAAGCGGAGGCGATATCCGTTCGCCAGATCTGCGATATCCATGACCCGAACATGCAAATCGTCTGGGAGCAGGCCGCCGATATTCCTGCTGTGAGTCTGCCTGACGGGTTCGAAGTCTTTGCGAGCGAGAAATGGAAGCGAATTCCCGTGCTGGCGGGCAAGCGCACGGGGCACGGCGCCATCCTGTGGATTGCAACTTCGCCCGGCGCATCCGGATTTGAGCGCTATCCATACCTGCTGCACGCGCTGGTAGATTTGGGACTCCCGGTTCCTGCGCAAGCAACCGGGATCTGGGCCTTCTTCGATTCTTCATATCGCATTCGCGCCGATGTCGATTACCTGGCTCGCCGCTGGCGCAGTGCCGGAATCGGAGTCTTGCACGTTGCGGCGTGGCATAATGTGGAACCCGATCCGGTTCAAGATGAATTTCTGAAGCGCCTGATTGCGGCCTGCCACCGGAACGCAATTCTGGTCTATGCCTGGGTCGAATTGCCGCACGTCAGCGAGAAGTTCTGGGCAGATCATCCCGAATGGCGTGAGAAGACCGCGGTCGGCCAGGACGCACAGCTCGATTGGCGCAAGCTGATGAATCTGCAAAACCCGGATTGCCGCAAGGCCGTTGCAAGCCAGATCCAGGCGCTTCTCCAGAGATTCGATTGGGACGGCGTAAACGTTGCGGAGCTATATTTTGAATCGCTCGAAGGGGCATCGAACCCAGCTCGCTTCACGCCGATGAATGACGATGTGCGGGGGGAATTCAAGCAAATCGGCGGCTTCGATCCAAAGCTGCTGTTTGAGGCCGGGTCGCCTTACGCCGCAGAGACGCATCCGCAGGCGCTACGCAAGTTCCTGGATTATCGCGCCGTCCTTGCAACGCGCATGCAGGCGGAGTGGCTGGATGTGATCGACCGATCGAAGGCAAACAAGCCCTACCTCGATGTGGTGCTGACACACATCGACGATCGCTTTGAGCCGGGAATCCGCGATGCTCTCGGGGCGGATGTAGCGAAGAGCCTGCCGCTGATGCGCGCGCATAAGAGCACGCTCCTGGTGGAAGATCCCGCAACGCTCTGGAACCTCGGCCCGGAGCGGTACGCAAAACTCGCCGAAAAATATCGAGAACTCACGCCTGATCGCAGCCAGATTGCGATCGATATTAACGTGGTGGAGCGCTATCAGGACGTGTACCCGACTAAAAAGCAGACCGGGGTGGAGCTATTTGAGCTGGTGCATCAGGCGGCGGTTTCCTTCTCGCGAGTGGCGCTCTACTTTGAGAATTCCATCGAGAAGCAGGATCTGAAGCTGCTGCCCGCCGCGGCCAGCACAGCAACCGTGCGGGCGTCCGGGATTGATGCGCTGGATGTGGAAGCATCGGAGCCCACGCGCATCGCCTGGCAAGGACCTGTGGAACTCGATGGCAAACCCTGGCCGCTCGAAAGCCGCAGCTTCGTGCTTGCGCCGTGCGGCAAGCACCGGCTCACGCCGGGCATTGAGATACCCGCGCTTACGATCAGCGATTTCAACGGCCAGGTACAGTCGGCGATCATTACGAAGGATTCGGTGGAGTTGGCGTACAGCAGCCGCAGCCGGGCCATAGCGGTGCTCGCTTCGCCTGTCTCGTCAATTGAGCTTGACGGCCAGCCATTCCCGGCTTCCAGTTCCGTTCTTCTACCCGCGGGCCAGCACCTGGTGAGTTTCAAGCGTTAGTCCGCCTCTGGCGCGAAACCGCTGCAGAACGTCCTGCTCGCACGAAGGGTCGAGACTCTTGATTGCATCCGTGACCAGTTCCACCCGCGCGCCCAGATCCAGTAGACCAAAGGCCACAGATTGGACGCAGTACTCAGTGACAACGCCGTAGACAACATAATGGTCCGCTTTGATGGTTTCGAGGAGCGGTCGAAGACTCGGACTCGCGAAAGCGTCGATCTGCTGTTTTTCGAAAATGATCTGCGGCGGATCTGCCGCAGCCGCCAATGTGCCCGCAATCTTTTGCTGCCCGGCCGCGCCCACGACGCAATGCGGCTTCCAAATCTTGAACTCAGGATCGTCCTCCGTGTGCGCATCCACCGTCGAGATGATCTGGATATGGTTGGCCGCGGCAAATTGCGTGAGTTCGGTCAATTGCTTCAAGATCTCTTCTGCGCCGGGAACCGCGAGCGCGCCGGCGGGGTAGACGAAATCGAGCTGGGTGTCTACGTCGAAGAAGACGGTCTTCACACTTCAAGTATGGCGCTCAGTTTGAGCTAGGCGGAACAGGCGCTTGTCGTAGTGTCGCCGCCCGTTCCTGCAAGATCGCAATGTTTGCTGATCCGCCAGAGCCATCTCACGTGTAAACACCCTCATCGACTTGCCACAGCATGCTCTCTACCAGGCGGCCGCCTGGTTCGGTGTGCAGCATGCTGAGCGACGTGCGGTCATCCGCTGACCGCAGCCAAGCCAGCGCTTTGTCGCGATCCCCAAAGACCTGCTCGGCAAGCGCGATGATTCGGGCAACGCGCACAATACGATCCGTATCTTTGTATAGCAAACTGTCTAGACTAGTGAACTGTCACAGCAATTCTAATATCGGATCGGGCATGCCCGATCCCTACGGAACCCAATGTGTAGGGGCGATGGCACCGCATCGCTCATCGCTGTAGTAGCCGGTGCCGCAAGTAAACTGCCGGCCAACGTGACAAATTGTACGTCAGGTTCGAGTCGAGCGCAGACTTTCGGCGAGTTCGAGCAGGCGCGGACTTGTGCGAACCGGGTAGGACGCCGGCTGATCGATTGAACGAAGCTCGGGTGGCAGAGCACCGACCGCTGCTGTTGCGTGTTCGCGCGTTGCTTCGATTGAGGGCAATGGCTCAAGCGACTGACCGGCCATGAGAACTGGACGGACCAGAGGCTGGGCTTCCGCATCACTGTTGCATTCCCCGTAGAGCGTCACCAGATCATGAGCCGGATAGCGATGGATCTGCTTGGCTCCCGGCAGCGTGCTCTTTTCGTCGCTGAACTTGGCGGTGTATTGAAGTGCGTCGTTTGTTTTCAGTTCGACCAGCTTATAGACGGCCGAAATGGACGGAGCGTCTCCCGAAGTGGCGAGCTGAGTGCCCACTCCGAAGGCGTCGATGGCTGCGCCGGAAGCCACGAGCGTGGCGAGACGATGTTCGTCAAGATCGTTGGTGGCAAAGATCTTCGCATCCTGCAACCCGGCGTTATCGAGAATCCGCCGGACCTGGTGCGACAAGGATGCCAGATCGCCGCTATCCAGGCGCACACCCCAGATGGGCCTACCCAGCTTTGCGGCAAGACGCGCACCTGCCAGCGTGTCATATGTATCGATCAGAAACACGGTGGATGGGCCAAGCAGCCGCTGCAAGGCGTGAAACGATTCTTCTTCAGTGCCAAACGCCATCGTCCAGGAATGCGCGGCCGTGCCGAAGACCGGAATTCCGAATCGCATGCCGGCTTCCGCATTGCTGGTTCCCGCACAGCCGCCGATATAAGCGGCGCGGGCGGCCAAAATGCCCGCGTTAGGTGAATGCGCGCGGCGGCTGCCGAATTCAACTACCGGACGGCCTTCTGCTGCGATCGCACACCTCGCCGCCTTAGAAGCAACGCAGGTTTGAAAAGCGAAAGTTGAGAGCAGATATGTTTCGACAAGCTGCGCTTCAATGAGCGGCGCGCGAATAATGGCGACGGGTTCATTCGCAAAAACGGGAGTTCCTTCGGGGAGCGCGAACAAGTCGCCGGTGAAACGCAGCCCGGAGAGAAGCTTGAAAAATTCAGGAGGCGCGTACTGGAATTGCGAGAGAGACCGCAAATATTCGATCTCCTCGGACTCGAATCGCAGAGTTTGCAGATATTCGACCGCCTGCTGCAGCCCAGCCGCGAGCAGGAAATTGCGAGGCTCCGGCAGCCGCCGCACTGAAAGCTCAAACGTCGCGATTTCGTCCGCCTTTCCGGCCGAGAAATAGCCTGCCGCCATGGTGAGTTCGTATAGATCGGTATTCAGGGCGGGCATGTGACCTCGCTTAGTAAGGATAATAGAAACATGGCTGCTCGCCCTCTGCCCTTAAGCATCGAGGAGTTCCACAAGCTTTATGACTGCGCCAAGCCGGTCTATGAATACTGGTACGGGAAAGCGGTCCGCAAAGCTATGCCTACTGCCTTGCACGGCGTTGTGCAGTGCATCATTATGCTGCTGCTGGGGAAAGCCGGGTGGAATGCCGCATCGGAAGTCCGGCTCAAAGTGATTAAGGATGTGGAGCCGGTTCCGGATGTTATCGCAGTACGCGGCAAATTTAAAGGCCGCTACCCAACGGCCGCGCCCGACCTCTGCATTGAGATTCTTTCTCCCGGAGACACTCTGGCACGCGCCTTGGAAAAAGCCAAAATCTATATTTCCTGGGGGTCGCAATGCGTGTGGATCATCGATCCGGAGCAACGCACGGCGTGGAATCTGACAGAAGGCGCGCCTGAGGCGGCCTGGATCCCTCCGGATGGTGCGTTGCGAATCGCCGACACCGCGATCGAAATTGCCGCAATTTTCGCCGAAGTCGACAACAAGATGGAATTAACGGACGACCTGCAGTGATTTCGTGAACTTCTGAGAAGGGGCTGATGTTCAGGAACCTGATAGCACTCCGTTTTGCTCCGCTTGCCTGGCCCAGATTGCGCCGACTTATGCAGAACGGCTTGGCTGGAAGAAGACCGACCGGGTCCTTATCCTGCACATGGACGATGCGGGAATGTCGTACGACTCCGATCTCGGGATTGAACGGGTACTCGAGAGAGGCGCGGCGAAATCGCTGAGCGTGATGATGCCCACGCCGTGGGTGCCCGATATCGTTCATTACCTGAAGGCGCATCCTGGAACGGACGCGGGGCTGCATATGACGCTCACTTCCGAATGG